>NZ_ANBH01000107.1 GCF_000341185.1 Nocardiopsis chromatogenes YIM 90109
TGACGGGGCGGGCGAGAATGCTACCCGGTCACGAAGAGCCCCTCGGGACGAGGGCGGCGACGATGAAGGGCAGCGGCATGCGGCAGCACGATCGGCCGTCCGGCGACGACCCCGGAACGGCACGGCGTCCGCTGGAGTGCTGGACCCTTCGGCGGTCGCGACCGCCATGGGCGAGCGGCCGTAGGCGACCCGCCGCATCACGTCCGCTGGAGTGGCGGAAGCTCCGTCCGGCCAGGTCAGCCCGCTGGTCACGGCCCTGGTGCGAACCTGGCCACCTTCTCAGCCCTGGCCTGCCACCGCCTCTGGCGGGACGGCAGGGGGCCACCCCGCCGAAGGCGGCCGCAGTCGGCAGAGTCACCCCACTCCACAGGACGCCATCACCTGCCGACACGCAGAGCGCCTGTCAGGACAGCGACGCAGGGGCAAGGCCACCCCAACGCCACGACAGTCGCGCAGACCTGGTCAGACGGAATCTGCACGGACGTGCCCGGGGTGGGCCCCTGCGCTCCACTGCCGTCGATCACGGGGGACAGCGCGCGCCGGGCGGCCGACGGCACCGCCGGGACAACGGCGCAGGGACAACGGCGCCGCCCTCTCTCAGCGTGTCAGTACCGGCGCTCGCTGCCCGTGGAGCGGGCCGGGGCGGTGTCGGAGTAGCCGTCCTGCCCGCTGTCGCCCGGCTCCCCGTCCCGCTCCTCGGCGCCGTGCCCGTCGAAGGCGTGCTCCTCAGCGAAGGGCTCCTCGTGGCCGGACGCCCGTCCGCCGTCGTCGAACGCCCCTTCGTCGAACGCCCCTTCCCCGCCCATCCGCTCATCGACCGCCCGCCGGTCGGCGACGTGGTTCCCGTCGGCCGACCCCTCCAGCGCCGAGTCGCCGTACAGGTCCGAGGAGGCGTCGAAGGCGTGGGCGAAGCCCGCCCCGAGGCCGTGGTCGCGGCGCAGGCGGACCGCGCTGGCCGTGTAGCCGTTGGACTGCAGGAAGACGGCGAACCGTTGGAGGAAGCCCTCGTACTCCTCGTCGTCCTCCCAGTCGTCGGCGACCGCACCGGCGACCTTCAGCCAGCGGTCGGGGTCCTCGTCGCGCATCCCGGGCGCGGAGGCGCGCTCGGCGTACCCGGGCCCGAACGGGTCGGCACCGGCGTCGGCGGGCACCGAGGCGGCCGACGGGGGCGGTGCCGAGGGGGCGCTCGCGGACGGCGCGCCGCGTTCGGCGGTCCACCCGGACGAGCGCACGGCACCGGCGAACACGTCGTCCTGCTCGGCCGCCTCGGCCAGCTCCTGGTGGACCTCGGACAGCGGCCGCCCCGTGGCGGCGGAGGAGAGCTTGGCCAGGGTGCCGATCCTGTCGGCGGCCTCGTCCACGCGCGCGGGGTCGCGCGCGAGCCACCACAGCAGGGCCGAGCCGGGGTCGGCGAAGACCTCCTTGCTCAGGTACTCGCGCTCCAGGCGTTCGGCCGCGCGCTCCTCCTCGCGGACGGCCTCGCGCTTGCGCAGGTCGCTCAGGCGGTTCAGGCGCTCCTCGTCCTCGGGGGACAGCTCCAGGCGCACCTCTTCGGCCCAGACCCGGCCGATCCCCGGGTGCGCCCCGGGCTCGGGGCCGAGCGCGGCCGCCAGGCGGAACTGTGCGGAGTCGACGTCCTCGGGGCGTTCCGTGGAACCGAACTCGCGGGCGCGCCGCTCGATCGCGCAGACCGCCGCGCCCTCCGCCCCGTCGGCCGGACCGGTCTCGCGCCAGCAGACCACGGCCGAGAACAGGAAGGGGTAGTCCTTGCGCGCGCTGGGCAGGCGCATGCGGAGCACGTGCCTGCGCCGGTGGGCCGCGGCGGCTTCGGCTTCGGCCTTCGCGCGCTCGGCGGTGGCCCCGCGCCGCCCGGCCGAGCCCCCGGCGAGGACGGCCAGCAGGAGCAGGCCCACGAACAGGGCGAGGACCCCCGCGCCCAGCGTGGCCTGCCCGGGGTCGGGCGGCCAGCCGGGGACGCCCCACCGCTCGACCGCCCACCAGGTGAGGGAGGCCAGCGCCGCGGCGAGGGCGGCCGCGGCCAGGAGCGCTGTCAGGACGCGGCCGTTCCTGCTCATCGGCGGTTCGGGCGCCGCCCCACCGCGCGGCGGGTGCGGGGCGCCCTCCTCCTTCCTGCGGAAGCGTGCGCGCCGCCCGCCGCTCGTGCGCGGGGACACCCGGCCGGGGCGGTGCGGGGCGCTCCGCCCGGTCCCCGGGCGGGCGGTGATCTTGCCTGTGCGGCACGCTACTCCCTCCGCACGCGCCTCACGGCCGTTTCCGGCCCCACGCCGCACAGATCACCCCGCCCCTGGCCGGATCCGGCCAGATTCGGGCGTTTCGGTGCGGGACCGGGCCGGGGCGCACCGCGCGCCCGGCCCCGCACCGCCCCGGCCCGCGGGTCCGGCGGCCTGGATCCGCGGGGCGGCCCCTCAGCCCCGGCCCTCGGGGCGCAGGGTGTAGTCGGGGAAGTTGCCGGGCAGGCGCTCGCCCTCGGGGCCGCGGGTCACCGCGCGCACCAGCAGGTCGCCGCCGACGAAGGCGCCGCGCCACGAGCCGCCCCAGCCGCCGAACAGCTCGTCGCGGTCACCGCGCGAGCGGGGGCGGTTGACCCCCACCTTGAACGCCCGCACCTGGGCGGCGATGCGCTCGGCCGCCTCAGGGTCGTCACAGGAGAGCGTGGCCACCAGTGAGCCGTTGCTGGCGTTGAGCGCCGCCAGCAGCTCGGCCTCGGTGTCGACCAGCACGACCGTGTCCACCGGGCCGAACGGCTCGGCGTGGAACAGCGGCGAGGAGCGCGGCGGCTCCAGCAGCGCCACCGGCGCCATGTAGGCGTCGGCGTCCTGCCCCGGCAGCAGCAGCGCGTCGTCCAGGCCGCCCCGGTAGAGGGGGACCGCTCCCCCGGCGACGGCGTCGTCGACCTGGTCCGCCAGTTCCTTGGCCTTGGCCGCCGCGATCAGCGGGCCGAAGTCCAGCTCGGGCAGGGCGTCGTCGGGCCCGTCCACGGCGAGCGGGTGGCCGAAGCGCACGGCACGCGCCGCGGGCAGGTAGGCCTCCAGGAACCGGTCGAACAGGGAGCGCTGGACTACGAAGCGCGGGTAGGCGGTGCAGCGCTGCTTGGCGTAGTCGAAGGTCTTGCGGATCTGCCCGGAGAGCGTCTCCCAGTCGCCGTACTCCCACACGCCCCAGCAGTTCAGGCCCTCCTGCTCCAGGATGTGGCGGCGGCCGAGGTCGGCGAGAGCGGTGGCCACCTGGCCTCCCGCGTCGCGCCCGCCCACGAAGGAGACGCAGCCGATCTCCCGGCCGCGCACCAGCGCCGGGGACAGGTCCCGGCCCCCGCCGCTGACCAGGGTGAAGGGGAGGCCCTCACGGACGGCGAGCGCGACGGCCAGCGTCAGGCACACCAGTCCGCCGTCGGTGGGTGTCTTGGCGATCGCGGCGTTGCCCGCCAGCGCCTGCACCGCCATCGCGTGCGCCAGCACGCTCATGGGGTAGTTCCAGCTGGCGATGTTGGAGACGGGGCCGGGGAGCGGCGCGCGGTCCTCCAGCATCGTCTCGATGCGCTCGCCGTACCAGCGCGCGCCTTCGATGGCCCGGTCCACGTCCTGCAGGGCCAGCCGCCACGGCTTGCCGATCTCCCAGACCAGGGCGAGGGCGAGGGTTTCGCGGTGGTCGGCCCAGGCGTCGAGGGCGGCCTCGACGCGGGCCCGGCGCTCGGGCAGCGGGGTGCGCGCCCATGCGCGGTGTTCGTCGGCGGCGGCGCGGACGGCCTCCTCGGCGGTGGCGGCGTCCAGCATCGGCAGCCCGGCGAGCTCGCCGCCGTCGAGCGGGGAGAAGGCGGGGCGGTGGGTGCCGCCCGTCCGCCAGGCGCCGCCCCACCGGTTGAGGGCGCCGTCGGGGCCGAAGGCCTCGGGGGCGGTCCGGCGGCAGCGCGCGTAGACGGCGTCCCATTCGGTTCCGGGTTTGAGGATCGGTCCACCGTTCACCGTACGGCCCTCCTCGCCGCGGCGGCCTCGCGCACGAGGACCGCGCTCTCGCTGGGGGTCTTGCCGACCTTGACGCCGG
>NZ_ANBH01000108.1 GCF_000341185.1 Nocardiopsis chromatogenes YIM 90109
CCGGCGGCCCGCCGCCCGGCCGAAGCCACCGAGTGGGGTACCGGCCCAGCCACCGCCTGCCCGAACCGCGAGGAACCTGCCGCCCGGCAAGCAACACCAGGGACCCGCCCGGCTCACCCCGTCGCTGCCGATCACAACGACCATCCATGCGCCTGGTGGCCGACAGCGCTGCGGCGAGGGCCGCTGCTCCCTGTCGTTGCCGCTCTCCTCCTTGCACTCCGACGGTCCGCCGCCCGGCCGGGGCCCCTGTGCGGGGCACCAGCTCCGCCGTCGCCGCCCATCACGGCGACCATGTACGCGCCCGGCAGCCGACAACGCTCCGGCAAGGGCCGCCGACCTTTGTCGTCGCCGCCCTTGCCGCCTTGCGCTCCGGCGACGGGCACCTCTGGGTGCTGCTCGCCCGGGGGGAGGTCGTCTAGGCGTACTCCGGCTCCATTACGCCTGCCAGGCGCATGTACGGCTCGGCCTCGGTGTCCCGCCCCTGGCGCTGGAGGGTGCGGCCGAGCATCAGCCGGACGTAGGCGTCCGTCGGGTCCTCGTCCGCCATGCTCTGCAGCTCCTTCTCCGCCCGGCCCAGCTGGGCCGAGGCGTAGTAGGCCCGCGCGGCCAGGAACCGCGCTCCCCGGTCGTCGGGGTGGGCGGCCAGGACCGGTGCGAGCAGCTCCAGGGCGCCGAGCGGGTCGCGCGCGGCGAGCAGGGAATCGGCGAGGCGGTAGCGCTCCACCTCTTCGGGAAGGCTCCGCTCCTCCCCCGGCCCCTGGCGCAGGAACGCGGCGATCTCCTCGGCGGACTGCGCGCCCGCCAGGGCCCGGCCGCCCACGACGATGGTCGGCGAGGTGCGGATGCCCCGAGCCTTGCCGCGCAGCAGCAGCTCCCGGACGGCGGCCTCCCCGCCGCCCTCCTCCACCCGGCGCGCGCCGCCGTGGAACCCGCCCCTGTCCGCCGCGGCGGCCAGCACCTCCGGGTCGCCGACGTCTGCGGCCTCGACGAAGTGCGCGTGCATCACCTGCTCGGCGACGGCGTTCTGCAACCGCCACCCGCCGTGCTCCAAGGCGAGCAGCAGGAGCCGGTGCGCGGGGCCGGTGTCCGGGCGCCAGGCCGCGCCCCAGCGCGGGCCGAGTCCTTCGGCCGCCGCGATGCGGGCGACGCGGTCGCGGTTCTCGTCCGGGGTGAGGTGGGGCGCGCAGGCCCGCAGCGACTCCTCGGCCCCCGGCGCCTGCAGGGCCTCCGCCAGCCGCTCCGACGGGGCGGGCGCGGCGGGGTCGATGCGGTAGGGGCGCCAGACGACCTCGGCCGACGCGGCGATGTCCCCGCCGACGTCCCCCGCCTCCCCGGCGGCGCCCTCCGCGAGCAGGGCCAGCGCGCGCTCGACCCGCCGCTTGCCGATGTAGGCCCACGCGCAGACGACGTCCGCCCAGATCTCGATTCGCATGCCGGAAGATTACACAACACCTGTCGCTTACACAACAGGTGTCGATTATCGGCGGACTGCCCTAGGATCGGCCCCATGAACCCGGACGACCCCCGCGCCCAGCGCACCCGCGCCCGCCTGCGCGCCGCGGCGCTCGACCTGTCGGCCGACGGCGGCGGGGCCCAGCCGAGCACGGCCGCGATCGCCCGCCGCGCCGGGGTCAACCGCGCCACCGTGTACGCGCACTACAAGGACGCGGACGCCCTCCTCACCGACGCGATGGAGGAGGCGCTGGCCCCGGTGATCCGAGCGGCCTCGCTGTGCCCGCTGGACTCCCCGGCCCACCGCGCACCGGAGCCGCTCGTGGAGCTGTTCGAGCACGTGAACACCAACGCCGACCTTTACGGGCGCATGCTCGGCGCCCACGGCAGCCCGGGGTGCGCCGCCGCGCTCAGGACGCGGCTCACCGACGAGCTCACCGCGCGCTTCGCCACGGGCGAGCGCCCCGACGGCTCGGAGGGCATCCCCGTCGCCCTGCACGCCTCGTTCCTGGCAGGCGCGCTCATCGGGGTCATCGCCCAAGGCACCGCCGACCGGGGCGCCGCCTGGCGGCCCGACGAGGCCGCCGATGCCGTCTGGCGCCTCATCCGCCCCCGCCCGGCGACTCCACCTGCGCCCGGACACTGAACTCCTCGCCCAGCGAGAGCGAGTCCAGCCGCGCCCGGACCGCCCCCTCGACGGCCCTGCGCCGGGCCTCCTTGCGCGGCACGGAGGAGACGACCCGGACGAACACGCTCCGGGAACCGACCAGCACGTGCACCGACTCCACCCCGGAGACCGTCACCGCCGACTCCTCAAGGGCCTTGCGCACCCCGGGGAGGGGGTCCGAGGCGTCGGCCGCGCCCACCGGCGCCTCGGCGACCGCGCCGCCCGCGAGCAGGCTCACCCCGGCGGCCACGAGCATTCCGCCGCCGATGACCAGCAGGACCACGGACGCGACGCGCAGCCCGGGGTCGTCCAGGCGGGCGTCGGCCAGGACGGCGATGACCTCCGCCGCCGAGACGAGCGCGGCCGTGGCGGGGGGCGCNTCGCCGCCCGGAGTGGAACCCGCGTCCGCCACCTGTGCCCGGACGCCCATCGACGGCCTGCGGCCTCCCCCGCCCTGGGGCGTTCGGGGGCCGCCGCCTCCTGCCGCACCGCGGTCATATGGTCCCCTCCTCGGTCCGCTCACATCAGGACGGGCGCCGAGGCGGCGGGCCCGGGCCGACCAGGCCCCCCTCACCGGTCAGCGGGCCGCACGCTCGCCGTCGGCGCCCGTCACCATGGATGACACCTCTCCGCCGGTTCCGCTCACGCTCCCCAGTATGTGACGTATCCCACACATGACACAACCATGGCTGTGCAGGTCACGGTGGGTAACGTTGCGTCACCACTCCCCTCTGGAACGTCGTTCCGGTCCCCCTCGCCGGGCCGAGCGCACGGAAAGGGGGCGGAGCGTGCCGGGTCGTCCGGGCCCACCCGACGGGGTGCTGGCCGAACGCGCCCAGGACGGCGACACCTCCGCCTTCGAGACCCTCGTCCTGCGCCACCAGGACACCGTCTTCCGGGTCGCCCTGCGCACGCTCGGCGACCGCGACGAGGCGGCCGACGCCGCCCAGGAAGCGCTGGTGACCGCGTGGCGGAGGCTCCCCACCCTCCGCGACGCCGACCGGTTCCGCCCGTGGCTCCTGCGCATCGCGGCCCGGAGCGCCCTCGACGCCGCACGCGCCCGGACCCCCGAGCACCCGCTGCCCGAAGGGGCGGAGGTCGCCGACCCCGGTGCCGGACCGGCGGGGCGGGCCGTCGGCAGCGGGCTCCGGCAGGCCCTCGACCGCGCCCTCACCGACCTGCCGCCTCCGCAGAGGATCTGCTGGATCCTCAGGGAGATGGAAGGATTGGGCTATGAGGAGATCGCCGACGTGGTCGACGCGACCCCGACCGCTGTGCGCGGGCGCATCCACCGCGCGCGCACCCGTCTCGTGGAGGCGCTTGAGCCATGGCGGTGAACGGCCCCGGAACCGACGGCCCTGACGGCGGCGACCGCGTCGACGGCATCGACGACGGCGACCGCCTTCCGTGCGGCACCTCACTCGACGCCCTCCTCGACCACCTCCGCGAGGGGAGCCCCACCGCGCACGAGCGCGCGTGCCCGCACTGCGTCGCCGCCGTGGAGGAGATGCGCGTACTGACGGCGGCCCGGGACGAGGCCGAACATGACCTCCCCGCCGCCCCGCCCGGCCTGGCCGACCGGGTGATGCGCACCGTGCGCGCGGAAGAGCGCGCGAGCGGGTACATCGCACTGCCCGGCCCTCCCGGCCGCCCCGCCGGGGGGCGCGGGTGGACGAGGATCCGCACGTCGGCGGTGGCCACGCTCTTCAGGGCCGCGTGCGACACGGTGCCCGGCGCCGCCGTGGGACGGTGCCGGTTCTCCGAGGGGCCGGACGGCGTCGCGGTGGAGCTGAGCGCGCGCTTCACCGGCGAGGTCCCCGCGCCCCGACTCGCCGAGGAGCTGCGCAGCGCGGTCCGCACCGCGGCCCTGCACCACCTGGGGTGGCGCCCGGCCCGCGTCGACGTGCGCTTCCACTGACCGCCGCCGCGGCCCGGCCGGCCGTGGCACCATCGCACTCGGGGCCGACGCGCGCCGGCCCCGGACCGTCCGAACAGGCAGGCTCCCATGGTGCACTCCCTTGTGATCGTCGCCCTCGACGAGGGCCTCGGCGGCCCCTGCACCGACGGCGACGCCCCTCCGGCGCTCCGGTCGGCCATGGCCCCCTTCGACCTCGACCGGGAGGTCGACCCGTACCCGGACTACACCGAGTTCCAGTCCCGGCCCGCCGACTTCTGGGCGGTCAAGTACCTGCGGGCGCGCTTCGGGTTCTCCGTCCCCGACGAGGAGCTGACCTGGGACGCCGTGGCCGAGGCCTACAACCGGGACCTGGTGCCCGCCGACGGCGAGCCGCCGATCCTGTTCGACGGCGTGGGGCGGCCCTACTTCGCGTCGACCTTCAACCCCCGGGGCGAGTGGGACTACTGGTTGACCGGCGGGCGCTGGAAGGACTACTTCCACGTCCGCCCCGGGGCCGGTGACGACCCGCTCCTGGTCCTGCCGAACGCCACGGCCGCGGGGACGCGCGCGGCGGGCGGGCCCAAGGGCGCGCTCGACCTGGCGTCGATGCGGGAGAGCGCGGCGCGCGAGGCCGAACTGGAGTGGGACCGCTTCCAGGAGCGCGCGGCCGAACTGCCGCCCGCCCTGGGCTGGTCCTCGTTCGCCCGCCTGGTCTCAGCGGACTTCCCGCGGCAGCGGGCGGAGGAGGACTACCGGAGCCAGCCCTTGGTGGACGCGCTGTTCCACACGGACCTGGGCCCGGTCATGGACTACGCGCTGGACGCCCCCGGCGCCTCGAAGGAGGGCTACATCGAGGGCCGCCGGGCCCGCGCGGTGCCCGGCGCGGCGCTGCTGACGTTGGAGGGCGAGTGGATCAACGCCCCCTTCGGCGGCTGGATCGGGAGCACCCCGGACATCCGCTCGGCGGAGTCGGGGTACCGGTCCATGGTCAACGCCTACATCGACGCCCTGCCGGACGGCGTCCGCCTCATCGCGGTCGACGCCCACAGCTGACCCGCCCGTGACCCGCCCACCGGAGCCGATCGGAGACCACCGGACCTCAGCGGATGACCGCCACCAGCGCCGTGGCCGCCTCCCACGGCCCGGCGTCCCCGCCGCACCCGGCACGGCCGCGGGCCTCACCGGGGCCGATGCCGCGAGTGGCCAGCCGCCAGAAGTCGTCCCGGCCGATCACGACCCGGGCCGCCGGGTCGGGGCCACGGTCGCGCCCGCGGCCGCGGGCGAGCCCCCCATCGCCCCTGTTCGGCGGTCACGGTCCACACACCGCCGCCCGCGCCCCGCACCTCGATCTCGACCGCCGTCCCGTCCGGGCGCTCCAGCCCGGCCAGCGCCCTGGGCAGCGCACGTGTGAAGGCGTCGACCACCGGACCGGCGAGATCAGGGCCGTCGGCGCCCGGGTGTCCGACGGCGTCGCGGATCTGCTGCCGGTGCCCCCGGAACTCGGTGTACTCCCGGGCGAGGTCCAACCACACCGGGGACGGACGCGCGTCAGAGGCCCACGGGACGTCCAGGTCGGCGGGGCCGTCGAGGTCCTTGTCCGCCCACAGGGCGTCCAGGGGGTGGTGCGTGGATCACGGCCGTAGAAGGCACCGGCGGCGTCATGTCCATCGCAGGGCCGCTGTGCTCCCGAAAAGCAGGAGGAGTCAGCCTGGGCGCGCTGTCGGCCGGTGAGAACGCGGCGAGGGGCATGCCCGGTCGCCGCGCAGTAGGCCGTGATCCACGCACCACCCCCCTGGCTGCGGCCCGAGGTGGGTGAGCCGGTCCACGATGACCTCGGGGCTGAAGTGGCGCGCCACCGCCACGGACTCCCCGTTCGTGCGGTGGATGAAGTCCGCCGGTGACTCGCCCCGCGAAGGGCGGGCCGTGGTGGCCGTCCCTGCCCCCGGAGAGCCTGCGAGTGTAGTCGTGCAGGACGTGCGCCGCGACGTCGTGGACGTCCCATCCCGGACACACCGCGGGGGCGGACCACTCCTCGCGGTCCAGATCGGCCATGAGGTCCAGCAGGAGCGCCCGTTCCCCGGGGAACAGGAGGCGGGGGTCGATCATGGGGCCGAAGGGGTTCGCCGCGCCGTCCACCGCTGGGCCCCCTACTCCCCGACCGTGCCGTCGACGGCCTCGCGGAGCAGGTCGGCGTGGCCGTTGTGGCGGGCGTACTCCTCGATCATGTGCGTCAGGACCCACCGCAGGGACACCTCGCCCCGGCGCCGGTCCCTCCCCACCGTGTCCATGCCCGGGGCCTCCTCGACGAAGCGCTCGGCGAAGGCGACCTCCTCACGCCAGCGGCTCCAGGCGTCCCGGACGGTCTCCTCGTCCGCCGCCAGGTTGTCGAAGTCGCCGTCGATGTCCTCCTCCGACCAGTACAGCGGCGGGGGGTCGGGCCCCGCCATGACGGGGCGGAACCACGCCCGCTCCACGTCCGCCATGTGCCGGAGGAGCCCGAGCAGGGACAGCGTCGACGGCGCGACCGCCCGCCGCGCCATCTGCCCGGCGGTGAGCCCGGAGCACTTCAGCTCCAGGGTGGTGCGCTGGTAGCGCAGGTAGCCGGAGAGGACGTCGGCCTCCCCTCCGAGTTGCGGCGGGTCGACCCGGGGGTCCTTGTCAGGGCTGTCGAACATCTGAGGCATGCGGGCGATTGTCCACCCGCGCGCGCCCGTCACCAAAGGGTTTTGCGACCCCGCCCCGCCCGTCGGCGCCGAGGGGCACCCCGGGGACCCCTTCGCGGCGCCGCTCCGCCGACCAGCGCCCCGACCGCCGCACCGGCCCCGGCGGCCGCCCCGGCGCCGAACGCGGCCAGGGCGCGCAGGGTGCTCCGCTTCACCACCGGCCGGTGCCCGGCGGCGTCCGAACGCCCCGCGGGCGCCGCCGACGCCACCGGCCGCGCCGCCGCATAGGCCTGTTCGAGGATCTCGTTGAAGCGGCGGTCCGCCCGGCGGGCCGGGGCCGACAGGCGGCGCCTGCGCGCCCGCGCCCAG
The DNA here is from genome assembly GCF_000341185.1 of Nocardiopsis chromatogenes YIM 90109. Taxonomy (GTDB): domain Bacteria; phylum Actinomycetota; class Actinomycetes; order Streptosporangiales; family Streptosporangiaceae; genus Nocardiopsis_A; species Nocardiopsis_A chromatogenes. The sequence continues at coordinate 7,049 of NZ_ANBH01000108.1, forward strand.
TACGCGCGGCCGACCCCGCCCCGGAACATCTCCTCGGCCGCCGCCCGCAGCCGCGCCTCGGGCAGCGCCCCGGCCCGGAACGCCGTCCCCCACTGGGTGACGATCATGTTCGTGTAGAGCTGCTGCCTGCGCTCGGTGCGGTCCTCGCCCTCGGGGACCGGCCCCCAGCACGCGTCCAGGTCGGGGTCGTCCATGGCCATCCTGAGCAACTCGGCCATGGCCTGGCGCCGCCCCTCTTCGACGGCGCGCCGCGTCTCACGGGCCTGGAACACCAGTGTCACGGCCACGCCGACCAGGGCGAGGACCGCGATCAGCGCGGACACCGCCCCGTAGGTCTGACCGATCAGGCTCAGCCGCTCCCACTCCCCGTCACCGCCGCCGAACGCCCTGAGGGCGAGCGGCGAGGCCAGCACCAGTGCCACGGCGGTCAGCGAGAGCAGCGCCACCACGAGCGGGAAGGTCTTCACCGCCCCCCGGTCCCGTCTCCGGCTGCGGCCCCATGCCCGGTCCCGGGGCGATCTCGCGCCGGTAGAAGTCCATGAACGGCTCGGCGCGGGCGTAGAGCGCGGCGACCGCGTCGGCGACCCGTCGGGCCAGTCCGGGGTCGTCGATGCGCTTGGCCCCGGCCGGCGCCCACCACCGGTCGTAGAGCACCTGGTAGACGACCCGTCCCCCGTAGACCATGGTCTCGGGCAGGGGCCGCCGCCGTTCCAAGGAGCCGATCCGCTCCGCGTCCAAGACGGCGATCTCATAACCGCACTCGACGAATACCCGGTGACTGTGCATCTCCCATCGCAGATAGCCGCTGGGGGGCCGTTCGGCCACCCTCAGCCTGCGCATTCGCAGCCCCAGACCGGCGTAACGCGCCACCTGCTCCCGGAGCCGCTCCCGTTCGCCCTCGAATATAGCGATGGCGCGGGACATGTCACCGGCGAGGTAGGCCTCCCATGCCTCGTCCCCGGACTCGTCGAAACGCTGCGATCTTTCGAGTTTCCACACGTCACCGGTGATGTCGGGGGATTCCCGCAGGGCCTTGGCGTCGGCGTGGTAGTCCGCCCGGCCGAGCACCGTGCCCCGGGCCTCGTACACGGCCTCGAAGGCGTGCGGGTCAGTCATCGGAGATGTCCGGCTTCGCCGACCTGAGCATGGCCCCGGGGATCACGACCAGCCGTTCGTCCGCGCCGATCCTGACCCCGTCGGGGAGCCGGTGCGCGTAGCGGTCGGTCGCGTCGCGCCCGACGACGGCGATGTCGCCGTTGTCCAGCTCCCAGATCTCCGGGCAGTCGTCGTCCAGCCGGCTCTTGTCGAGCTCCGCGGCGGTCTTTCCGAGCCTTCTGCGGAACCCCGCGGAAGGGTCGGCGTCCCAGAGGCGTTCCATGGGGGGATCCTCTCGTATCGAGGGGACGGGCCAGTGGTCTTTCCCCGGAGAGGCGGGAAATCACCGGCCGCCGCGCACGGAAAACGGCGTTATGCGGCCATGTGCGGCCATCCGGGGGAACGGGGGCGACTCCGGCACCCGGAATTCCCAATTTCCACGCACCGGACCACCGCCAGGTACCGCCCCCTGATGGCCTGACCGGGGCGAATCGGACTCCGACGGCTCTCCTGTACCTTGGGGCCCTGCCGTCGATGGGCGCGCCTCTGACGGCGACCCGCCACCCCCACCCCGGAGAGGTTGCCCATGTTCCTGATCTCCCCCGTCGTCGCCGTCCTCTTGGCGGTCGTCGGCCTGGCCCTGCTGGGGAAGATCGCCCCGCACCGACGCGGGATGGCGGTCACCGGCCTGGTCCTGCTCATCGTGTACGCCCTGTGGACGCCGCTGTACATCTTCGTCCTGCAGGAGATGTTCTTGTTCTCCAGCCTGACCATGGTGATGGTGGGCTCAGTGCTCGACGCGGTGGTCGGCTACGGCCTCTGGGGCGTCGGCCTCCTCTTGCTGGTGCTGGCCGCCACGCGCGGTGCCCCCGCCCGGCGGGCGACGGCCGCCCCCGCGCCTCCCGGTCCGCCCGGTCCGCCTCCCGGGTCCCACCCCTATGGGCCGCCTGCGGGCTACGGCCCGCCGCCCGACGGCGGCGCGCCTCCGCCCCCTCCCGGCCCTCCCCCCGCCGGTCCGCACCCGCCGGCCGCGTCCTGACGATCGGAGAGGCCGATGTTCTCCTACGCCTTCACCTCAGTTCCGTACTTCCTCTTCGATCTCTTCACCGCTGTTGTCGGGATCGTCGCCCTCGTCCGCGGGGGCAGGGCCCCGAGCGGGGGCGGGCTGGTCCGCACGGCGGGGGTCCTACTGATCCTGGCCGCCCTGGTGTGGGCCGGGTGGCGGGTCTACACGACCTTCATCCTCGATTTCACCCTTCTGCCGCCCGCCTACGAGCCGATGATGTACGCCCGGGTGATCGCCGGGGCCGTGCTGTGGGGCATCGCGGTGGTGCTGATCCTGGTCGCGCTGGCGGGTAGCGGCAAGGCCGAGTCGGAGCCCTCGGCACGCCAGGGCGCAGGGCCGATGCCTCCCGGCCCATCGGGGCCCACCGGTCCCCCTGGACCACCGCACGGTCCGCACAACCCGCACAACCCGCACGGCCCTCAGGGCCCCCAGGGCCCACACGGCCCCATGCCGCCGCAGCAGCAGCCGATGCCGCCCGGCCCTCCTGGGCCCTCCGGCCCACCGCCCGGCCCCTCCGGTCCGCAGCCCGGCCCGCAGCACGGTCCGCCCGGCGGCCCGCGATAACCGAAACGGGCGAAACGAACAATGGGGCGGCCGCAATTGCGGCCGCCCCATAACCGTTCCCTGTCCTCATTCGGCCGCGGTCACTCGCGGGGACAGCGCGCCAATGGGGCAACTCCCCGCCCGGCTTTCACGACCGGAGTCGGCCGCCCGGCGCCCGCCCCGATCCGCCTCTCCCATAATTGCCACGGAACCGAATAAGGGAGCGGCATGACCGACGTCGCAGGCAAGACGATCTTCATCACCGGCGGCGCCCAAGGGATCGGTCTGGGAATGGCCCGCGCCTTCGCGCTCGCGGGCGCCGACCTCGCCCTGGCCGACATCGACCCCGACGCACTGGAGGCGGCCCGCGAGGAACTCTCCTCCACCGCCCGGACCGAGACCTTCCTGCTCGACGTGCGCGACCGCGACGCCTTCGCCCGCACCGCCGACGAGGCCGAGGAGCGGCTCGGCCCCGCCGCGGTCGTCTGCAACAACGCCGGGGTGGTGGGCACGGCGGCGGTCACCGACCCCAGCCCCGCCGTGTGGGACCACGTGCTCGGCACCGACCTGGGCGGGGTCTTCAACGGGGTGAACGCGTTCCTGCCGCGGATGGTCGCCCGCGGCGGCCCCGGGCACATCGTGAACACCGCCTCGACCGCCGGGGTCCGCGGCGGCGCCCTCTTCGAGTACAGCGCCGCCAAGGCCGCCGTGATCGCCCTGTCGGAGTCGCTGCACGCCGACGCCGCGCTGAACCGGATGGCCATCCGGACGACGGTGCTGTGCCCGGGCGGCGTGCGGACGCGCATCATCGACCACGGCATCGCCGCCATGCCCGACGGGGTCCCCGAGCGGCTGCGCACGCGCATCGACGACGAGCGCATGCGCACCGTCGTCGAACAGTGCGGCCTGGCCCCCGAGAGCGTCGGAGAACAGGTGCTCGCCGCCGTGCAGGAGGACCGCTTCTATGTGTTCACCGACCGCTCGGCCCTGGACGACCTGCGCGAGCGCGCATCGGCGATGCTGGCCGCCATGCCGGAGGAGTCCGAGCACGACCGCAGGCTCGCCGAGGCGCGGCGGCGCCTGGGCCGCTGACGGCTCAGGAGGCGTAGTACCGCCGCGCGCTCGAACCCGTGATCAGGGCGATCTTGACGATGCACAGCACCAGCGGGACCACCGCGAGCAGGTTCAGCGCCAGCAGGTTGACCGCCCACCCCAGGGCGAGCACGGTCTGGAACACCACGATCGACCACAGCCACAGCCGCGAGCGGCGCCCGGCCACCGCGGACAGGAACATCGAGATGAGGCCGGTGGCCACCGGGATCCCGATCGCCAAGCCGAGCACGACGGCCATGGCGGCCGGGTCGATCCCCTCCTCGGCCAGCACCTGGAGCACCGTCTCCTGCACGTCGGACAGGTCCTCGACCTGACGGGGGTCCACGCCCAGCATCGCGCCGAACAGGACCGCCACCCCGAGGCCGAAGAGCACGCCCACCAGGCCGCCCAGGAACATCAGCACGCGCACGGCGGTGACCGTGCCCGGCAGCGGCGGGGGGCCCT
>NZ_ANBH01000109.1:0-8522 GCF_000341185.1 Nocardiopsis chromatogenes YIM 90109
CGGATACATTCGTCCGTCCTCTCTCGCTCCGGGTCCGCGGCCGCGGGTGGCCGCGGGGCCGGAGCCGTCCACACCGCCCACTCAGACGGCCCCGCCGCCGCTCCGGTTCGCCTCCGCCGCCCGCCGGGCGTCCGGCCGTGGCCAAGACGGGACGAACCCGACCGGTCTCCCATCCGCGACACTGCGTAAAATGCCGCAGACAGGGCCTGTTCCTCAGTCGATTCCCTAGGAAGTCCAGCGGTGTCAGTTCGATCCCCCCACCCCGAGCCAGCGGCCGACGGAGCCGACGGAGAGGGCTCCGGCGCGCCCGCCCCCGCCCCGTTGTCCGAGCTCAGTGCGGACACACTGATCCGCAGGGAGCGCCCCGCCCCCAAAGGGGGCTGGCGCCGCGCCCTCTACACCGTCACCGGCGGCCGGATCAACCCGGGCGACTCCAAGATCGAGCAGCGGCGCCAGGAGCTGGAGGCGGCCGTGGGCCGCGCGCCCCTGCCCGAGGCGCACCAGTCGATCGTCGTGCTGGGCACCGGCGCCGGGGTCGGCACCACCACGGTCGCCCTGGGGCTCGGCGCGGTCCTGGCCGCCCACCGCGGCGACCGGGTGATCGCCGTGGACGGCGACCCCGAGCGCGCGCCGATCACCGAGCGCATGGCGCTCAAGTGGCACGCCGAGCTGCCGCTGCAGGACCTCATCGCCTCCCCCGACGCGGCCGTGCGCTACTCGGACATGAACCGGTTCACCGCCCAGACCACCGGCGGCCTGGACGTGCTGGCCTCCACCCCCGGGGACACCGCCTCCCGCCCGCTGGGCCTGGAGAGCGTCCGCCGCATCTCCGACGCCGTCGAGCGGCACTACCCGCTGCAGCTCGTCGACGCCGGGACCGGCCTCGACCGCCCCGGGGTCCCGGTGCTCCTCGCGCGCTGCACCCGCCTGGTCCTGGTCTGCCCGGCGACCCGCGAGGGCGCGGTCGCCGCCGCCAACGCCCTGGACGACGTGGACGCGGTGGCCCCGGGCCCGCTGGCCGCGCACGCCGCCGTGGTGCTGGCCAAGGGCCCCTCGGGCGGCCCCGGCACCTCGGCCGGGGTCGACGACCTGGAGCGGCAGATGGACGACCGCTGCGCCCGCGCGCTCCAGCTCCCCGAGGACCCGCACCTGGCCTCGGGCCGCCCGGTCGACCTGGCGGACCTGCGCGCCCCCTCCGCCCTGGCCCTGCTGGAGCTGGCCGTGGAGATCACCGAGGGGTTCGCCCGCCCCGGCGGCGGTCCGGGCGGGCCCCGGAAGGGGTAACGACTGGGCCACGGCCGGTGGCCGGACCGGCCCCGCGGGTACGAACCGTGAATGGTAGTCGCTGCCCTCGGCGTCCTCCTGCTCCTCCTCGTCCTGTCCGCCCTCGCCGCCCGATCCTCCCGCCATTCCTGCTGCCTGGGCTGCCTCGTCTTCTACGTGCTGCTCGGGGTCCTCGTCGCCGCCGTCCTCCTGGGCGCCCGGATCGGGCTATGGGGCGCGCCCCCGTGGCCGTAGGATGCCGCTGACGGCGCCCGGAGAGGACGGCGCCCCGGTGGAGATGCGGGAGTCGGTCTCATGCCCCTGGCGGTCCGCAGATGAAGGCCCGCGGGCCGCGGAGGCTGGGCCGCCTGCTGCCCGAAGACCCCGGCCGCATCGGCGGCTACACGGTGGTGGGCCGCATCGGATCCGGCGGGATGGGCACCGTCTACGCCGCCTCCGGTGAAGGGCTGCAGGGCTACCTGGCGGTCAAGGTCGTCCACCGGCGCCACGCCGAGGACCCCCGCTTCCGCGAGCGGTTCGCCGCCGAGGCGCGGCTGCTGGCCCGGGTGAACAGCCCCTGCGTCGCGCGGTTCGTCGCCGCCGACGTCCTGGCCGACCTCCCCTGGCTGGCCACCGAGTACGTGCCGGGGCCGACCCTGCGCCACCACGTGGACCGCCACGGGCGCCTGCGCCCGCCGATGGTGCGTGCGCTGGCCGTGGGGGTGGCCGACGCCCTCAGGGCGGTACACGGCACCGGCGTGGTCCACCGCGACCTGCAGCCGAACAACGTGGTGGTGGCCGCCTCCGGGCCCAAGCTCCTGGACTTCGGCATCGCGCACCTGGGCGTGCGCGAGGAGGCCACGCGGTGGATCCGGCTGCGCCGCTACCGGCGGGCGGTGCGCGACATCGGCCTTCCCGAGCCGGCCGCCCCGGAGCCGGAGGCGCTGCCGGGCCCGCGCGACCGGCTGGGCACGCCCGGGTGGACCAGCCCCGAGCAGTACAGGGGGCAGCCCGTCACCACCGCCTCGGACGTGTTCCTGTGGGGCTCCCTCGTCGCGTTCGCCGCCGCCGGGCGGGACCCCTTCGGCGTGGCCGAACCGGCCGAGCTGGCCCGCCGCACGGTCCGCGAGTCGCCCGACCTGGACCGCCTGCCGCCGGGGTTGGACGGCCTGGTCGGGGCGGCGATGGCCAAGGACCCGCGGGACCGGCCCGCCATCGGCGAGGTGCTGGAGCGCGCGCTGGAGGCGGCGGGGCACGCGGGCACGGGCAACCGCGCCGCGGCGGTGCGGGCCGTGCTCTCCGAGGAGTGGACGGACGTGGCGGTCCGCCCGCCCAAGCCTCCGCGCCGCCTGCTGTGACCCGCCGCTAGGGGCTCCCGTCCAGCGGCGGGCGGGCCNGCGGCAGGTCCTCACCCAGGGCGGCCATGAGGCGGTCCCGGTCGGGCCTGCGCATGCCCGCCACGACGCGCTCATAGGAGTGGCGGAGCATCTCCGCCAGCTCGTCGTCGGGCACCGTGCCGTCGAGGGCCACCGTGTTCCAGTGGCGCTTGTTGAGGTGGTAGCCGGGCACGACGGCGGGGAACTGGGCGCGCAGCTCCAGGGCCAGCCCCGGTTCGCACTTGAGGGAGATCCGCGCGGGCCGGTCCGCCTCGCCGGGCATGAGGAGCGCGAACACCTTCTCGCGCACCTTGTACACGATCACACCCGGCCCGAAGGGTTCGGTCTCCCGCGTCTCGGGGAACCACAGGGCCGCATCGATGAACTGCTGGGGCGTCACCCGGCCACAGTAGAGGAGGGAGGGGACGGCGGGGCCCGGTGTCTCCGCGCCCCGCCGGTGTGCGTGCCGCCAGGGGTCAGGAGGTGATCCTGTCCTTGAGGTAGCGCAGTGCCGCGGTCCACTCGCCGCAGGCGTCGGCGTCACCCCCGCAGGCCGTGATGAACGCCCCCACCAGGGCGATGGTCGGCATCGCCTTTCCGTCGAGGGTGGAGCGGAAGCGCTGGGCGGTGCAGACACCGCCCGAGCGGTACTCCATCTCCTCGAACGTGGGGGTGCCCGCGCGCGTCCGGTACTCGCGCATGGCCTGGAGGAATTCCGCCGTCGTGGTGGCCGCGTAGGGGTTGATGCGCTCGGGGGTGCCGGGATTCCGGGCACCCTGTCGGGCGGGGAAACGTGGGTCGAGGGGCACCATCGCACCTCCGGAGGGATGAAGAGTGCGGCCGTCAGCGGAATCGTTCCCGGTGGAACGTCCGGAGATCGCTTTCAGTTCCCCCGCGGGGCGTACATGATGACGGCGACTCCGAGTACGCAGATCAGCGCCCCGGCGATATCCCAGCGGTCGGGACGGAACCCGTCCACCGCCATGCCCCAGGCGAGCGACCCCGCCACGAACACGCCGCCGTAGGCGGCGAGGATGCGCCCGAAGTGGGCCTCGGGCTGCAGGGTCGCCACGAACCCGTAGAGCCCCAGGGCCACCACGCCCGCGCCGATCCACAGCAGGCCCCGGTGCTCCCGCACCCCCTGCCACACCAGCCAGGCGCCCCCGATCTCGAAGAGGGCGGCGACGGCGAACAGCACCACGGATTTCAGGACGGTCATGGGTGGCCACCGTATCGGCGGCGGGCCCGGCCCCGGCGGCAGCGCGCTCAGCCGTGCATGAGGGCGATCCCCACCAGCACGGGAAAGGTCGCGATGGTCGACAGCAGGACCGCCTCGCGCACCATCCCGGTGGCCACGCCGTACCGCGAGGCGTAGGTGTACATGTTCTGGGCGGTGGGCAGCGCCGCCAGGACGACGACGGCGAAGAGCAGCTCGCCGTCCAGGTGGAACAGCCACGATCCGATCGCCCAGGCGGCCGCGGGCTGGACGAGGGACTTCAGGGCCACCGCCAGCAGCACGTGCCGCCGCTCCGGCCCGCGCCCCGGCACGGGGCTGCCGTGCAGGGAGATGCCCAGGGCCAGCAGCACGGCGGGCACCGACATGGACCCCACGAGCTCGAAGGGCTGCATCAGCGGATCGGGGACCGTGATCCCCGTCACCGCCACGGCCACCCCCGACAGCGCCGCGACGGCGATCGGGTTGCGCAGGGGCGCGGTCACGACGGTCAGCACGCCGAGGCGCCCGCCCTCGCGCCGCGATCCGGCGTCCAGCAGGGTGACGGCGACCGGGGTGACCACGAGCTGCTGCAGCAGCAGGACGGGCGCCACCAGGGCGGCGTCGCCCAGCACGTAAGAGGCGATGGGGATGCCCAGGTTGCCCGCGTTGACGTAGGACGAGCACAGGGCGCCCATCCCGGCGGTCCGCGCGCCCCAGCGGCGGACCAGCGCGACGAGCGCGAACAGGGCCGCGACCACGGCCATGCTCAGGGCGGTCACCGCGAGCGGGGCCGAGAACAGCGCCGAGGGGTCGGACCCGGACAGGATGGTGAACAGCAGGGCCGGGGTGGCCACGGAGAACGCGAGCCGGGTGAGCACCTCCCGCCCGTTGGCGCCGAGGGCGTCCCGGCGGCCGAGCACGTACCCGGCGGCGATGATGCTCGCGATGACCCCGAAGCCCGTGATGACACCGCCCATGCCGCCCCCTCGGTCCCGACGCCCCGAACGCGGTCGACGGTATCCATGCGCCGGTCACCACGCCGAAGGCGGGGGCCCGGACGCACCCGCGCGCGAGGCGATCTATGCTCGGGGGCGGCAGCGCCGGGACAGGAAGACGCGGGGGACACGGCCCGCTCCCCGGCCGCAGGCCGGAACTACGGAGGACAACACCCATGGTCGGTACCGTCGCAGCCGTGCTGATGTTCGTCAGCCTGCCGCTGATGCTCATCGCGGGCATCCTCGGCGCCTTCTTCACCAAGACCTACGACGGTCCCAAGACCGGCCGCTGACGCGCTGGGGGTGTCGCTCGGGTCATGGCCGTAGAAGGCACCGGCGGCGCCATGTCCATCGCAGGGCCGCTGTGCTCCCGAAAAGCAGGAGGAGTCGGCCCGGGCGCGCTGTCGGCCGGTGAGAACGCGGCGAGGGGCATGCCCGGTCGCCGCGCAGTAGGCCGTGATCCGAGCAACACCCCCTGGACCCCCGAGTAGCCTCCGGGTACTCCCTGACGCCCTATGGGCCCGCCGGGCACGCCGTCCGGCGGGCCTTGCGATGCCGGGCGGCCGGTGACCCCCACCTCTCCACCCGCGGTCCTTCCAACGACGGGAGCGGCATGCGCAAGATCCTCATCGTCGGCGCCGGCCAGTCCGGCCTCCAACTGGCGCTCGGCCTGCTCGACGATGGCTACGACGTCACCCTGCTCACCCTGCAGTCCCCGGCCGACCTGCGCTCGGGCCGGGTGATGTCCACCCAGTGCCTGTTCGGCGACGCCCTGCGCCGCGAGCGCCGCCGCCGACTGGCGTTCTGGGGCCCCACCGCGCCCGCGATCACCGGCGTGGCGATGAGCATCGCCGACGCGGACGGCGCCCTGGACGCCCAGTGGACCGGGCGCCTGCGCGAGCCCGCCCAGTCGGTCGACCAGCGGGTGAAGATGGCCGCGTGGCTGGAGGAGTTCGAGCGCCGGGGCGGCCGCACCGTCCTGCACGGGGCCACGCTCTCGGACCTTCAGTGGTTCAGCTCCTCCTACGACCTCGTGGTGGTGGCCACCGGCAGGAGCGAGCTGGCCGGGCTGTTCCCCGTCGACACCGAGCGCACCCGGTACGACGCGCCGCAGCGCACCCTGGCCCTGGCCTACGTGCGCGGCATGGAGGACCACCCGTCCGGCAAGGTGCTGCACCGCACCGCCGTCCCGGGCGCGGGCGAGGTGCTCGCGGTCCCCGCGCTCACCCTCACCGGCCCCTGCCACGCGCTGCTGGTCGAAGCCGTCCCCGGCGGCCCCATGGACCTGCCCGTGCCGAGCTGGCGCCGCACCGGCGAGGTGCTGGAGGGCGTGCTGTCGGTCATGCGCGACCACGCCCCCTGGATGCACGAGCGCTGTCTTGACGTGGAGCTGACCGACGCGATGGCCGAGGCGCGCGGAGCGTACACCCCGTGCGTGCGCAAGCCCGTGGGGCGGCTTCCCGGCGGGGGCGCCGTCCTGGGCATGGGCGACGCGATCGTGGCCAACGACCCGATCACCTCCCAGGGGGCCAACGCCGCGTCGGCGTGTGCCGAGTCCTACCGCCGCGCCATCGTCGACCACGGCACGCGCGCCTTCGACGAGGACTTCATGGAGGACGCCTTCGCGTCCTACTGGAGGCACGCACGCCACGTGACGGCCTGGAGCGAGGTCATGCTGGACGGGCCGCCGCACGTGTGGGAGGTCCTGCGCGCCGCCGGGAACGACCAGGGCCTGGCCGACAGGTTCGCCGAGGCGTTCGAGGACCCGGCCGACCTGATCTCGTGGTTCCTCCACCCCGAACGCGCCTACGCCTACATCGACGCCGTGTAGGCCCTGTCCGGGTTTCCCGCCGAGACTCGGACCCCGGCACCCCGCCGGCCCGGATCCCCGTCGCTCTCGACGCAGAGCGCCCCTGGAACCGCGCCGGTAGGGCCACTTCCCCCGGAGCAACAGGCCCTTCCACCGGCCGCTCGGCAGAGAAGTGTCAACGCCGGAGGGGGCGGGTGGTTCTGTTCGTGAGTGTGGACAGCGTTCGTCGATGGGATTCGACAGCGCCTCCGTTCGCTGCAGCGTGGTGTCGATGGGCCCTGGCAGCGCCGCGTGCGGCGGGGCGCACCTTGCCCTTCCCCGACGGCCGCCCCCGTCGCCGTCTCCGGAGTCGCGGGTCGAGGCGGAGCGCCCGCGGCGAAGCGGGGACGAACGGCCGTGAGGTGCTGCGGGTGACGGCCGCGCCCGGCGGCGGGGAAGGCCCTGGTGCTGTCGGAACCCGTCGGCACCGCGCCGCGCCGGGTGGTCTGAACCCTGTCGGAACCGGCGAACACGCGCTCTCACTCCTCGTCGACATACTCAGGCCGGGCGGCCCCTGGGCCGCCGCACGGGGCGGCTGAGTAGGACTACTCAGCGCCCCTGGGGGTCCGTCCCGATGCCCCGGAGGGGCGGGTCCGGCGAGTCTGTCGGGTATGGACGGACTCTACGCACTCAAGCCCTGGTTCGCCGACCGACTGGCGTCCCTGCGGCGCGCACTGGTCGCCCGGGGCGTGGCCCCCGCGGTGCTCACCTGGGGCGGGGTCGCGTTCGGCGCCGCCGCCGGGGGCGTCATCGCCGCCCTGCCGCCCGGCCCGCTCGCCGCCGGAGCCGTCGGCGCCCTCCTGGTGGCCCGGCTCGCCTGCGCCAACCTGGACGGCGGCGTGGCCCGGGAGAGCGGGCGCTCGACCCGCGCCGGGGCGGTCGACAACGAGCTGGGCGACCGGCTGGCCGAGTTCGCGGTGCTGGCCGGGTGCCTGGCCGCCTACCCCGCCGCCCCCGTGCTGGGCGCCGCGCTGGCGGCCACGCTCCCCTCCTGGGTCTCCCTGGCGGGGGCCGCGGCAGGTGCCCCGCGCCTGCAGGGCGGCCCCTCCGGCAAGACCGAGCGCTGCGCCCAGTTCGTGCTGTTGGCGCTGACCGGGTTCACCGCCCTGGTGTTCCCGCTGATGATCGCGGGCTCCCTGGCCACGGCGGTCCTCCGGCTGGTCCGCGTCCGCAGGGCGCTGCGCGCGCTCGACTCTTCGGGACCTGCGGCGGGGCCGGAGGCTGCGGCAGGGCCGGAGGCTGACGCGGAACCCGCTCCGGCGCCCGCGTCCGGGGGTGCCCGGTGATCGGCGCGGTGGAGGCGGCCCCCTACATCGCCGGGGCGCTCGGGGTGAGCGGTGCGGGTGTGTGGCTCTCGCGCAGGCGCGAGCTGGTCCGCCGCTGGATCAGCTGGGCGGTCATCGCCCCCGTCGTCGGCGGCGCCTTCGCCCTGGGCACACCGGGCACCGCCGTGCTCGCCGCCGCCGTGGCCGCCGTGGCCATGGCCGAGTACGGGCGCATGGCGGGGCTGCGCACCGCCGAGACCGCCGTCGCCGGGACCGCGGTGGCGGCGCTGCCCGTCGCCGCCTGGCTCGCGCCCGACCTGCTCTGGCGGGCGGCCCTGCTCGGGGTGCTCGCCGCCGCGCTTGTCCCCGTCCTGTCCGGCGACGCCGAGGACGGGGCGCGCCGCGCCGCCCGCGCGGTGTTCGGGGTGGCGTGGCTGTCGGCGCCGGTGGGCCTGGTGCTGCTCGGCCCCGCCGCCTTCGCCCTCGTGGCCGCGGTCGCGGTGGCCGACGTCGGGGCCTGGTTCGGCGGGCACTTCTTCGGCAGGCACTGGCTCGGAG
>NZ_ANBH01000109.1:8528-47597 GCF_000341185.1 Nocardiopsis chromatogenes YIM 90109
GCCAAGCGCTGGGGCGGCGCGGTCACCGGCGCCGCGGCGGGCGTGGCGGTGCTGGCGCTGTTCGGGGCGCTCACCCCCGGCGCGGCGGTGGCCGTCGCGGTCGCCGCGCCCCTCGGCGACCTCCTCGAATCCATGGTCAAGCGCGGCGCCGGGGTCAAGGACGCCGGAGGCTGGCTGCCCGGCATGGGCGGCCTGCTCGACCGCGCCGACTCGCTCCTGCTCGCCCTTCCCGTAGCGGTGGTGCTCACATGAACCGAACGGCCCCCGGCCCGCTCTCCCCCGGCGCCGTCTCCCGCGCCGCCCTCTGGCGGCTCGTCCTCACGGCCACCGGCGGCGTCCGCACACTCGGCCCGGCCCCCGAAGGCCCCTGCGTCGTGGTCGCCAACCACGCCTCGCACGCGGACACGGCCGCCCTGATCGCCGCCCTGCCGGTGCGCACGCGCCCGGCCGTCGCGGCGGCGGGCGACTACTGGTTCGAGAGCGGGCTGCGATCCTGGCCCGCCAAGGCGTTGACCGGGGCGTTCCCCGTGCGGCGGAACGGCGGCGGGTGCGCCGACCTGCTGGGGGCCCGCGCGCTGCTGGACGAGGGCCGCGCGGTCATCGTCTACCCGGAGGGGACCCGCTCGGTCGACGGGGCGCTGGGCCGGTTCCACTCCGGTGCGGCCCGCCTCGCCGCCCACGCGGGCGTCCCCCTGCTGCCGGCCGCCATCAGCGGCACGCGCGCGCTGCTGCCCAAGGGCGGCGGTATCACGCCGACCCGCGTGACAGTACGGTTCGGAGACCCGGCCGACGGGATCGCGCAGGCCCAGGAACAGATCGTCCGGATGCTGGAGGAGCCCGCCCATGTCTGAGACCCGTGTCCCCGCCGACTCCGTACTCCGCGAGCGCGCGGCGCGTCTGGCCCGCTCGCCCTACGGGACGGCGCTGGCCGCGGGCTGGGGCTTCGCGGAGGCCCTGTCCTGGCCCGTGCTGCCCGAGGTCGCCCTGGCGGCCCTGTGCGTGGCCGATCCCCGGTCGGGGCCGAGGCTGGCCGCCTCGGCGGCCGCCGGGAGCGTCGCCGGGGGCGCTGTGGCCTACGGCCTGGCGCGCTCCGGTGTGGACGTGCCCGCGCCCCTGACCACGGCCCGGATGCGGGCCACCGTGGCCGAGCAGATGGGCGCCGAAGGCGCGAAGGGGGTCCGCCACCAGCCGCTGGCGGGCATCCCCTACAAGCTGTACGCCGCCCGCGCCGGGCGCGACCGGCTCGGGGCTGCCGCCTTCACCGCCGCCAGCGCGCGGGCGCGGGGCACCCGCATCCTCGGCGCGGGCCTGGCCCTGTCGGCCTTCGGCGCGGCCGCGCGCGGGCAGCGGCACCGCTACCCCGCCTACCTGGCGGCGGTGGGCACGGGGTTCGCCGGGGCGCTGACACTCATCGTGCGCGGCTGGCGCTGAAGGGGGCGGCCGCGGCCGCCCCCTCTCAGGGCCCCTCGGGCCCCGGCTCAGTACCGGGACCCGACCGGAGCGGGGACCGAGTCCAGCTCGCGCAGGTCCTCCGCGGTGAGGTCGACCTCGGCGGCGCCCACGTTGTCCTTGAGGTAGCGCATCTTCTTGGTCCCCGGGATCGGGATGACGTGCTCCCCCTGGGCCATCGTCCAGGCGATCGCCACCTGCGCCGGGGTCGCCCCCTTGCGCTCGGCGACGCGCTTGACCACCTCGACGATGCGCATGTTCTGCTCGGCGGCCTCATCCTGGAATCGCGGGTGGCGCGACCGGAAGTCGCCCTCCTCGATGGAGTCGACGCTGACGGCCCCGGTGAGGAACCCGCGCCCCAGAGGCGAGAAGGGCACGAAGGCGGCGCCGTTCTCGGCGGTCCACCCCACCACGTCCCCGGGGTTCTCGGCCGACGTGCTCATACCGCCGCCGCCTCCGGCCGACCCGCCTTCGGCGCCCTGGGCGTCCCGCGTCCACAGCGACAGCTCCGACTGGACGGCGGCCACGGGGTGGATGGCGTGCGCCTCCTCGGCCTGGGCGCGGGTGACCTCCGACAGCCCCAGGTGGCGCACCTTGCCCTCCTGGACCAGCTCGGCCATCGCCCCCCAGGTCTCGGCCAGCGGGACCTCGGGGTCGACCCGGTGCAGGTAGTACAGGTCGACGGTGTCGGTGCCCAGGAGGTTCAGGCTCTCCTCCAGGGACCGCTTGACGTGCTCGGGCGTTCCGTCGCGCCGCATCGAATGGGTCGCGGGGTCGGTGATGACCAGCCCCGTCTTGGTGGCGACGGCGACCCGGTCGCGGATCCCCGTGAGTGCCTCGCCGAGCAGCCCCTCGTTGTGGCCGGAGCCGTACACCTGGGCGGTGTCGATGAAGGTCACGCCCATGTCGACGGCCCGGCGGATCAGGTCGACCGAGGCGGTGTCGTCGCGCTCGGAGGCCGAGTACCCCCAGCTCATCCCCATCAGCCCGAGGCCGACCGCTCCGACCTCGTGCCCCTGGAACCGGCGTGTGCGCATGGATCCGTTGTCGTTCATGGGACCAGCATGGGGCGCCCGCCGCGGACGCGGCAGCCCCGGGCGATCCTGTCACTGGCGGTACCACCCTCCGGCGGCGCCGTCCGGCCGGCGCTACCCGGTGGCCGCCAGGCGCACCGAGGCCATCAGGCGCTCCAGCGCCTCCCGCGTGCCGGTATCCGGCATGGGGTTGTAGAGCACCAGGCAGTGGCCGGGCAGCTCCGGGACGCCGAGCAGGGTCGACTCGAAGACCAGGTCGCCCGCCTGCGGGTGGACCAGCGCCTTGACGGCGCGGGTGCCGGAGTCGACCTCGTGCCGGTCCCACAGCTCGGCGAACTCCGGGCTCACCGACATCAGGTCACCGGCGAGCCGGCCGAACTCCGGGTCGTCCGGGTAGCGGGCGGCGTCCCTGCGGAACCGCCCCACCACCTGGGGCGCCGCCGCCGACCACTCGCGCGCCAGCGCCCGGTAGCGGGCGCTGGCGAAGAAGGTGACCAGGCAGTTGTGCTCGCCCTCGCCGTACCCGAGCACCTCGGCGGCCGCGTCGTTGACCGCCGCCAGGTTCCAGTACCGGTCGCGGATGTAGGCGGGCAGGGGCGACCAGGCGTCCAGCACCCGCACCAGCTCCTCGGGCACGCGCGCGCCGGGCTCGGACTCGGCCAGCGGCGGGTTCAGCCCCGAGAGCAGGTAGAGGTGCTCGCGCTCGGTCCCGTCCATGCCCAGCGTCCGGGCGACGGCGTCCAGGACCTCGCCGGAGACGTTGATGTCGCGGCCCTGCTCCAGGCGGGTGTACCAGGACACGCCGACCCCGGACAGGACCGCCACCTCCTCGCGCCGCAGCCCGGGGGTGCGGCGGCGGCCGGCCTCGGGCATGCCCACGTCCTGGGGCGTGAGCCGGGCGCGGCGGGTGCGCAGGAAGTGCCGGAGCTCGTCACGGCGGCGCAGGGCGGGGTCGGCGGGCGGCGGCGAAGCGCTCATGCCTCCACGATAGTCCCGGCCGGGGACCCGGCCCGGGGCCCCGGCCGGAAGGTGCGCCGGTAGGCCAGCGGGGAGACGCCGATGGCCGCGTGCAGGTGCCGCCGCAGGGAGGCGGCGGTGGCGAAGCCCACCTCGGCGGCGACCCGGTCCACCGGCAGGTCGGTGCCTTCCAGCAGGTCCCGGGCGCGGGCGACCCGCTGGGCGGTGAGCCACCGTCCCGGGCTGGTCCCGGTCTCCTGCCGGAACCGGCGGGCGAAGGTGCGCTCGCTCATCCGCGCGTGCCGGGCCAGCCCGGCCGAGGTCAGCGGCCGGTCCAGGCGGGCCAGCGCCCACTCCCGGGTCGCCGAGGTGCCCGCGTCCCCGGTCTCGGGGACCGGCCGCTCGATGTACTGGGCCTGCCCGCCGTCGCGCCAGGGCGGGACGACACAGGCCCGCGCCGCCCGGTTGGCGGCCGCGGCGCCGTGGTCGCGGCGCACCAGGTGCAGGCAGGCGTCCACCCCGGAGGCGGCCCCGGCCGAGGTGAGCACCCGCCCCTCGTCGACGAACAGCACCTCCGGGTCGACCTCCACCCGCGGGAAGAGGCGGCGCATGAGGTCGGCCTGGTGCCAGTGGGTGGCGGCGCGGCGCCCGTCCAGCAGCCCCAGGGCGGCCAGCAGGAAGGAGGCGGTGCAGATCGACACCAGCCGCGCGTCGGGGCGCACGCGCCGCAGTGCCTCGGCGGCCGCGGCGGGCGCCCGGCCGGTCTCCACCAGCGGCGCCAGGTCGAACGGCGGGATGACGACGGTGTCGGCCCACGACAGCGCCTCCGGGCCGTGCTCCAGGGCGACGGCGAAGTCCTGGCGGGTGGAGACGCTCCCGCCCCCGGGCTCGGCGCCGCAGGTGGTGACCTCGTACATCCCGCCCAGCTCGCCGAAGACCCGCGCGGGAATCCCCAGCTCGAAGGGGTAGACGCCGGAGAGGGCGAGCACGGCCACACGGTGCGGTGCTGTGCGCTTCATGGCAGGATCGTATCGGACATTGGCGATCCGGCCATTTCGTTCCCGGCCCTCCTGCGCCACCCTGGTGTGCATGAGCAACGACACGACGACGAAGCCGGAGATCCCGGCCACCATGCGTGCGGTCTCCCAGGACGCCCACGGCGGGCCCGAGGTGCTGCACCTGGTCGAGAAGGAGGTGCCCGCCCCGGGCCTGGGCGAGGTGCTGGTTCGGGTCCGCGCGGCCGGGGTGAACCCGACCGACTACAAGCACCGCAGCGGCCGGCGCTTCCTCGGCGACCCGCCGTACGTCCTGGGGTGGGACGTGTCCGGGGTCGTGGTCGCCGTCGGCATCGGGGCCACCCTGTACCGGCCGGGCGACGAGGTGTTCGGCATGCTGCCCTACGCCTACGGCGCCGGGTCGCACGCCGAGTACGTGACGGGCCCGACCCGCGCCTTCGCCCCCAAGCCGTCGTCGCTCGACCACGTCCGCGCCGCGGCGGTCCCGCTGGCCGCCCTCACCGCCTGGCAGGCGCTGGTCGACACCGCCGACCTGAAGGCCGGGCAGAAGGTGCTCGTGCACGCCGCCGCCGGCGGGGTGGGGCACTTCGCGGTCCAGATCGCCAAGGCGCGCGGCGCCCACGTCGTGGGCACCGCCAGCGCGGCCAAGCACGGGTTCGTCACGGGCCTGGGCGCCGACGAGGTCGTCGACTACACCTCGCAGGACTTCACCGAGGCGGTGAAGGACGCCGACGTCGTGCTGGAGACCGTGAGCCCGGACAACGCGCTGAAGTCGCTCGACTCCCTGAAGCCCGGCGGCATCGTGGTGAGCATCCTGCCCACCGGGACCGACCGCCTGGCCTCCGAGGCGCGCGGGCGCGGGCTGCGGGGCGCGGAGATGGTGGTCGAGCACGACCAGGCGGGGATGCGCGCCATCGGCGCCCTCGTCGACGCGGGCGCCCTGCGCCCGGAGGTCGCCGGGGTCTTCCCGTTGGAGAAGGCCGCCGACGCCCACCGTGAGGGCGAGACCGGGCGCGTTCAGGGCAAGCTGGTGCTGTCGGTCTCCGAGGGCTGAGGCCGCCCGGTGGCCGGGGCCCGCCCCAAGGGGGGCGGGCCCTCAGGTGATCGCGCCCGCGAGGGCGGCGGCCAGCACGGAGGCCCCGGCCAGCGCGCACACCAGCCACCGCATGCGCGCGCGCTCGGGGAAGGACAGCAGCACGCTGCTGGCCAGCAGCATCAGGCATCCCACCCACAGCCCGTGGGCGAACCACGGCAGCGCTTCGACGTAGTCCGGGAGCGCGGACTTCACCAGGGGCGCACCGGGGACGGGCAGGCCCCGCCGGTAGGCGACCAGGACGGCCGCGACGGGCAGGCCCGCGGCGCACACCGCCAGGGGCACGCGCCACGGCCGCCTCCGGGGCCCGCTACCGGCCCGGACACCGGAGCCGCGGCGCTCCCGACGTTGGCGAAGACTCGACGTCCGCACCTGTTCCGCCTGCTCTCCGTGAGTGACGACGCTGGGGACGGAACGCCACCTTATCGCCGTCCGCGCACGCCCGGATCCGCTGCGGAGGCGGCGCCGTCCCCGGGCGCGGCCCCTCCCGGGTCGGCGACTCCGGGGACACCCCCGGGAAGGACGTCCTCGGGCAGCAGGTTCTGGAGCTGTTCGAGCGTGGGCTCCCGGCCGTCGGAGGCCTGCTGCTCGATCCGGCGGGAGTGCCGGGCGACGGCGTCCTCGAAGAGCTTGCGGATCTCGCGGGCGTTGCCGTGGGAGAACCGCTCCCGCTCGGAGCGCACGACGGAGGCGACGGCCTCCCGCGTGGCGTCGGGCACCAGGAAGTCCCCCGCCAGGGCGGTGTCGGCGAAGATGTCCACCAGCTCGCCCGGGGTGGAGGGGGCGAAGTCGACGGTGCGCGAGAAGCGCGAGGCCAGGCCCGGGTTGGCGGCGAGGAACGCCCGCATCCGGTCGGTGTAGCCCGCGGCGATCACCACGACCTCGTCCCGGTAGTCCTCCATCAGCTTGAGCAGGGTCTCCACGGCCTCGGCCCCGAAGTCGTCCCCGCCGCCCCCGCCCGCCAGGCTGTAGGCCTCGTCGATGAACAGCACGCCGCCGCGCGCCCGCTCGACCACCTCGCGGGTCTGCTGCGCGGTGTGGCCCACGTACCGGCCCACCAGGTCCGCGCGGGAGGCCTCCACCACCTGCCCCTGGGCCAGCACCCCCAGCGCCGCCAGCAGCTCGCCGTAGATGCGCGCCACGGTCGTCTTGCCGGTGCCGGGCGGCCCCGCGAAGACCAGGTTGCGGGAGGGCAGCGGCGCCTCCAGCCCGGCGGCCTGGCGGCGCCGCCCGGCCGAGATGAGGCTGGTCAGCTCGGCCACCTCGCGCTTGGCGCTGTCCAGGCCCACCATGGACTCCAGGCGCCGCATCAGCGCCTGGGCCTGCCGCTCGTCGCGCGGGGCCCCCACCCGGGCGGTCAGCCCGGGGTCGACGGCGCCCTCCAGGTCCCCCGGCACGATCCGGGTGAGGTCGTCGGCGGAGGTGGCGCCGTCGGCCACCAGGCGGCTGGCCTGCCGCTGCACCACGTGCTCGAACATGCGCCGCGCCTCGCGCCCGTTGCCGAAGGAGGCGTCCTGCGTCTGGCCCTGGAAGTGCCGGACCACCAGGTCCCGCACGCCCCGGCCGAGGACGTAGCCCTTGCCCCGGGCCATGGCCGTGAAGATGGTGGCGAGCTGCTCGGGCTGGTAGTTCGGGAACTCCACGGTGCGCGAGACGCGGGACTTCAGGCCGGGGTTGGCGGCGAGGAAGGTGCGCATCTCGTCGGAGTAGCCCGCGAAGACCACGACGACCTCCTCGCGCGCGTCCTCCATCAGCTTGATCATCGCGTCGATGGCCTCCTGGCCGAAGTCGGCGCCGCTGCCGAAGGTGCGGGAGAGGGCGTAGGCCTCGTCGATGAACAGCACGCCGCCGCGGGCGCGCTGGAACAGCTCGGTGGTCTTGCGCGTGGTCTCGCCCAGGTGCTCGCCGACGAGGTCGGCGCGGGAGGCCTCGATGAAGCCGCCCCGCTCCAGCACGCCGAGGGAGCGCAGCACCTGCCCGTAGATGCGCGCCACGGTGGTCTTGCCGGTGCCGGGCGGCCCAGAGAACACCAGGTGCCTGCTGAAGTCGAGGCTCGGCAGCCCGGCCTCGACGCGCTTGGCGTTCACCCGGTGCAGGTCCACCAGCGCGCGGACCTCCTTCTTCACCCCTTCGAGCCCGACCATCGCGTCGAGCTCGGCGAGCACCTCCTCAAGCGGGCGCGCACCGGTGTCGGCGGGCGGGGCGGCCGGGGCGGGGGACGCGGCCGCGGCGCTCCCCCGGTCGGCCACCGGCCGCACCGCCTGCTCGGGGAGGCCCTTCTCGGTCTCGGTGTCCTCCACCTGGAGCACGGCCCCGGGGTCGGCGTGGAGGTCCTTGTGCCCGTTGCGGCGCAGCGTACAGCGCACCACCCGGAGGCGCCCGGTCCCCTTGACGCCGGCGCCGACCTGGTTCACGCCGGTGATGGTGGTCTCCTCGACGGTCGCCGCGCCGCCGTCGGTGACCGCGATCCCGTTCGTGCCCCCGGCGACCGTGGAGTCCTTGAGGGCGATGCGCCCCCCGTCCCCGACGGTGACACCGTTGGTCCCCCCGCCCAGGACCCGCAGATCGGCCCCGGCGACTTCGCCGTAGGCCCCGGAATCCGCCAGCAGCGCGCTCCTGTGGCAGCGGGCGACGGTCAGCCTCTCGGCCTTGAGGGTGGTGTCCTCAAGGATGCGCACGCCGGAGAGCACTCCGCTGATCTCGACCCCGCGCAGGGCCAGGGCGCTCTCGCGCGCGACCACGCCCACTCCGGCCCCGGTCCCGGTGATGGTGGAGTCGTCGATGTCGGCGCGCGCTGCGGACAGCCGGATCCCCGGCTTGGGCTCCTCCCCGGCCTGTGAGGGGGAGGAGCGCACGTGGAGCCCCCGGACCTCCGCGCGGGCGGCGCCCTGCAGGCTGAGCGCGGTCCCGGAGACGTCGCGGAGCCGGGCGCCGTCCACGGAGATCCGGCCGCCCACCCCTTGGAGCACGTCGTTCGCGGCGCCGTCCACCTCCAGCCCGGACACGCTCGCCTCGGCCTGGTGGACGAAGAGGACCGGCCCGGCCGCCGCGCTGACGGCGCAGTCCCGGAAGGATGCCCGGGATTCCTCTTCGACCAGCACGGCGACCTGTTCGCGGACGCCGCCGGACACCCGCAGCCGCGTGAAGGAGGGGGTCGACCGCTGCCCCACCCAGATCCCCCGCCCCGCGGCGTCCTCGACGGTGCAGTCGGTGAGGGAGGGTGATGAGCCTCCCACCACGCCCACGGTGAGGTTCTCCTCGGTGCCCGTGCCGGTGAAGGAGCACTCCGTGATCTCAGGGGCGGCGCGGTCCGCGACCACCAGGGCGTGGCTCCGCGACGGACCGCTGAAGCGCAGCCGCAGCAGTTCGGCGTGCGCGTCCCCGGAGACCTCCACCCCGGCACGGTCGAAGGCGGTGTCGACCACCCGCCCGCCACCGCCGCGCATGCGCAGCGTCCCGCCGGAGACCCGGCAGCCCTCCAGGTCCACCGGCGCCGCGTCCGCGACGATGCCGAGCGGCAGGTCGAAGACGCAGTCCAGGGCCTTCATCGAGGTGCCGGGGTACAGCTCGACGCCGGGGTGCTCCGCCGAGCCGCCGACCACCTCGATCCCGTACAGCTCCAGGCGGCCCTGGCGCACCTCGAACACGGCGTCGTCGGCCACCGAGACCGACACCGTGCCCGGCCCCTGGGTCGGCACCACGATCACATGCCGGTCCACGACGAGCGCCTCGTCGGCGGTGTACTCCCCGGGGTCCACGTGCAGGTAGAGGTCCATCCCGGCACACGAGGGGTGCCGGAGGATCTCGTCGGGCCCGGAGGCCGCGCCGCGCGCGGACCTCGACACGTGGACCGTGAACATCCATGCACTCCAGAGGGGACGAGGGCCGACCACCGGCGACCGGCGCGCCCGCAACGGTACGGTCCGTACGGTATCGCCCCGTCCGGCCCGGTGTTCGGACGATGCACGACCGTGTCGACGCCCGCCCCCGCCCCGCCCCTGCTCGGACTCGGAGGACGGATTCGGGCAGCGCTGGAGGCGGGGGCCTGGCTCGATGAAGTCGGCGAGGTTGAGGCTTTCGCGGTATCGGACGAGGAGTCCCCGACCGGATAGCCACCACGCACCGGGGAGCGCGAGAAGGCGATCGGCCTTCCCTCCCATCGCGCCTCGGCGGCGGGAGGCCCTGTGCGGGGCCGTCTCCCGGGGCTTCATGCGTAGAATGCCCGGCGACGACGGGCGAGCGGACGTGTCGCTCGCGACGATTTGGGTTGGAGATCCCGTTGAGCTACCCCTCCCCCTCCGGCACGGGCGGTCGGTCCTACCCGCAGCCTCCGCCGCCTCCGGGCACCCCTGCGGCGAAGGGGTCCGGCGGCGGCAACAAGGCGCTCGTGGTGGCGGTCGTCTTCCTCGGGTTCGCCGTGCTCGTCGCCGCCGCGGTGGTGTTCTTCGCAACAGGGCGCGGCGCCGAAGACGGGAGCGCGGACGGCGCCCGGGCCGGGGCCCAGGAGGACGCCCAGGGCTCCGGAGGGGAGTCCGGCGCAGACGGGGACGAGGGGCAGGGCGAGCAGGCCGCCGAGGACTCCGCCGAGCAGGAGCAGGAGGACACCGTCCTGTTCGACGAGGAGCTGACGGTCGAGGTCGCCAGCCCTTACACCTACGTCGACCTGGACACCGACCCGCCGCTGCAGACCGACAGCCGGATCGACGGGCGCGACTTCGTGCTGCGCCCCAACATCAACGGCGTGGCCTTCGAGAACTCCTCCGGCGGCATCGCCCCGCTCCCCGAGGGCGGGGAGGCCCCGGACAAGGCCGCCTGCCTGGACGCCATCGAGACCAACGGGACCACCGGCGCCGACTTCACCCCGGGCGCCCGCTTCTGCGTGCAGACCGGCGAGGGGCGCGTGGCATCCATCGAGGCCGTGTCCTCCCCCGGCGGGACCGGAACGGCCACCCTTGAGGCCACCGTCTGGGAGTGAGGCGTATGAACGGAATGCCCCCCGAGCAGCAGATGTGGCAGGCGGGCTGGGAGAGCGGGGTCGACCTGCGCGACGCGCTCCTGTCCGGCCTGGAGCTGCCCCGGCTGCCGTTCGTCCCCGTCCGCCTGGAGCCCGGGGAGGTCGCCCACGCCGAGCTCGTGGCCGACTACTCGCGCTTCTACGCGATGGACGTGAACTACCAGCACTCCGACGGCTTCTACTTCGGCTCTCCGGCGTTCGTCGCCGCCGGACTCACCGCGCAGGCCATCGGGAACGCCTCGGCGCGCAACCGCGCCCAGGCCATGGCGGCACCGCAGTGGCGGGAGCAGCAGCGCGTCCATCTCTACGTGACCGACCGACGCCTGCTGGCGCTCGTCGAGGGCACCCGCTGGCTCTCCTGGCACCATGCGAGGAACATGCAGGTCAACCCGTTGCTCGACCAGTGGGCGCTGGTGCAGCTCTTCGAGGAGACCGAGCCGCTGCGCTGGCAGGGCCCGGCCGTGCCGTGGCTGGCGGTGGCCGTGACCTACCTGGCCTTCGGCCCGGACCACCTGCTGCACCACCCCGAGCTGGCGCGCCTGTCGATGGTCGAGGGCTGAACCGGATAGGGTCGCCGCACATGAGGCTGACGGTTCTGGGCGGGAGCGGCGCCTGGCCGACGGCGGCCCAGGCGTGCAGCGGCTACCTGCTGGTGCACCGCGGGTTCCGGCTCCTCATCGACCCCGGCTTCGCGGTGATGCCGCGCCTTCAGGAGCACGCCCCGCCCGCCGCCGTCGACGCGGTCCTGGTCAGCCACGGCCACCCGGACCACTGCGCCGACCTCGCCCCGCTGCTGCGGGCCCGCGCCTACGCCGACCCGCCCTGCCCCCGGCTGGCCGTCCACGCCCCGCACGGCGCGTTGGACGCCGTGCTCGCCCTCGACCGCGGCTCGGCGGTGGACGGCGCCTGGGACCTGCGGGCGTTCGACCCCGGGGACACCTTCCCGGTCGGCCCGTTCCACGTCGAGACGCGGCGGCTGCCGCACCACGTGCCCAACGCCGGGCTCCGCCTGACCGCCTCGGGGACGGTGCTGGCCTACACCGGGGACACCGGCCCCAGCCCGCACATCACCGACCTGGCGTCCGGTGCCGACCTGCTGCTGTGCGAGGCCACCTACGTCGACCGCGTCCCGCTCCTTGAGGCGCCGTACCTGCTCTCCGCCGAACTCGCCGGGAGGTACGCGGCCCAGGCCGGTGCGGCCCGCCTGGTCCTGACCCACCTGTGGCCGGGGACCTCCCCGGCCGAGGCGGAGCGGGCGGCGGCCAGGTCCTTCCCGGGGCCCACGGCGGTCGCCCGGACCGGACTGACCGTTCCCCTCCCGTGACTCATGCGGCCCGGGACCGCCGCTGAGCGGCGGTGGCCCAGGTGACCCGCGGTGAGGTGCCCCGCCTCGGCCGGGTCCGGGGGTCGCCGGTGTAGGCCTCGAAGAGCGCGTCCCGCTCCCCCTCGTCCAGGCCGGTGCCGAGGAGCACGGCGGGGACGCCGTGCTCGCCGAGCCAGCCCAGGGCGGGCGGGACGGCCCGCGGCAGCCGGCGCGCCCTGCGCGGGGCCGGGACGGGCGCGGTACCGGCCGCGTCGATGATCACGGCCCGGGTCACCAGGGTGAGCTGGCGGAGCATCATGCGCGGGTCGGTGGTGTCGGCCTGGTCGAGCCGGAGCTGTTCGAGCGTGCCCATCCCGTTGAGGTTCCTGCGCCGCTCGCCCAGGACCCGCTCGGCCGCGGCGTCCAGGGCCTCCTGGGTGGGCAGGGCGTAGAAGAACCCGTCGAGCCCGAACTTGGCGGCCAGGACCTCGGCGGAGGCGAAGGCCGCCTCCGTCTCCTCGGGGGCCCCGATCAGCAGGAGGCCGGGCGCCTCCATCTCGAAGGCGGCCTCCAGGGCCGCCGCGTGCACCTGCGGGTCGCCCTCCCCGCCGCTCGGGGCGCCCAGGTCGGCCAGGGCCGGGGGCACGGCCGCCGGAAGCTCTCCGCCCTCCGCCGCCATCCGGTCGGCCAGGATGACCGCGCCCGAGCAGGCGAGCTGCACGCCCGGCGCGGGAACGTGCGCGGCGAGGGTATCCAAAGGCAGCCCGGCCGCACCGGTCATTCCGTAGAAGAGGTCCCGTTGCAGGGCGCGCCACTGCACACCGCCGATCTCCTCGGAATCCTCGGCCTCGTGGAGCGTGTCCACCCTCCAGCCGCCGACGGCGTACCCGGCCCACTCGGCCGCCTCGCGCGACCACCCCTCCTCGCGGAGGAACAGGGCCGTCAGCAGCGACGAGGCGCGGTCGTGGCGCCCCGGGCGGGGCGCCACCGGGACCGGGGCCGTGGCCGCGTCACCGGAGAACCGTGCCGCCTGCAGTCCCTGGTATCCGGGGGTACACCGGCCCAGCCCGGACAGGGCGGACAGCCAGCGGTACAGGGCCCGCGCGCGCCCCTCCCCGATCCCCGCGGCGAGCCCCTCGCGGAAGGCCGGGGAGAGGTAGCCGTCCCACAGGGCGTCGGCCGCGTCCATCGCCTCGACCATGTGCGCGGCCAGCGGCAGCCCGGATTCGGACATACAGGTTTCCGGAATTTCTTCCGCCGCTTTTTCCCTCATCGGTCGCGGGTGCCACAAAAGCACCACCTCCTCGCAGAGGGAAGCCAACCACGGCACCGTTCACACGGATTCCGGTGGCCGGTTCCGGCCACCCCGCACCGCGCGTCCCGCCAGCACATCGGTGCGCACCCCGTCGCGGACGGCGAAGCGCCCGTCGACCAGGACGTGCGGCACACCGACCGGGAGCGCGCGCGGGCGCTCGAAGGTGGCCCCGGCGTCCACCGTCTCCGGGTCGAACAGCACCAGGTCGGCCCTGTAGCCCTCGCGCACCCGCCCCCGGTCGGCCAGGCCCAGCCGCGCCGCGGGGCGGGACGTCAGGTGGGCGACGCACTCCTCCAGCCCCAGCACGCCCTCGTCGCGCGCGTAGTGGCCGAGGTAGCGCGGGAAGGTGCCGTAGGCGCGCGGGTGCGGCTTTTTTTTNATGGCCCGCACGTTCTCCTCGTGCCCGACGTGCTGCAGGATCGTGGTCCCGAGCCGGTCCTCCACCAGCAGCCGGTGCGCCGTGGCGAACGGCTCCTCGCCGTGCTCGGCCGCGGACGCGGCGACGGTCTTGCCGACGTAGGACGCCAGCGCCGGGTCGGACACCCCCGAGATCTCGATGGTGTCCCACTCGATGGGCACCCCGTGGCAGCCGTCGGAGCCCTCCACCTCCAGCACGTGGCGGATGCGCGCCGTCTCCTCCGGATCGGCCAGGCGTGCGAGGACGGCGTCGGGGCCGCCCTCGCTCGCCCGGCTGGGCAGCATCGCCGCGAGCGTCGTCGATCCGGGGGTGTAGGGGTAGGTGTCCAAGGTGACGTCGGCGCCGTCCTCCAGCGCGCGGTCGACCAGGTCCAGCAGCTCCTGCGCGCGCCCCTTGTTCGGCGCGAAGTTCATGGTGGCGTGGGCCAGGTGCAGCGCGCACCCGGTCCGACGGGCGAGGTCCACCATCTCGGCGTAGGCGTCGAGCGCCCCGGCCCCGTAGGACCGGTGGTGGGGGCAGTAGTACCCGCCGTACTCGGCGACCACGGCGCACAGCTCGGCGAGCTCGGCGCCCGAGGCGTACATGCCGGGCGTGTAGGTCAGCCCGGAGGACATCCCGACGGCGCCCTGCTCCATGCCCTCGGCGACCAGGCGCCGCATCCGGTCGAGCTCCGCGTCGGTCGGCTCCCGGTCCTCCCACCCCATGGCGAGCATGCGCACCGACCCCTGCGGCACCAGGTAGGCGGCGTTGACCGCGATGCCCTGCCGGTCGAGGCGGTCGAGGTAGCCGCCCACCGTCCGCCAGTCGAAGTCGATGTCGGACCCGTCGCCGTTCCACCCGGTGATGGCGCGCCGCACCTGCTCCAGGGTGCGGTCGTCGACCGGCGCGTAGCTCAGCCCGTCCTGCCCGAGGACCTCCAGGGTGACGCCCTGGGCGACCTTGGCCGAATGGTCGGGGTCGCGCAGCAGGGCCAGGTCGGAGTGGGCGTGCATGTCGATGAAGCCGGGCGCCAGGGCGAGCCCGGCGGCGTCCAGGCGCCGCGCGCCGGTGAGGGGCGGCTCGCCGCTGCGGCGGATCGCGGCGATGCGCCCGCCGCCGATGCCGACGTCGGCGGTGTAGGAGGGCCCTCCGCCGCCGTCGACGACGCGGGCGCCCGAGATGACCAGGTCCACGGCCGCCTCCTAGAAGAACGTGCGGATGAGGTCGGTGACGGTCCCGTCCTCGGTGACCAGGGGAACCATCTCCCACTTGTCGAAGATCGTGCAGGGGTGGGACATACCCATGCCCACCCAGTCGCCGACCTCCAGCCGGACGCCGTCGGCCACCTCCAGCCAGGCGTGCTGGTCCGACAGCTTGACGACCTCCAGGCCCTCGGCGGGGCGCACCGGCCCCCCGTCGGCCGGGCGCACCAGGTGCGGCCGGGGCAGGTGCTGGTCGTAGGCGGCGTCGCGGCGCCCGGCGTTGAGGAAGGCCTGGCCGGGCTCGGGGCGGGAGACCACCTGCGCCCACAGGGTGAAGGCGGACCGCAGCTCCCCCTCCTCGGGCACCCGGTTGAACGGCGTGCGCTCGCGGTAGAGGCCGTCGTCGTGGGAGACGTAGGCGCCCGACCGCAGCAGCTTGAGCACCGGGCGGCTGAGGCCGTCGAGCCCGGCGAAGACCTCGGCGACGGCGTCGAACCAGGCGCTGCCCCCGGCGGTGACCATGATCGGCTCGTCGGGCGCCAGGTGGGCGAAGCGCCCGGCGCGGTCGAAGGCGGCGGCCAGGCCGGTCAGCTCGCGCAGCCACGCGGTGACCCGGTCGCGGTCGGCGGCGGGCACCTCGCCCTCGTACCCGGCCACCCCGATGAGCCGCAGGTGGTCGGCCCCGGCGACGGCGTCGGCGACCGCGGCGCACTCCTGGGCCCCGCGCGCCCCGGTACGCGCGCCCGCACCGGCCCCCAGCTCCACCACCACGTCCACGGGGCGCCGCGCCCCGGCGGCGCGCAGCGCCTCGTCCATCAGCACGGCCCCGCGCACCGAGTCGGCGTAGCAAGCGAAGGTGAAGCCGGGGTCGGCGTCGAGCTCGGCGGACAGCCAGCGCAGGGCGGCCGGGTCGACCAGCTCGTTGGCGAGGAAGACGCGCGGCACCCCGAAGGCGCGGGCGACGCGGACCTGGTGCGGGGCGGCGAGGGTGATGCCCCAGGCGCCGTGGCGCAGCTGGGCGTCGAAGAGCTGCGGGGCCATGGAGGTCTTGCCGTGCGGGGCGAACGCGAGCCCGTGGCGGCGGGTGTACTCCTCCATGAGCGCCAGGTTGTGCTCGGTGCGCTCGGCCGACATCGCCAGCACCGGGGTGGTGAAGCCGCCGGTGAACAGGTTGCGCTTCTCGGCCGCCAGGGCCCCGGCGGTGGTGCCCGCGGCGTCGGGCGGCAGCCCCTTGAAGCGGAAGTCGACGACTTCGTCGGCGAGGCGCTCCAGGCCGCCGAGGCGGTGCGGGTGCGGGGTGGACATCGCGGCTCCCGGTTCTGGCGTTGCAATATTTGCAATGGGCGTTGCGCTTCGCGCACGTCGCTGTCTACCATCCGGGGGAACGGCGGTCAACGGCGTCCCCCGCGCCTCCGGAGCCCCCGGCCGACCCGCCCGTGTGGACACCCCCGGACGACCCCGGCCCCGCCGGTGGACGAGGAGCGGCCCGACATGCCCCCCACCCCCCGTTTCGACGCGGTCTGCCTCGGCGAGTCCATGGTGGCCTTCCTGCCCTCCCGGCCGGGGGCGCTCGCCGAAGTCCCCTCCTTCGAGCGCGCGCTGGGCGGGGCCGAATCGAACGTCGCCTGCACCCTCGCCGGGGCGGGCCACAGCGCACGCTGGATGGGCCGCGTCGGGGCCGACGGGTTCGGCGACTATTTGATCCGGGCCGTTTCCTCCTACGGCGTGGACACCTCGGCGGTCGCACGCGACCCCGGGCGCCGCACCGGGGTGTACTTCCGGACCGGCCGCGAGCGCCTCTACTACCGGAGCGGTTCGGCCGCCTCGGCCATGTCGCCCGCCACCGTCGACACCGCCGACACCGACGCCGGGCGCCTCCTGCACCTGACCGGCATCACCCCGGTCCTGTCCGAGGACTGCCTGGCCCTGATGCGCGCCCTCACCGACCGGCGCCCCCACCGGCCCCTCGTGTCGTTCGACGTGAACTACCGCGACGAGCTGTGGCGCGACGCCCCGGACACCCCCGACGTCCTCTTGGAACTGGCGCGGCGCTGCGACATCGTCTTCGTCGGCGAGGACGAGGCGGAGGCCGCCTGGGGCGTCACCGGCGGCCCGCGCGCGGTGCGCTCGGCCCTGCCCGAGCCGCGCGCGCTGGTCGTCAAGCAGGGCCCCGCCGGGGCGACCGCCTTCACCGGCGACGCACCGACCGGCGTCTTCTCCCCGGCGCCCGCCGTGGAGGTGGCGGCCCTCGTCGGCGCCGGGGACGCCTTCGCCGCCGGGTTCCTCTCCGCGACCCTGCGCGGCCTGCCTCTGCAGGCCCGGCTGCGCCACGGCCACCTCACCGCCGCGGCCGCCCTGACCGCCCCCGGCGACCTGGCCCCGCCCCCGGCCCGGGAACGCGCCGACGAGCTGGCGGCGCTCCCCGACGACGCGTGGGGCACACTGCGTCTCGGCCCCGGCTGGACCGACGGGGCCCGACCGTGCGCAGAGAGGGCCGCGACACCATGAGCCAGACCGTCGACCGCGCGCTGACCGTCCTGCCCCTGCTGGCCGAGGGCCCCGCCACGCTGGACCAGGTGGCCCGGTGCCTTGGGGTGCACAAGTCCACGGCGCTGCGGCTGCTGCGGCCGCTGTGCGACCACGGGCTGGTCTACCGGCGCCCCGACCAGCGCTACCGGCTGGGCGCCCGGCTGTTCTCCCTGGCCCAGGAGGCCATGGAGTCGCTGGACGTGCGCGAGGTCGCCCACCCGCACCTGCTCCGCCTCAACGCCGAGACCGGGCACACCGTGCACCTGGCGGTGTACGAGGAGGGCGAGGTCGTCTACATCGACAAGGTCGACAGCCGCTACCCGGTGCGCATGTACTCCCGCATCGGCAGGCCGGTCGCGATCACCGTCGCCGCCGTGGCCAAGCTGCTCCTGGCCGACCTGCCCGAGGACGAGCGGCGCGCGGTCGCCGAACGGCTCGACTACCCCCCGTACACGCCCCGGTCGACGCCCGACGCACCGGCCTTCCTGGCCGAGCTCGCCCGGGTGCGCGAACAGGGGTGGGCCACCGACCTGGGTGGCCACGAGGAGTCCATCAACTGCGTCGCCGCGCCCATCCGGGGCCCCGACGGGCGCGTCGCGGCGGCGATGTCGCTGTCGGCGCCCAACGTGGTCGTGGGCGCCGACGCGCTGGTGGGGCTCCTGCCGCAGGTGCGGCGCACCGCCGAGGCGGTGACCGCCGAGTACTGCGGGCGCGGCCCCGATCCGAACGAGCACCACGAGCACGAGGAGAGACCATGAGCGCGTCCACGCCCAAGACCGCCCTGACCCCCGCCACCCACACCACCCCGCCCGCGCGGTTCTCCCACGGGGTCCGCAAGGGCAACATCCTGCAGGTCGCCGGGCAGGTCGGGTTCGGCCCGGCCGCGGAGGGCCAGGCGCCCCGCCCGGTCGGTCCGGGCCTGCGCGAACAGACCCTGCAGACCTTCGCCAACGTCGAGGCGGTCCTCACCGAGGGCGGGGCCTCCTGGGAGGACGTGGTGATGGTGCGGGTGTACCTGACCGACACCGACCACTTCGCCGAGTTCAACCGGATCTACGACGAGTACTTCGCCGACCTGAAGGAGGCCCCTCCGGCGCGCACGACCGTGTACGTGGGCCTGCCCGCGGGCCTGCTGGTCGAGGCCGACGCCCTGGCCGTCCTGGGCTGAGCGCCCCGCCCGGGGACGCGCCCCCCGGGGCCCGCGCCGGACTCGCGCCGAGTCCGGGGCGGGCCCCGCGGTCATCGGGCCGTCTCCAGGTCCACCAGGTACCCGGCGACCTGGACCCCTTCGGCCGAGGACTCCCACCCGTGGGCGGAGGGGGCCTCGGCCAGCTCCGTGCTCTCCGGCACGGGGCGCAGCGAGCGCGGGACGCTCCCGCGCACGTCGGCGTACCGGCAGCGGACGATGCGGATCCTGCGGACCGTGCCCGCCACCGCCACCGGCTCCTCACTGCCCGCGTGGTGCTCCTGGAGGTGTGTGACGCCCTCCACGGTGCCGGAGTCCAGGATCTCGCCCATCCAGGCGCGGTCCCGTCCCCCGGCGGGCAGCAGGAACCACTCCACCTCCATCCCGACCGAGAACGGGTCGCCGCAGCACTGCAGCCCCCGGTTCTCCACCCACACCACCGCTGTCCTCTTCGCGGTGTCCGTGCGCATCCGTTCGCTCCTCGTCCAACATCGACCGCCCCTCCCCGTCCACGGCTCTTCGACGCTCTGGGCCCCCGCGCCGCTCCCACTGGTTCTGTTCGTGAGTGGGGACAGCGTTCGTCGATGGGGTTCGACGGCGCCCCCGTTCGTCGCGGGGTCGGCCCGATGAGCCCTGACGGCGCCGCGCGCGGCGGGACGCGCCTTGCCCCTGCTCGGCGGCCGCCCCCGCCTCCGTCTGCGAAGACGCGGGTCGAGGCGGGGCGCCCGCGGCGAAGCGGGGACGGACGGCTCGGGGTGCGGCGGGCGGCGGCCGTGCCCGGCGACCGGGAAGGCCGCGGCGGTCTCGTCGGAACTCGTCGACACCGCGCCGCGCTGAGTCATCCGAGCGCCGTCGGAACCGGCGGACGGTCGCACTGACATCCCGTCGGCATACTCACTCCCACGGATCGCGGGCGCCCGCGGTGCCCGTCCACAGGTGCGCGGTTCCCTCCCCCGGCGGCTTCCCTCCCGGCCTAGCGTCGAGGCCCGTGCACCCGTCACCGGAGGAGACCCCCATGGCGTCCCGACGCGAATTCGGCCCCGTCCAGCTCTCCAGGTGGCTGGGCATGCGCTACGGCGACTTCCAGCGCGCCTGCATGCTCGCCCTCGTCCCGCCGCCCGACCTGCGCGGCACCCACTGGTCCGAGGCCCTCGCCAAGACCCTCCCCGACCGCGTCGAGGAGATCCAGGCCGAGCTGGCCGAGCGCACCGCGCCGGACCGCGGCGCCGACGGCGCCCGGGACCAGGACCCGGACCGGCCCCGGGGCAAACCGCTCGGGCCCGTGCAGCTCGGGCGCTTCATCGGCCTGGAGCGCTGGCAGATGGAGCGCGCCGTCGACCGCGGCCTGGTCCCCGCCCCCGACACCGAGGACGGCAAGTGGTCGCGGCGGGCCGCGGCCGCCCTCCGCGAGCGGGCGGCCGACCTGCGCGCCGCCGTCGGCGACCACCCCGGGCACGGGTCGGTGCGGGCCGCCGGGGTGCTCGCCGAGCGCACCGGCCTGGACGTGCGCCGCGACGACGTGCTGGACCTGCGCGAGCGCGGCCTGCTCACCCCGGCGGGCGCTTTTCGCGGCCACCCGATGTTCGCCCGTGGCGACCTCGACGCCCTGCCCCGCGGCGCCGTCGCCCGCGTCGTCGCCGAGCGGGAGGCCTGGCTCGCCGCCAGCCTCACCCCGGAGGAGGCCGCCCGCGAGGCCGGGTGGTCGGTCGGCCGCTTCGAGGTGACCGCCGAGCGGGCCGGGCTGGAGCCCGGGCGCTACGGCCGGTTCGCCCGCGCGGACGTGGCGCCGCTGCTGCCGTCCGTCTCCTGACCTGTCGTGACACACGGGGATTCGCTCCCCGTCACCGGTTTGTGGCAATGTCTGCGGCATCGCACCATGCGGGAGGGAACATGGCCGAGGGCCACGAGGGGACCGCCGATCCGCGCCTTGAGGCCGAGGGCGAACTGAGCATGGCGCGCCTGGCGCTGGAGGGCGGGGACCTCAAGCACGCTGCCGGCCACGTCGCCCGCGCGCTGGTGTTCGACCCCCGGCTGCCCGAGGCGCACGAGCTCCTGGCGCGGCTCGCCGTCCAACCCGGCGGCGGCCCGGAGCTGTACCCGGTGGAGCAGCCCGTGTACCTGGGCGACGTGGTCGCGCGGGCGCACACGCTGGCCGTGCTCGGCCGCCCCGACCAGGCGCTCCCGCTGCTGGTGACGGCCCAGTGCCACCGCCCCGACGGCGCCTGGGCCGACGCCGCCTGGATGTACGACCGGCGGGTCGCCGAAGGGCTCGACCCCGACCTGGTGCGCACCACCCTGCTGCGCCTGGTGGGCGCGCTGGACGACCCGGTCGGCGCCGACGTGCTGGCGGCGCTGCGCCCGTACCTGGCCCTGCTCGACGGCTGTCTGGCGGCCCGGCCCGACGACCCGGCGCTGCTGTGGTCGGCCTCGATGCTGCTGCGCCGCTGCGGGCGCACCGGGGACGCCGTCGCGCTGGCCCTGCGCTCCGAGGCCGCCGAGCCGTCCTTCCACGCCGCCATGGCCGCCGGGTACGCCTACCGGGCCGAGCAGCGCTGGGACGAGGCCGAGGCGGCGTGGCTGCGGGCGCTGGAGTTCGACCCGGGCAACCTGGCCCTGTTCACCGACATCGGCGAGCTGCTCGCCAAGGCCGGGCGGCCGCACGACGGCCTGGCCTGGGTGGAGCGCGCGCTGGAGCAGGACCCCGAGGACGCGAGCGCCTTCCCCACCGCGTGCGGCATGCGCTTCTCCCTCGACGGGCGGCTGGAGCACCTGGTCGCCCTCGCCGACCACCTGCGCGACCGGCCCGGCGGCGAGCACGCCGACCGGGTCCTCACCCAGGGCTCGCAGACCCGCTTTTGGCTGGGGCCCATCCCGTCGGCCACCGAGGCGGTGGTGAACGTGCTGCACCAGATGCACGACCAGGGCGTCGACCCGGCGGCCTCCGCCCTCTCGCTGACCGTGTCCGCACCGGAGCCGCCCAGCGCGCTGCTGGCGATGCGCCTGGCCGCGCCGGGGTGCACGATCGCGGTGGCCGAGGTCCCCGAGCCCGACCCGCGCCTGACCGTCCCCGAGGTGTCCTCGCGCGGCCCGGTCCGCGAGGTCGGGCACCGGTTGTGGCGGTACCGGGGTTCCGGCGCCGAACCGGCGGTGCCGCCGCCCTCCGCGGAGGCCGCCGAGGCGCTGGGCGCCCTGGCCGCCTACCCGTGGCGGCACCTGCCCGCCGCCTACGACGACGCGGTGCGCCTGTCCGGGCTGCCGCTGGAGGACCTGCTCGGCGCCATGGCGCACCCGCCCGCCCCGCCCAACGGACCGGCGGCGGTGTGGCCGGCCTGGATCCGGCGCGTGCAGGCCTGGGCCTGCCTGGGCATCGCCCACCACCGCGGCGACCAGCCCTGGGCGGGGTCGGACCGCCGGGCCGCCCTGGTCGACCTGGCCTACGGCCCGGAGGACTGGGCCGCCGAGGCGGCCCTGCTCTCGCTGGCCGCAACCGCCTGGGTGCACCCCGAGACCCGGCGGGATGTCGCCGAGCTGGTCGCCTGGCGGTTCCTCCTGGCCATGGAGGCGGCGCGGTCGCGCCCGGTGACCCTCCTGGAGTCGCTGGCCCACCTGGTTCGGGCGGTCCCGGGCATGGACGAGGAGGTCCTGCGCCTGGCCGGGGAGGTCCTGCGCGAGGAGGCCGAAGAGGACGGGAACGGGGACTAGCACGCCCCGCCCCTCCCCCTCCGCGCCGTCAGTCGACCAGGCGCGCGTCCGGGTGCTCGGGCGAGTCCGCGTCCAGGAGGGGCCGCGGCTCTCCGCGCAGGTGGTGGTCGAAGAAGGCGCGCACGTAGGCGCGCTGGGAGGCCTCCAGCCGCCCCGGGTCGTCGGCGGTCCCGATCGCCCCCTGCACCTGTTCCTCCGGCAGGCCCAGGCCCTCGGCGATCTGCGGCATGATCACCTGGAAGTCGGTGAAGGAGTAGTGGCGCGCCTCCGCGAAGTTCACGTCGCGCCTCCACCCCGTGGAGTTGTCCCACAGCCGCCCCCAGTCCTCGAAGGTGCGGTGCGTGTTGGGCAGGACCTCCCCGTCCCGGACCCGGCTGCCGCCCAGGAACATGAAGGGCCGGTCCAGGCCCTCGTCCGCGGTGGGGAAGAGCTCGGCGAACTCCGGATCGGAGGTGAAGTCGACGCTTCCGTCCATGTCGATCCCGGCGTCGATCCGCTCGTCGGCCCCCATGGCGTGCACGGTGGTCGCGCCGCCGAGGGACATGCCGAACATGCCCACGGCCGACGGGTCGAGCGCCTTGGCCAGGCCGTGGGGCAGGGTGCGCCCGTCGGCGTCGGTCCACCCCTTCCCGGTGGCGGCCTCCACGCTGTCCAGCACGAAGCGGGTGTCGGGCACGCGCGCCTTGGTGAACTCGGTGATGACGTGGGGCTCGTCCGCCCAGTGCCGGTCCCCGTCGTCGAAGCGCCCGTCCGGGAAGCGGACCGGCGCCTCACCGGTGTGGTCGACGGCCACCACCGCGTACCCGTGCGAGGCGAGGTCCTCGGCCATGCCCGTGCCGAAGACCCGGGGCACGGCGGCACCGGGCGAGTACAGCAGCACCGGCATCCGGCCGGCGCTGCGGTCGGCGCGGGCGCCGGGCACGGCGGAGGCGGCGGCGCCCTCCCAGTCGACGCCCTCGAACCGCCGCCCCACCTGGTACTCGGTGAACAGGTCGCCGACCCGCTGGTCGGCGTAGGGCGCGGGCTCGTCCCCCGGCCGGTGCTTCGCGGGGTACCAGAGGCTCACCGCCAGCTCGCGCACGTCGTCGGTCCACGGGGTGGTGCGGTCCTCGTCGACCAGCCGGAGCTCGACGGTGCCCACGTCGTGGGGGCCGGTTGGGTCGGGCAGGCCGAACGTGACCGGTTCGGGGGGCGGGGGCTCCGAGGGGGCGGCGACGGCGGCCGCGGGCAGCGCGGTCAGGGCCGCGACCGCTCCCGCCGCCACGGCGCCCGCGTACCGGGGCTTGAGGATGGGATCCATGGGGCGACGTTAGGCGGCGGGCGCCTCCCGCTCCCAG
Source organism: Nocardiopsis chromatogenes YIM 90109 (assembly GCF_000341185.1). Taxonomy (GTDB): domain Bacteria; phylum Actinomycetota; class Actinomycetes; order Streptosporangiales; family Streptosporangiaceae; genus Nocardiopsis_A; species Nocardiopsis_A chromatogenes. The sequence continues at coordinate 32,063 of NZ_ANBH01000109.1, forward strand.
AGGGCGACCACGCCGAGCACCGGTAGTGCCACCACTCCTGCGCCCCATGCGCGGAATTCGCCCCCTGTTCGCCCGCCCGTCCCCCGGGCGCCGGTAGGTTCGCGGGCGACCTGCGCACGCTCACCACCGATGGGAGTGACCGGCCTTGGCACAGCGCCTCGTCCTGCACATCGGCGTCCAGAAGTCCGGAACGACCTTCCTGCAGCGCATGCTGGAGGAGCGCGTGGACGCCCTGGAGGCGCTGGGGGTGGTCTACCCGGTTCCGGAAGGCGAGGGCCCCGTGCGGGTCAACGCGCACGAGGCGGCCACCTACGGCCTGCTCGGCGGGGAGTACCCGTGGGTCGGCGCGCGCAGGGCGGCCGCCGAGGAGGCGTGGTGGCAGCGGCTGCGCGACCGGGTGCGCGCGTGCCCGGGGACGGCGGTGGTCTCCGCCGAGGCCCTCGCGGTAGTGCGGTCCGACGCGGCGCAGCGGGTGATCGACGACCTCGGCGCCGACGAGGTGCGGGTGGTGGTCACGGCGCGCAGCCTGGGCCGCCTGCTCCCCTCCTCCTGGCAGCAGCACGTGCGCAACGGGCGCACTGCGGGGTTCCCCCGCTTCGTCGAGGGGCTGGCCGCCCAGCGCGCGCGGGGCTGGGAGGGCATCGAGAAGGAGCCCGACGCCCACATGTGGCGCGCGTTCGGGCTGGGCAGGCTCGCCGGGCGGTGGGCGTCGCTGGTCGGCCCCGACCGGGTCGCCGTCGTGTCCAACCCGGGCTCCGGGTCGGGACGGCTGTGGCACCGCTTCATGGAGGCGGCCGGGCTCTCCGATGAGGCGGACCGTGTTCCTGCCCCGTCCGACGGGACGACCGTGCACGGCGGGGTGACGGCCGCCGAGGCGGAGGTGCTCCGCGCCCTCAACGGCAACCTGTCCGCACAGGGGTGGTCCCACGAGGAGGGCGCCCTCCTGCGCGACGAGATCGTCGACGCGTTCCGCACCCGGCAGGACCGGGGGCCGCGGCTGGCGGTCCCCCCGCGGTTCCGCGACCAGGTGGCCGCGTGGAGCGCCGAGGACATCGACGACCTGCGCGCGAGCGGCGCCCTCGTGGTGGGCTCCCCGGCGGAGCTGGCCTACACCCCCGGCGAGGACCCGGACCCGCCGCGCCCCAACGACATCGCGGAGGCGGCGGGAACGGCCGCGATGGCGGCCGCGCAGCGCGCGCGCTGACCCCCGCAGGCGGCGCCGCGACGGTGCCGCTTGCCGGACCAAACCTGGACACGTAGTATCCAGTTCATGCGAATGGCCGAGGGTGTCGAGTGGGCCGTGCACGGCTGCCTCAACCTGGCATGGGCGGGCCCGGAGAAGGCCGTGCCCGCGGCCAGGCTCGCCGCGTACTACGACCTCCCCTCCGCCTATATGAACAAGCAGCTCCAAGCCCTGGCGCGCGCGGGCCTGGTGTACTCCACCCCCGGCCCGGGCGGCGGGTTCCGCCTCGCACGAGCCCCTGAGGACATCACCCTCATGGACGTGGTGGCGGCGATCGAGGGGCGCGAGGACGCCTTCCGCTGCAAGGAGATCCGCGAACGCGTCCCCGACGCACCCGCCTCCCCCGGCCAGGGGCGGTGCCTGGTCGACCAGGCCATGCTCAGGGCCGAGTCGGCCTGGCGCAAGGAGCTGGCCGCGCAGACGCTCGCCGACCTCAAGCGGCGGGTCGAACGGTCCGCCCCCGAAGTCCCCGCCCACGTGCGCCGCCACCTGGCCGCCTGAGCACCCCGCCCCGCCCGGAGGGGCCTTTTCTCGGAGGTAAATCTGGATATTCAGTGTCCTGAATTCCTCCGCTCCGGCCGCGCAGACCGCTCGGCCGGTGGGCCCCGAGAACGCCACCGATCGAAAGGACGAACCTCCATGGCCACCGACATCATCGCCCCCGAGGGACTGCACGACCCGACCCCCTTCGGCTACAGCCACCTCGCGACCGCGAAAGGGCAGGTGGTCGCCGTCGCGGGCCAGTACGCCTCGAACGCCGAGGGCGGCGTCGACCCCGTGCTCGCCGAAGACTTCGACGCCCAGGTGGGACTCGCCCTGGCCAACCTCGGCACCGCCCTCACGGCGGCAGGGCTGGACCACTCCCACGTCATCAAGCTCAACACCTACATCGTCGGCCACTCCCCGGAGCGGCTGGAGACCCTCGCCCGGCACATCCGGGGGATCTGGGGCGACCGGGTGCCGCCGCAGACACTGCTGGGGGTGGCCTCCCTCGCACTGCCCGGGATGCTCTTCGAGATCGACGCCCTGGCGGTGAAGGACTGACGCTTGGTGGGCCCCGGGAAAACCGATCGCCTCCCGGGGCCCGCCCCGGCTAGCCTTCCGGCGATGCCCATCTCGGACAGAGTGCGCCGCCCTTAGCGGCGGCGCGTACCCCAGGACTCGCTCCGCCGCACCTGAGCCGATCGCCGGTGCGGCGCCTCATGCTGCCCGGCTCCACCATCGACCTCGGAGCCGAGATCCCGTGCAGACCGTTTCCCCGACGTCCCCCGCGCTCACCCGCGCGCGCAAAAGGGTCGTCCTCATTTGTGTCCTGCTGTCCACACTCGCCTTCCCTCTGACCATCACCGGCGCCTCGCTGGCGCTTCCGGGCATCCGGACGGGTCTGGAGGCGTCCCTGGCGTCGACGCAGTGGGTGGTCAACGCCTACAACGCCTGTTTCGCCGCCTTCCTCGTCCTCTCCGGCGCCCTCGCCGATGTGCTGGGCAAGCGGCGCGTCTTCCTCGGCGGGGCGGGGCTCTTCTGCGCCTCGGGCGTCCTGAGCGCCCTGGCCCCCGGCATCCTCGTCCTGGACGCCTCCCGCGCGCTGGCGGGCATCGGCGCCGCCGCTGCCCTCACCGGCGGCTCCGCGATCCTCTCGGAGGTCTTCGACGGCCCCGCCCGCGCACGGGCGTTCGGTGCGCTGGGAACGGTCCTGGGCGCGGGCACCGCGTTCGGGCCGACGGCCGCCGGGCTGCTGGTCGACCTCGCCGGGTGGCGGGCGGTGTTCGCCGTCCCCGCCGCCGTCGCCGGAGCCGTGGTGCTGCTCGGCCTGTTCCTCCCGCCGTCGCCGGGCGTCCCCGGCCGGAAGGTCGACTGGGCGGGGGCCGCGCTGTTCACCACCGCGCTCCTGCTGCTGATCACCGTGCTCGTCGAGGGGCCCGAGCGCGGGTTCGGCTCACCCGCCGTGCTCGGGGCCGCCGCCGCGGCGGCGGGGGGGGGCGCCCCNCCTGCTTCCCCTCGCCGAGCGCCGCGCGGCCGCCCCGCTGCTCGACCTGCCGCTGCTCGCCAACCGCCGCTTCCTGGCCTTCGCCCTGGCGGCGGGGGCCATCATGGCGGTCCTGGTGCCGCTGCTGGTCTACCTGCCGACCTACCTCATCGCGGTGGTCGGCCTGGAGCCCGGGCGGGCCGGGGTGTGGCTGCTCATGCTGACGGTGCCCACGGTTGCGCTGCCCGCCGCGGGCACCGCGCTGGCCAAGCGGCTGCCCGCCGGGGTCCCGGTCACCGGCGCGGTGCTGCTGTCCGGCGCCGGGGCGGCGCTCCTGGCCGGGATGGGCCCGCACAGCACCCCGCTCGCGCTGCTGGCACCGTTCGCTCTGGTCGGCGCCGGTGCAGGGCTGACCAACGGCATCCTGGACGGGCTCGCCATCTCCAGCGTGGCCCGCGACCGGGCCGGGACGGCCGCGGGGCTGTTCAACACCGTCCGCATCACCTCCGAGACGGTGGCGATCGCCGCGGTGGGCGCGGTGCTGGCGGCCCTGACCGGGGGTGCGCTGTCCGGAAACGGCGCCACCGGCGCGATGCACACCGTGGCGCTCGCCCTGGGCGGGACGGCGGCCGTGGCGGCCGTGTGCGTCACGCTCCTGCTTCGCCCCAGGCGCTGAGGACGCGGTCGATGTCGGCGGCGATGCGCGCGCGGGCCTCCTCGCGCGGCACGCCGCCCATCAGCAGGTCGTCGTAGGGGGTGTCCTCGTGGCGGACCGACGCGACGACCGCGCGCCGCACGGCCCCGGGGTCGAGGTCGCGCCCGGCCGCCGAGCGGCCCACACGGCCGCTGCCGCGCGTCCCCGCGTGCACGGCGATGCGTTCGGCCCGCTCCTGCGGGCACAGCGGGAACCGCAGCAGGATCTCGGCCGCGAAGCGCTTCTGGAACTCGACGTCCTGCACCGCCCTGCGTTCCGCATCGCGCTCGCGCCGCCGCGCGCGGGCGTCCTCGTCGGCCAGGCACTGCCGCTCGGCCGCGTCGAGGGCGCCCTCCTCGACCAGTAGGCCCACCCGGCGGAACTTCCGGCGGGAGGGGACCCACCGGACGACGACCGCCGAGAGCCTGCTCTCCTTCTTGGCGCGGCGGGTGAGCGCGGCGTCGCCGGAGGGGAGCAGGACCAGGTGGTCCATGTCGGCGCACTCCAGGCAGTGGGGGACCGCCCCCTCCATGAGCCGGTAGGGGTCGTTCTCGGTTCCGCAGGCGGCGCACTCCCACGCACCGGCCGCCGTTTCCACGACCAGGTCGGGGGCCTTGGTGCGGCGCTTGTGCTCCCGGTTGCGCTGGGCGGCGGTGGCGCCGGGGGCGATCCAGTGCGTGCGGAAGGCCCGCTCCTCGGCGTCGTCCGAGTCTTCGAGGAAGCGCAGCGGGCGTTGTTCGCGCGCGGCGGCGAGGTACTCCCCCTCCTCGCGCTCCATCCCGGCGCTTTCCGCCCACGTTTGGAGGAGGGCGACGGCCCTGCGGAGCTTGTCGGGCGGGGCCTGGACGACGTGCTGGAGGGCGCTGCGCGACGGAGCGGCTCCGTTGGGGGCGGTGGAGGGAGTGGTGGTGGGTGACAGGTCGGTGCCGCGCGGCGGAGCGGCTCCGTTGAGGGTGGTGGAGGGTGACAGACCGGCGCTGGGCCGCGGAGCGGCTCCGTTGAGGGTGGTGGAGGGTGACAGACCGGCGCTGGGCCGCGGAGCGGCTCCGTTGAGGGTGGTGGAGGGTGACAGACCGGCGCTGGGCCGCGGAGCGGCTCCGTTGAGGGTGGTGGAGGGTGACAGACCGGCGCTGGGCCGCGGAGCGGCTCCGTTGAGGGTGGTGGAGGGTGACAGACCGGCGCTGGGCCGCGGAGCGGCTCCGTTGAGGGTGGTGGAGGGTGACAGACCGGCGCTGGGCCGCGGAGCGGCTCCGTTGAGGGTGGTGGAGGGTGACAGACCGGCGCTGGGCCGCGGAGCGGCTCCGTTGAGGGTGGTGGAGGGTGACAGACCGGCGCTGGGCCGCGGAGCGGCTCCGTTGAGGGTGGTGGAGGGTGACAGACCGGCGCTGGGCCGCGGAGCGGCTCCGTTGAGGGTGGTGGAGGGTGACAGACCGGCGCTGGGCCGCGGAGCGGCTCCGTTGAGGGTGGTGGAGGGTGACAGACCGGCGCTGGGCCGCGGAGCGGCTCCGTTGAGGGTGGTGGAGGGTGACAGACCGGCGCTGGGCCGCGGAGCGGCTCCGTTGAGGGTGGTGGAGGGTGACAGACCGGCGCTGGGCCGCGGAGCGGCTCCGTTGAGGGTGGTGGAGGGTGACGGGTGGGCGAGCTCGCGCCGCCACCGGTCCGCGGCCTTGTCGGTGAGCCAGCCCAGGGAGGTGAAGACGTCGAGCACGGAGACGGCTCCGCGCCGCGCCACCGCGGCGTCCGCCGCCTCGGCCACCCTCCGCCCCAGCCTGGTGTCCAGGTCAGCCGGTCCCACGCGTCCTCCGCATCATCCGAGTTCCAGGTGAACCTTCGACGTCCGAGCGCCGTACGGACGGGTGAGCCGCCCGCCGTACACACGCGCGCGTCACGCGCCTCGGATCCGCTCCCGCGCGCGCAGGGCGGCGTCGTCGGCCGCGGCCCGTCCGGCGTGCCAGCCGTCGATGTCGGCGGGGCCGCGAACGCGCGAATAGGTCAATCCCTCGAACATGCGGTTCACGGCGGCGTCCACCTCGCGCCTGCGCTCGGCGAACAGCGGGACGAGGTCCCGCCCTTGTGCGGCGTGCTCGGCGGCGGCCTCCCGTTCGGCCTCCTGGGCGCTGCGCTCCAGGCGCTCCCCGATGCGGTCGGCGAAGGCGGCCCAGAAGGAGGCGCGGAACGCCTTGCGGTTCGAGCGGCCCACCCGCTCGCGCCGCGCCCCGGTGGCGACCATGGCGGTGGCCGCCTGCGCCAGCAAGGACGTCGCCAGCAGCTCGACCCCTTCCACGTCGGCGGGGCGGCCCACGACCGTGCACAGGCCGAGTTCCCGGTGCCACACGGCGCGGCAGTGGTTGGCCTCGGCCACCACGTTGAGCAGGGTCGCCTTGTGCTCGTCGTAGGGGGTGTCGACCGGAAGGCGGACCCCGACCGTCTCCGGGGCCGGCCCGCCCGCCGCGAGGAGCGCCTCATCGATGCTGTGCCGCGCCATCATGGCCTGGGCGCGGGCCGTGAGGGCCTCGGCCTCGTCGGGGAACTCGGTCGACTCGGCCTTGGCCAGCAGCGCGCGCACCCTGTCCAGCTTGGGCGATCCGGTCGGGCCCGCGACGGGGGCCTCCTCCTCGCCGGGGCGGGGGCACAGCCGCTGCAGCGCAGGCACGGCCTCCAGCAGCACCGCCAGCCTCAGGGTGAGTTCGACGGCCTCGAACCGGGTCAGGTGCACGGCGCCCGGCCGGGCCGCCCCCGCGCCTTCGGCCGCGTCGGCCTCCAGGGCACGGAGCTGTTCCCGCCAGCGCGGGTCGAGTGGGGCTCCGGGGCGCTCCCGGTGCTCGGCGAGGACCGCCTCGGCGCACATCCGCTCGGCGTCGGCGCCCAGTTCGCGGCCCGCGTGCCGGACCAGTTCGGCGGGCTGCCAATTCCGCCGCCAGGCGTGGGCGGCGTGCGAGGTGAGAACGGACAGGAGTGCGCGGTCGACGGTGCGCGCCCATTCGGGGCGGGCGGAATCGGCCAGCGGCGCCAGGGCGGCGTCCACGCCCGCCTCATCGTCGTCGCGGACGGCGCCGACCGCGGCCCCGATCAGCTCCGACGCCTTCTCTGCCTCGTTCACCCGTCCAGTCTGCCAGGAGCGTCCCGGCCGCCGGGACGGGGAGGACGGCCCCGCCCCCTCGCGCCGAGGGGCGGGACCTGCGGAAGGGGACTTCCGCGCAAAAGCTAACCGTACCCGGCGGTGCCCACAAGGGCGTTTCCACCTGTCAAAAGGCGCGAAATCGCAGGAAGGACCACTCTTGCGAATAAGGTGAAGCACATCACGTCGCGGCGCGTCCCGGCGCGTTCCGGATTGCCGCACAATGCCCATTTCACTCTTGTAACGGAAAAGGCATTCCAGGCTCCTTGTCAGCGTTCGCGCACCTTCTCCATGATCCGCACGGCGAGGTCCAGCGTCCGGTCGGTGTCCTCGGCCAGGTAGAGCAGGTCGACGAAGGCGTGGCCGACGCCGTGCTCCCCGGCCTCCAGCACGGCGGTGGCGATGTCCTCCACCGCCGCCTCGGCGGTGGGGTTGACCCTCAGGACCACGTCCAGCGCGCCGGGGTCGCGCCCGGCGCGCTCGGCGGCCTCGCGGACGGCGGCGAGCGGCCGGTCGACGGCCAGGTCCATGTCGGCCATGCCGGGCACGACGGCGATCGGCAGGAAGCCGTCGGCCCGCCGCCCGACGCGCTCCAGCGCGGCCGGGGCGAACCCGCCCAGGTAGATCGGCGGCCGGGGCCGCTGGACCGGCTTGGCCTCCATGTGGCTGTGCGGGATCGAGTAGTGGCGGCCGCTGTGCCGGACGGTCCCCTCGCCCCACAGGGCGTCGAGGGCGTCGAGGCACTCGTCGAGGCGGCGCCCGCGCTCCTTCATCGGCACGCCGACGGCCTCGTACTCCTCCGGCGACCAGCCGGTGCCCAGGCCGGGCAGCAGCCGCCCGCCGCTGAGCAGGTCGATGCTGGCGAAGGAGCGGGCGAGCACCGCCGGCGGGTACCAGGGGGCGTTGATGACGTTGGTGCCCAGGAGCACGCGCCCGGTCGCGGCCGCGGCCGCCGCGAGCACGGTGAACGGGTCGAGGGCGGCACGGAACTGCTCGGGGATGTAGTCGGCCCCGGCGTAGCCGACCTTCGGGTCGACCGCGGCGAGCAGCCGGTCGCCGACCCAGAGGCTGTCGGCGCCCGCCTCTTCGGCCTGCCGGGCGAAGCGGGCGATGTCGCGGGGCCGGTGCGCACCTGCGCCGAACTGCGGAAGCGAGAAGCCCAGTTTCACGGGGAGCCCTCCTGCTGTGGGGTCGCTGGCTCGGCCACACGCTACGCCCCGGAAGGCGCTTGCCACACCGGGCCCCCGCCCACTCTCATGCCGCTATCTTCAAAAATTTCCGAAGATTCGATACGATGACCATGACACAGTGACCATGACATCACCGCCGAGCCCGCCCCGCGGAACGGAGGCCCATGAGTGCCGTCGCCCGGATCCTGCGCGTCCGCGTGGAGCGCGACCTGCCCGTCCCCGTCCGCGGCGGCGCGCTCCGCGCCGACCGGTACCGCCCCGCCTCCGACCCGCGGGCGCCCCTGGTGCTCATGCGGACCCCCTACGGCCGCAGGCACACCGGCCTCCTCCCGGAACTGCTCGCCCGGCGCGGCTACCAGGTCCTCCTGCTCAGCGTGCGCGGCACGGCCGACTCGACCGGCCGCTTCCAGGGCTGGCACCTCGACCCCGGGGACGCGGAGGACACCCTCACCTGGCTGCGCACGCGCCCGTGGTTCCCGGGCGCCTTCGCCACCTGGGGCGCCAGCTTCCTCGGGTACACGCAATGGGACCTGGCAACTCAGAGCGCGCCCGAGTGGAAGGCCGCCATCATCCAGGACGCCCCCTCAGGGGCCTATGAGTCCGTGCTCTACAGCGGCGGCGCGTTCGCGCTCGGGGACTGGCTCTGGTGGGCGCAGAGCATGGCCGCCCTGGGGCGCCCCGGCGGAGAGTCCCTCGTCGGCAACCTGCTCCGCATTCCGGCGGTCACCCGCCGCCTCAAACGCGCGGTGTGGCGCCTCCCCCTGGAGGAGGCCGACATCGACGCGGCGGGCGAGCGCATCGACTACTACCGCGAGTGGCTGCGGCACCCGGACGGGAAGGACGCGTTCTGGCGGACGACCGACCACCGGGCCGACGTGCCGAACATGCCGCCGCTCGTCCACCTGGCCGGGGGCTGGAAGGACGTCTTCCTCTCGGGGACCGTCGCCGACGCCGAGGCCCTGCGCGCGTCGGGGCGCCGGGTGAGGCTCCTGATCGGACCGTGGGCGCACGGCAGGGGCGTCTACTCGCGCACCTACATGCGCGAGGCGTTCGCGTTCCTGGACCACGCCTTGCGCGGTCGGGGCCCACTCCCCCCGTCCTCCACGAAGGTGCACGTCTCCGGACTGGACGCGTGGCGCGAGTACGCGTCCTGGCCGCCGGAGGGGGGCGCGAGCCGACCGTGGTACCTGCGCCCCGGCGGCGGCCTCTCACCGACCGCCCCGGAGGACACCGGCGCCGCCCCCCGGGCGTTCCGGTACGACCCGGCCGACCCCACCCCGCCGTCGGGGGACGAGGCGGTGCTTCAGGGCTTCGCACGGGGGACGGTCCGCGACCCCCGCGCGCTGGAGGAGCGCGACGACGTCCTCGTCTACACGAGCGAGATGCTGACCGAGGCCCTGGACCTGCGCGGCCCGGTGAGCGCGACCCTGCACACCCGGGCCGACAACCCGCACCGCGATCTCGTGGTCCGCCTCTACGACCTGCCGCCCGAAGGGCGGGGGCACCTGGTGACCTACGGGATCCTCCGCTTGGACCCCGCCACGGACGATCCCGCTCGCGTGGCCATGCGCCCGGCGGCCCACCGATTCGCACCGGGCCACCGGCTGCGCGTCCACATCTGCGGCGGCGCCTTCCCGCTGTGGGACAGGAACCTGGGCACCGGAGAGCGCGGGACCGCGATGCGGGCGGTCACCCAGCAGGTGTTCACCGACGGGGACCGCCCCTCGGCGCTGCACCTGACCACCTGAACGCGAGCACGCCCCGGAGGACGACGAGCAGCGCACCGGCCGACGCCGCGACGACCATGGCGGCCCAGGCGTCGGGCACCCAGGCCATCGGGAGCCGGGCGCCCGTGACGCCGACGACAGCGGCCAGCACGGCACCGGGGAAGGCCCCCACGACCGCCCAGAGGACCGCCCTGCCCGCACGCGGCCGGGGAGGTATCGCGGGCGGACGCACGACGAGCACGGCCGCACGCACGGCGGCGGCGAGCATGAGCACCGCCAACCCGGTGGTCCCCCAGACCACCGCGTGGTGGACCGCCGACCCGGCCTCCTCCGGCGGCTCCGCACCGGCGAGGATGCGCGCCGCTCCGAACCCGACCTGCATGGCCGCCCGGTCCTGCAGGAGCCCGTGCATGTTCTGCTCGACGACGAGCGCCCGCTCCCCGTCCGGCATCAGGAACAGCATCCCCGCGTAGCCGGGGGCCGCGCCGGTGTGCCAAACCGCGTCCTCCAGCGGCGCGTCAAGGCCGCCGACCCGCCATCCCAGCCCGTACCCGGTCCCCTCCCCGTCCGGGCGCAACCGCCCCTCCTCCCGCATCAGCCGCACGGACTCCGGGGTGAGGACCTCCTCCCCGTCCGCGGTGCGCCCCTCACGGAGCTGGAAGGCGGCGAAGGCCGCCAGGTCGTCCAGGCCGCCCCCGGTGTACCCGTAAGCGGCGCCGCCGTCGTCCACGCCGTCGGCCACCGGGGCCGGGACGCCCCACAAGGGCAGGTGCCCGGGTGCCAGGCCCCGTTCGGCGGCCCCGTCCCGGTCGGCGATCGCCCCGTCCATCCCGGCAGGGCCGAACACGGCTTCGCGGACGTGCTCGGCGTAGGGGCGCCCGGTGACGGCCTCGACGACCGCCGCCAGCACCAGGTAGTTCGCGCTGGAGTAGGCATAGGCGGTCCCGGGCGGCCCGAGCGGGCGCACCCCGTCCAAGGCACCGAGGCGCCCGGCCGGGGGCGGGCAGTCGGGATCGGTGCAGTCGACGGCCCCGACGGCCGACTCGGGGATGCCGGAGGTCTGGTTCAGCAGGTGGCGCACGGTGACCCGGGAGGCGTGGCCGGGGCCGCCGAACCGGAACCCGGGCAGGTGGCCGGCGACCCGGTCCTCCAGGTCCAGGCGCCCCTCCTGCACCAGCACCATCACCGCGGTCGCGGCGACCGGCTTGGCGACCGACCCCCACAGGAAGGGGGTGCGCCCGGTGACCGGGGCGCCCCGGCCGTCGGCCCCCCAGGTCCGCCGGTGCAGCGGGCCGTCGGGGCCGACGACGGCGTAGGCGAGGCCGGGGACTCCTGTGGCCTCCATCCGCTCGCGGACGTAGGCGTCCAGCTCGCCGTACCGCCCGGCCGACGCACCCGCCTCCGCTCCCGCCGCCGGGGCGGGGACGGAGGCGAGCAGGAGGCAGGACATCAGGGCCGCGGTGGCCGCCGCGGCTCGGCGCGGGCGGATGCGCATGGGGGCTCCTCGGGCAGGGGGACGGATAACCGTATATGGATACGGTTTTTACCGTACGCTGATACGGTAATCAAGTGCCGCGAACCGCCGACCACGACCAGCGCCGCCGCCAGATCGCCGACGCCGTCTGCGCGCTCATCTCCGACCACGGCCTCGACGCGGTCACCGTCGCCCGCACGGCGGCGGCGGCCGGAATGTCCGTCGGGCTCGTGCAGCACTACTTCCGCACCAAGGACGACATGCTGCTGCACGCGTTCGTCACGGTCAGCGCCCGCATCCGCGACCGCGCCGAGGGGCACATCCGGCAGGGCACCGAGCACCGCCGCCCCATCGCCCGGGTCATGGCCGGGGTGATGGCCGAATTCCTCCCCCTCGACGAGGGGCGCCGGACCGAGTACCGGGTGGCCCGCGCCTTCGCCGGGCGCGCCCTGGACGCCCCCGCCCTGGCCGAGGTGGACATTGAGACCGCACGGCGTATCCGCGCCGACATCGCCCGCGCCGTACACAACGGCAAGGAGTGCGGCGAGGTAGAACCGGGCCTGGACCCCTGGCCCGCGGCCGTACGCCTGACCGCCGTCACCGAAGGGCTCGCGATGCAGGTGTACCGCGACGGTGCCGGGGGAGCCGGGCCCGGCGGGGAGGCCGCGGGCGCGCACTGCGCGTCGGTCATCGAGGCCGAGCTGGCCTCGGTGTTCACCGGCGAGTGCCGCCAATACGCCGACGCGCCCGAATGACGAGGGTGGTTGCGAACTGGGCCGCGAGTGCCAGGGCGAAGAACCCGAAGGGGATGCCCAGCCCCAGGCAGAACAGGTTCATGAGGATCAGGGCCGTGACCGATCCGCCGGCGTTGCCGTCGACGAAGGCGCGGTCGTGGTCGCCTGCGGTGAACGGCCCCTCCCGCCCCTCGACGAGGCGCGCGCCCTCCTCCGTGCGCCCGATCTCGCAGGGCCCGTCCATGTGGAGGCGGACCTCTTCACGGGCCGGTCCGCCCGCGTCGGGGCGGAAGGTGCCCACGCACGAATCCGATCCTCGGCCGACCGCCTTGCGCAGGTCCGTGACCGTGACCGTCCCGGGCTCGCCTCGGCCGCCATAGGCCGCTCGGACGTCCCGGACACTGTTGGACGTGATGTCCGCGGAGACCGCGAAGAGGAAGGCGGCGAACAGGCCCACGGCCAAGGCGACGACCGCCGTCACCGCGACGGGCGCGTCGGGGTCCCTGTCGATCCGCTTGAACCTCACCACTCCTCCTCCGATGCCGCAGCGACGGCCCGGCGTTCCATCCCCATGCCACGCCGGGCTGCGGTCGCGAGCACCGCTCCCCTACTCCTTCGGCGGAAGGTTCTCCAGCGCCCCGCAGAGCATCTCCTCGGCGGCCGCCTTGCGCTCGTCCGGGGAGAGGCCCGCCTCGCTGTCCTCCGCCGGGTCGACGGCCGCCTCGAAGACCAGGTTCGACACCCTGGCCCCGGCCATCGCGCGCCGCGTCTCACCGCCGCCGTCGAAGCCCGAGTGGATCTCCCGTCCGCCGGGGCAGGTCGTCGGCGTCAGCCCGTTGTTCTCCACCATCGACTCGGTGAAGTAGACCTCCGCGGTCCTCTCACCGGTCGCGCGCGAGATCCCGTTGTCCGTCGTGGCGTGCAGCAGGACCGACACCCTGGTGTCGTTGTGCTCGCGGTCGCCGTACTCGACCGGGAAGCCGCAGGCGTACTCGGTCACCGGGGTCCCGGGGATCTCCCAGGGATCGGACTCGTAGACCTGCGACGGGTCCCCGGAGAGCTCGACGCCCTTCCCCTCGTCGAGCATCGGGCACACGGACAGCTGCGTGTAGCCGTCGTCCTCGTCGAACCAGCCGAGGTAGTACGCGCCTCCGCCGCCGGCCGCCAGGACCAGGACGAGCAGGACACCGCACCCGACGGCGAGGCAGCCGCCGACCTTGCCCTTCTTCTTCGGCCGCCGGTTCGGGTCAGGGGGAGGGCCCGGCGGGCCGGGAGGTCCGGGCGGAGGCTCCTGGGGCGGCCCCTGCGGAGGAGGCCCTTGCGGCGGAAATGGCCCCTGAGGCGGCAGGGGCGGGTGCGGCCCTTGGGGCCTCTGGGGCGGATGTGGTCCGTTCATGACGGATACCTTAGACCAGCAAATCCGACGTAACGGGAGGAATAGGGACGCCCGGTGTGACCGGCTCCCGCCCTATACGAACTCCTCCCGCTCCCCCTCGGGCGGGCGCCGCAGCAGGTCCCCGAACCCGCGCTCCAGCCAGTCGAACGCGTGCCGGGCGTTGGCCACCGCGTCCGGATAGACGTCGTCGGGCGGCTCCCCCTCCAGCACCCGCCGGGCGTTCTCCGCCGCGAGCACCTGCTGCGCCGAGTAGAGCTGCGCGGCCACCAGGCGCGCCGTGAGGCGGGACCCCTTCTCCTCGACGAGGGCCTCCGCCAGCCGCGCCCGCGTCATCTCCATGTATTCCATGTGCCGCACCTGCAACGCGGGGGTCGACCTGACCAGCTTCAGGACGCGCATGACGATGGGGGCGTCGCTCAACCCGAGCAGCGGCTGGCGCTCCTCCAGCGCGGTCATCACGTAGTCGCGCATCGCGTCCAGCGGGGTCTGGCCCGGCTTGCGGTCGCGCACGGCCTGGGCGGGCTCGTCGATGTGGTCGGCCCCGAACCCGAGGACCAGGTCCTCCTTGACCTCGAAATAGTTGAACACCGTCTTCTTGGAGACCTCGGCCGCGTCGGCGACCTCGGCCACGGACACGTTGTCGAACCCCCGCTCCTCGAACAGGTCGAGGGCGGCCAGGCCGAGAGTGATCCGGGTCGCTCGCTTCTTGCGTTCGCGCAGGCTCAGGGGCTTGTCCACGGAGCCACTCTACCAAGGCGAAGATTCACCTCGATAAAAAATTACACTCAGAGCACTCTCTCGGCTAGGCTCGGGCCCATGCCGAACCGCTCCCGGACGGCGTCGCCGCCGACGCTCGTCCCCCTCCTGAGGGGTCGCCTGCGGCCCTACACACCACAGATCGCCCTCCTCCTCGCCCTCCAGCTCGTCCAGGCCCTGGGCCTGCTGCTCCTGCCCGCGCTCAACGCCGACATCGTCGACCACGGCGTCGTGCGCGGCGACACCGGCTACATTCTGCGCCAGGGCGGCCTGATGCTCGCCGCGACGCTGGTGCAGGTGACCGCCGCTGCCGGGGCCGTCTACCTGGGATCGAAAACGGCCATGGCCCTGGGCAGCGACCTGCGGTCCGCGCTCTTCGGCCGGGTGCAGGGGTTCTCGGCCGAGGAGTTCGGGCGCTTCGGCGCGCCCTCGCTGATCACCCGCACCACCAACGACGTCCAGCAGATCCAGATGCTCATCTTCATGCTGCTGACGCTGCTGGTGACCGCGCCGCTGATGGGCGTCGGGGGGATCGCGATGGCGCTGCGCCAGGACCCCGCCCTGACGTGGGTGCTGGCGGGGGCGATCCCGGTGCTGGTGGCCGCGGTGGCCCTGGTCATCGCCGCGATGACCAAGCACTCCCAGCTCATGCAGGGCCGCATCGACGAGGTCAACCGGGTGCTGCGCGAGCAGATCACCGGCATCCGGGTGATCCGCGCCTTCGTGCGCGAGCGCGGCGAGCACGAGCGCTTCGGGGCCGCCAACACCGCCCTGACCGACGTGGCGCGGCGGCTCGGCCACCTGCAGGCCTATTTCGGGGCCTCGGCCATGACCGTGTCGGTGCTGGCCTCCGTGGCCGTCGTCGCGATCGGAGGGCCGCGCATCGTCGACGGCGACATGCAGCCCGGGGCGCTGATCGCGTTCCTGAACTATCTCGCGCAGATCCTCATCGCCGTGATGATGGCGATGTCGGTGTTCGTCCTGGCGCCGCGCGCCCGTGTGGCGGCCGGGCGCATCAAGGAGGTGCTCGACACCGAGCCCGCGATCACCGAGCCCGCGCCGCCCGAAGAGGCACCGGCCCCCCGTCCCCCGGGCGACGGGCCGCCGGGCCGCCTGGACCTGTCCGGGGTCGTCTTCTCCTACCCGGGCGCCGAGCAGCCGGTCCTGCACGGCGTGGACCTGGCCGTGCGGCCCGGTGAGACGACGGCGGTCATCGGCTCCCCCGGGGGGGGGCAGA
>NZ_ANBH01000110.1 GCF_000341185.1 Nocardiopsis chromatogenes YIM 90109
CCCCGGGCGCCGAGCAGCCGGTCCTGCACGGCGTGGACCTGGCCGTGCGGCCCGGTGAGACGACGGCGGTCATCGGCTCCACGGGGGCGGGCAAGACGACGCTCGTGAAGCTGGTGGCGCGGCTGCTCATTCCCGACGAGGGGTCGGTGCGCATCGACGGCACCGACGTGCGCGACATGGACCGGCCCAGCCTCGCGAGGTCCATCGGCCTGGTCCCCCAGCGGGCCCACCTGTTCTCCGGGACCATCGCCTCGAACCTGCGCTACGGCGACCCCGGCGCCGACGAGGACCGCCTCTGGGAGGCGCTGGAGATCGCCAGGGCCGACGACTTCGTGCGCGGCCTCCCCGACGGGCTGGACAGCGTGATCGGCCAGGGCGGCACCACCGTCTCCGGGGGCCAGCGCCAGCGTCTGGCCATCGCCCGCGCGCTGGTCGCCCGCCCCCGCATCTACGTGTTCGACGACGCGTTCTCCGCGCTGGACACCGCGACCGACGCGACCGTGCGCGCCGCGCTCGACGAGCACCTCGGCGACGCCGCGCGGCTGGTGGTCGCCCAGCGGGTCTCCACGATCCGCTCGGCCGACCGCATCGTCGTGCTCGACGCGGGCCGTGTGGAGGCCGTCGGCACCCACGACGAGCTGATGGCCTCCAGCGCCACCTACGCCGAGATCGTCGACTCCCAGCTCGTCCCCGAGGAGGCCTCATGAGCATGCAGCAGGCGCCCGGCCAGCGCGCGACCGACTTCGCGGCCACGGGCAAGCGGCTCCTGGCCCGCCTGGGACGCGAACGCGGCCCCCTCATCGCCGTTTTCGCGCTGACCCTCACGGTGACCGGGCTGTCCACACTCACCCCCATGCTGCTGGGGCGGGCGACCGACGCGTTCCTCGTATTCGCCCGAGGGGAGGCACCGTCCCTGGCCCCGGCCTGGTGGATCCTGGGCGCGGTGGCCGCGATGACACTCGTCGCGGGCGTCGGCCAGGTCCTCCTGGGGCGGGCGACGACGGCGGTCACCCAGCGCGCGGCGTTCCGGCTGCGGGAGGACTCCGAGGCGAAGCTGGCACGGCTGCCGCTGTCGTACTTCGACTCCCGGCCGCGCGGCGAGGTGCTGTCGCGGGTCACCAACGACATCGACAACCTCGCCCAGACCGCGCAGGGCATCATGACGCGGCTCCTCGGGTCGCTGCTCGGGCTCATCGGCGCCGTGGTGATGATGCTGGTGATCTCGCCGCTGCTGGCCGTCGTGGTGCTGGCGACGGTCCCGGTGACGCTGTGGGCGGTGCGCTGGGTGGGCGGGCGCGCCCAACCGCACTTCAAGCGCCAGTGGGCGGCCACCGGGAGCCTCAACGGCCACATCGAGGAGGCGTTCACCGGGCACGAGCTGGTGACCGCGTTCGGCCGCCATGAGGAGTCGGCCCAGGCCTTCCACGAGCACAACTCCGAGCTGTACACCTCGGCCGTCAAGGCGCAGTTCGTGTCGGGCCTGATGGCCCCGGCGACCACGTTCCTGGGGAACGTCGCCTACGTGCTGGTCGCCGTGGTCGGGGGGCTGAGGGTGGCGTCCGGCGCGCTCACCATCGGCGAGATCCAGGCGTTCATCCAGTACGTCATGCAGTTCAACCAGCCGATCACGACGCTGGCGTCCACCGCCGGGCAGATCCAGTCGGCGGTCGCCTCGGCGGAGCGGGTGTTCGGGCTGCTCGACGCGGAGGAGCAGCGGGCCGACACCGAGGAGCCCGTGCTGCCCGAGGGGGACGCCGGACGCGTGGCCTTCGACGGCGCGTCGTTCCGCTACAAGGAGGAGGAGCCGCTGATCGAGGACCTGTCGCTCACGGTGGAGCCGGGCACCACCGTGGCGATCGTCGGCCCCACGGGCGCGGGGAAGACGACGCTGGTCAACCTGCTGCTGCGGTTCTACGAGCTGCGGTCGGGCACGATCACCGTGGACGGGGCGGACATCGCGGCCATGACCCGGGCGGACCTGCGGCGGCGCGTCGGGATGGTGCTGCAGGACACCTGGCTGTTCGGGGGCACGATCGCCGAGAACATCGCCTACGGCAGGCCGGAGGCGACGCGCGGGGAGGTCGTCGCCGCGGCGCGTGCGGTGCAGGCCGACCACCTCATCCGGACCCTGCCCGAGGGGTACGACACAGTGATCGACGACGAGGGCGACGGGCTGAGCGCCGGGGAGCGCCAGCTCATCACCATCGCGCGCGCGTTCCTGGTCGAGCCGTCGATCCTGGTGCTGGACGAGGCGACGAGCTCGGTGGACACCCGCACGGAGATGCTGGTGCAGCAGGGCATGGCGACGCTGCGCCGGGGCAGGACGAGTTTCGTGATCGCGCACCGGCTGTCCACGATCCGCGACGCGGACGTGATCCTGGTGATGGAGGAGGGGCGCATCGTCGAGCAGGGGTCGCACAAGGAGCTGCTGGACGCGGGCGGCGCCTACGCGCGGCTGCACCGGGCCCAGTTCGCCGCCATCGCCACGTGAGTCCCGGGGCGGCGCCCCCGGCTCGCCCGGGGGCCGTCCCCTCCCCTCTGTCCACAGCCCCCGAACCCGGTCCCCTCCGCCCTGCCCACCGGTCCACAGTGCGGTCATGGCACCGCTTCGGACGGATCTGCGCCGCGCCCACCGGACCGCCTCCTGCCAGTACGGCCTGATCACGGCCGACCAGGCCCGCGCCTGCGGGCTGTCCCGCACCGACATCCGCCGGCTGCTGGACGCCCACCGGTGGCGGACGGCGTTCGCGTTACCGGGGGTCTACTGCGTCCGCCCGTTTCCGGAGGCGCGGTCGGCCCCGCTGCTGCCCCTGTTCCGGCACGCGCAGGCGGCGCAGTTGGCGCTGGGCCCGAGGGCGGTGGCGTCCGGGGCCACCGCGGCACGCCTGTGGGGCCTGCAAGGCTCGCAAAGCCTGCAAGTCCGAGAACACCCGCTGCACTTCACCCTCCCCCGCCCGCCGAAGGCCGTGGACCCCGCACACATCCGGACGAACACCTGGAGGATCGCCCCGCGGGAGGTGACCCTCCGCCACGGCCTGCGCATCACCACCTCTGAGCGGACACTGCGGGATGCGGTCCTCCACTCCGACCGGGACACGGCCGTGGCCTTGATGGACTCGGCGATTCACCTGGGGCTGGTGAGCGCCGACCGCCTCCCCGCCCTGGCGGCGGCCAACAGCGGACGCCCGGGTTGCAGGCGCTCACGCGCGTGGTGGCCCCTCAGCGACGGCCGCGCGGAGAACC
This sequence comes from Nocardiopsis chromatogenes YIM 90109, assembly GCF_000341185.1. GTDB lineage: Bacteria > Actinomycetota > Actinomycetes > Streptosporangiales > Streptosporangiaceae > Nocardiopsis_A > Nocardiopsis_A chromatogenes. The sequence continues at coordinate 3,244 of NZ_ANBH01000110.1, forward strand.
CCGTCCAGACCCGGATCCGGTTGGCGTGCACCGACGCGGGCATCCCACCCGACGAGCTGCAGCACCCCCTCCCCCTCGCAGACGGAAGCACGACCTACGCGAACCTGTGGTGGAACAGGGGCCCAGTCGCCGTAGAGGCCCCGTCCTCCCCCTTGACCCGAGCCGACTGCGCCCGCCACAAGGCGATCCTCACCACCCACCCGGAAGTCCGCCTCCTCCGCTTCGGCCGAAGGGACCTGCGCGACCTCGACGAGGTGGTCATGGCGATCGCCGACGCCCTGCGGTGAGTGAGGACCGGCGGAACCGCGCCGCCGCTGACCACCGACACCTCACGCATCGCCAACGCTTCTACCATGAGACCTATGGAAGATGCCTCAGACATCGACGCCGTGCGCGCGGAGATCGATCCCGCGCCGGGCGCGGAGTCGTATCCGGCTCTCGACTTCGCCGACAGCGCTGTCAGGCTGCCCGGCGGGAGGCGGGTCGATCTCCTGGGGACGCCCGGGGATGCGGCGCGGTGGCTGGTCGAGCGCGGGCTCGTCCCTGCGGACACCGTCCTCTACGAGCTGTGCGCCTCGCGCATGCGCGCGCTCCGGGAGCACATCCGCGCCCTCTTCGCCGCCCGTGTCGACGGGGCCCCCGCCCCCGCCGAGGCGCTCGACGCCGTCAACGCCGCCCTGACGAAGGTGCCCTCCGCGGCGCTCTTGGCCTGGGACTCCGAGCGCGGCCTGCACCGCTCGGCCGCGCACCCCATCGACCAGGCCGTCGACCACGCACTTGCGGCACTCGCCGACAACGCCGCCGAACTGCTCACCTCCCCCGAGGCCGAGCGCCTGGCCGCCTGCGGGTCGCCGCCGTGCGACCGCTACCTGGTCCGGACCCACCCGCGGCGGCACTGGTGCTCCACCCGCTGCGGCGACCGCGCCCGCGCGGCGCGCGCCTACGCGCGCAGACTGGGCCCACAGAGCGGGCGCTAGGTCCTGTCTGGAGTTCCCCCTCACTCGGCCTCTACGGCACTGGTGGACACCGGGAAGGTGGGGCGCCCCGTGGAGGCGTTCCTGTCCGTGCGGTTCAACCCGCACCGCCAGAGCCTGGTCGCCCCCTTCATCCAGAACACCCTGGAGCGGCCGGAGGTCCAGGAGATCTGCCACCTCACCGGCCCCGACGACTTCATGGTCCGCGTCGCGGCGGAGGACATCAGCGCCCTGCAGAGGCTCGTACTGGAGCACTTCACCTCACGCCGGGAAGTGGCGTTCGTGCACACGAACATCATCTTCCAGAAGTGGGGCGGCGGCCCGGTCGTGCCCGTTGATCAGGAGATGGCCCGCACGGGCGGGGCCCGATGACCTCGGAGGGACCGGACCCCGCCGGCGAAGGGGCTTACCCGGGCAGCGGCACCTGCTCCCAGTCGGTGTCCGAGGCCAGGGTGAACGACGGGTGGGCGGGCTGGTTGTACGCGGTCTGCTGGGCGGCCACGCCGACGCGGTACTGCGGGTCGTGCATGAGCGTGTACAGCTTCCGGTCGGTCACCTCCGTGCCGGTGTAGATCCGCAGTGCCGAGCTGTCCTCCGTCCTCACCAGCAGCTCCTCCCGCCAGTCGCCGACGATGTCGGCCACCAGCGCCGGGTTGCCCTTGGTCCCGTTGTTGGTCAGCGTCCCCTCGGCGATGAGCAGCGTCCCCCGCCCCCAGTCCTCGATGCGGGGAGGCTCCGCGCCGTCGCCGGTGGCCCGGCCCTCGACGACCTGCGTGGTCATGTCCGCGGCCCAGCGGATGCTCATGTTCGTCCCCGGGGTCTCCTCCCCGAGGTACTCGCCGTCGGCGCTCCAAAGCCCCGTCCGGTCGCCGTCGAAACTGACCGAGGACCACGCCTCGACACCGGGCACGTCCGTGTCGACGTCGCCGACCATGCCGCGGCCGGTGTCGGCCCCCGTGCGGCCGCCGAAGAGCACCTCCCCGGTGGCCGCGTCGCGCATGACGTAGCCGTACGGGGCCGACGTGTCCTCATGAACCGTCCAGATCTCCAGGCCGTCCCGGCTCTGGTCGAAGTCGCCCACGTGCATCGCGTCGCCGTGGCCGAACTTCGTCCCGTCCTCGGTCGAGGAGTAGAGCAGCGACCCGTCGTCGTCCAGGGTCGCCGCCCCGTAGACGATCTCCTGCCGCCCGTCGCCGTCGACGTCGGCCGCGCTCAGGGAGTGGAAGCCCTGGCTCGCCAGCGCGCCCATCCTCGGGTCGGAGCCGTCCTTGCCGTGCGGGGCGGCGTTGAACGGGTTGTCCATGGGGACGTGGCCGCTGTCGGCGAGCCAGCGCTTACGGATCTTCTTGCCGTCGAAGTCGTAGGCCGCCACGGTGGAGCGCGTGTAGTAGCCCCGGGCGAAGACTGCCGAAGGGTTCTCCCCGTCCAGGTAGGCCACGCCGGACAGGAACCGGTCGACCCGGTTCCCGGGCTCGATCCGCGACATCGCGTAGTCGCCCCACAGGAGACCGTCGTCGCCCCGGCCAGGCTCGTAGCGGACGGTGTCCAGCTCCTTGCCCGACTCGCCGTCGAAGACGGTCAGGTACTCGGGGCCGTCAAGCACGAACCCCTCGAACGCCCGTAGGTCGTTGCGCTCGCTGCGTGAGGGCGCGTAGTCGTCGATGAAGTGGTCCGCCAGGGCCTCGGCGTCCTCGCGCTCCAGCGGGTAGTCGTACCGGGGCTCCTCCCCCAGCGCCTCCTCCACCGTCGCCGGCCAGTTCCCCTTCCTCACCTCGGAGTGGTGGTGCCAGCCGAGGAACATGTCAACGAGGTGGCCACGGTAGTCACCGGCGCTCATCCGGTAGTCGTCCTCATGCGAGTACCCGGCCTTGCGGTCCTTCTTCGGCAGGGTGATGTAGTCCGACCCCGTCGGCCGGCCGTCCTCGCCGTAGGAGGTGCTGCGCGTCCCGGGGGCGGTCTTGAGCATGATCTCGGACCGGCCGTCGCCGTCCAGGTCGAACACGGTGAACTGCGTGTAGTGGGCGCCGGCGCGGACGTTCACTCCGAGGTCGATGCGGTGGAGCAGCTCGCCGTCGAGCGTGTAGGTGTCGACGTAGACGGGGCCGGTGTAGCCCTTCTGCGAGACGTCCTTGGAGTTGGTGGGGTCCCATTTGACGACGACCTCGTACCGCCCGTCGCCGTCCACGTCGCCGACGGAGGCGTCGTTGGCGGTGTACCCGTACTCCTCCCCGGCGGGGGTGGTCCCGCCCTCGGGTGTGCGCAGCGGGATCTCGCCGTGGCCGTCGGCCCAGGAGGCGGCCTCCCCCTCGGGCCCACCCGCGCCGGCCGCACCGTCGGCGCTGTCGGCTCCGGCGGGCGCGACGGAGTAGGAGGCGCCGGGGTCGCCGCCCTCGTCCAGGTGGTTGGTGCTGTCCTCGACGGTGGCGATGCGCTCGCCGTCCCGGTACACGTCGAACGCGGGGCCTTCCATGCCCGTATCGCCGTGCCCGGTGGCCTCGTCGCCGAGCAGCCGCCAACTCAGGAAAACGCCTTCCGATGTGGCGACCGCGACGGCACCGCGGTCGAGCGCCTCCAACCGCGGCCCGGACGACCCCCCGGACCCCGGCCCCGGCGGCTCCGGCGCGGCGGCCGCCACCCCGGATCCTCCCAGCACCACCAGTGCGGACACCCCGCCGGCCAGGCCGACGAGCCCTCGGGACACCCTCGCCCTGCAGGTCACGGGCGCACCTCCCTCTCACGACGCAAGGAGGGCACACCCTAGTTGGAAAGCGCTTGCTCGCCAAGGGTTGCCCATAGGCACCCCAGGCCGCCCCGACCCTCGGACCGGTCCCTCACCCGGCCCTCACTCCAGCCGCGCGAGGTCCTCGTCCGTCAGCTCCAGTCCCGGCGCCTTCGCCGAGTCGCGGATCGACTGCGGGCGGCCCGCCCCCGGAATCGGGACCACCACCGGGGACCGCGCGAGCAGCCAGGCCAGAGCGACCTGCTGCGGGCTGACCCCGCGCTCGGACGCGACCTCGTGGAAGGCCGTGCCCTCGGACGTCGGCCCCGACGCCCCCTCAAGGGAACTGCGGGAGATGCCGCCCAGAGGGCTCCAGGGGAGGAACGCCAGCCCCAGGCGCTCGCACAGCCGCAGCTCCGCCTCGCTGTCGCGCACCGCGGGCGAGTAGCGGTTCTGCACGGACACCAGCCCGTCACCGAGGATCCCGCGCGCCTCGGTGATCTGGTCCGTGGTCACGTTCGAGATGCCCGCCGCGCGAATGGTCCCGGCGTCGAGGAGGTCCCGCAGCGCCCCGACGGACTCCGCCCACGGCACCTCGGGATCGGGCTTGTGCAGCTGGTAGAGGCCGATCGCGTCGGTCCCCAGGCGCTTGAGGGACGCCTCCGCCGCGCGCTTGAGGTGGTCGGGCGTGCCGGTGACCGTCCAACTCCCGTCGCCCGGCCGCCCGCGTCCCCCCTTGGTCGCCACCAGGACGCCGGAGGTGTCGCCCCCGTAGCGCGCGAGGGCACGCGCCACGAGGAGCTCGTTGTGCCCCGTCTCCCCGGTGTGCCAGTGGTAGCTGTCGGCGGTGTCGATGAGCGTGACCCCGGCGTCCAGGGCGGCGTGGACGGTGGCGACGGCGCGCTTCTCGTCCGGCCGGTTCTCGATGGACAGCGGCATCGCCCCCAGGCCGACGGCGCTGACGGACCGCCGTCCGATCGTGCGGTAGCGCATGACGACTCTTCAGACCTTTCAGACGGCTCAGTCGGCTCAGACGGCGGAGAAGGAGGTGGAGTAGACGCCGACCGCCTCGGCGATGGCACCGGGCAGCCAGTCGGAGATGTGTGAGAACGAGAAGCCCAGCTCCTTCGCGCGCGCGTTGCTCATCGCGAAGTGGCGGTCGAAGGAGAACGGCGACGCCTCCTGCCCCGCGGGCACGACCTGGTACACGGGCTCCCGGCCCACTTGGGCGGCGACGGCGGCACCCAGGGCCCACACATCGAGCGTCCCGTCGGAGCAGGCGTTGAGCGGTCCGGTGAAGTCGGCGGCGGCCGCCCACACCATCAGCTCGGCCATCTCCTCGTAGTGGATGAACACCGACGGCAGCGCCCCGTCGTGCACGACGACCTCCTGGCCCCGGGCGATGCACTCGACGTAGTGCGCCAGGCGCCCCGTGAACTCCTGCGCGCCGCCGCCCAGGACGTGGGCGCAGCGCACGGACGCGAACGCGAACCCGTCGGCATGGGTGAAGACGGCCTCGGTCTGCCGCTTGCCCTCCCCGTAGTGCGGCTCCAGGTAGGCCATGTCGTGCCAGGGCCGGTCGGGGTGCACCGGCCAGGAGGCGAGGTCGATGGCCTCCTCCGGGACGGGCACCCCCTCCGGGTGGACGGGGACCGCGCCGCCCGCCGGGTTGTACGCCTCGATCGTGGAGGTCATGACGTAGCGGCGGGTGCGGCCGCCGAAGACGCGCGCGGCGATCGCGGCCTGCACGGGCGTGTAGCAGACCTGGTCGACCACGGCGTCGAAGGTACGGGGGCCGAGCGCGGCGGCGAGCGCCCGTTCGTCGCTCCGGTCGGCGACGACGTGCTCGGCCCCTGCGGGCGGCGCGGTCGACCCCCGGTTCACCACGGTGACCCGGTGCCCGGCGCCGAGCAGGCGCTCCACCATGAGCTTGCCGAAATAGCGGCTTCCGCCGATGACGCAGATCTCTTGCATGGCCCCATCGTCACGGCCTAGCGTCCCCAGCAGAAGTACCTGCTTACTGGACACGTATTAAGGAGAACTGTTGATCGACGTCCAGCGCCTCCGCGTGCTGCGGGCTGTGGCCGAGCACGGCAGCTTCAACCGGGCGGCGTCCGCGCTGCGGCTCACCCCCTCGGCGGTGTCCCAGCACGTGGCCGCGCTGGAGCGGAGCCTGGGCGCGCAGGTGGTCGAGCGCAGCACCCGAGGGGTCACGCTGACCCGGGCGGGCCAGGTCATGGTGGGGGCCGCCGAGTCGGTCGCCGCCGAGCTGGAGCACGCCCGGCGCCGGGTCGACCGGCTGGCCGGGGGCCGCACCCGGATCACCGTCGCCACCTTCACCAGCGGCGGGGGGCC
>NZ_ANBH01000111.1 GCF_000341185.1 Nocardiopsis chromatogenes YIM 90109
CTCACCGCGGCCCACCCCGACACCGAGGTGCACATCCGCGAGGCCGAGCCGGAGGCGAGCCTGCCGCTGGTCCGGCAGGGCGCGGTGGACCTGGCGCTGGCCTACCGCTTCGACGGCCCACTGCCCGGCCGGGTCGGGGTGGACCACGGACTGGAGTGGACGGGGCTGCTGGAGGACCCGCTGCACGTCGTGCTGCCCGAGGGACACCCGCTGGCCGGCCGAGGCGCGCTGGACCCGGCCGAGCTGGCGGGCGAGCCGTGGG
>NZ_ANBH01000112.1 GCF_000341185.1 Nocardiopsis chromatogenes YIM 90109
GCCGGAGATCCGCGGATCGACCACCGACTACTTCTTCGCGCGGTCGCTGGTGGCCGCGGGCATGGGGATCTCGCTGGTGCCCTCCATCGCGCTCGCCCCGGACATTCCGGGCCTGTGCACGGTCCCGATCGCGGACCCCGCGCCCGCCCGCCACTTCGGCGCCGCCGCGCTGGCCCACCGCGACCTGCCCCACGTGCGGACCCTCGTACACGCCCTGCAGGAGGAGGCCGCGGCCGTGGACCACCCCCGTTGAGGCCTCAGCAAGAGGGAGGCAGAAATCTCCCATCCAGCACGGTCGAATCGCAATTCACGCGATCGGAGCAATCACGTGGCGCAGCCGCCCTCTCTCCCTTAGCATTTCCAGAAGGTGCTCACTTCTCAGGAGGCGTTGAATGCCCGACGAACCGTGGGTAGGTCTGGCCGAGGCGATCAGCGGAATCCGCTCACAGCTCCAGCAGGCCATGCGCGAAGGCGAAGGCGAGGAACTCCGGTTCACGTCCGGCCCGGTGGAGATCGAACTCGCCGTGAACGTCGACCGCGACGCGTCGGGGAAGGTCAAGCTCACGGTGCTTCCATGGAGCGTAGAGGCCGGGGGATCGGCGGCGAGCGGCACTACGAGCCGGATCTCGTGCACCTTGCACCCTGTGGACGGGTCGGGTTCGGACGCACGCATCTCTGAAGGCATCGAACGCCGTCCCCTTTAGCGCCCCGGAGATCAACCTGACATGGATCCACACCGGGTCGTCGAAGTCTGGTCCCCCGGAAACTTCGGCACAGGCTATCTCGTCACCGAAACGGCCGTCCTCACCTCCTGGCACACGGTCGCACCCCCCGGGCTCCGCCCCCTCGAACCGCCCGAAGTCCGCCCCCTCGGCGGCGGTGCCTGGTCACCCGCCCAGGTGGTATGGCCGCCCGAGGCACCGGACATCGACGCCGACCCCGCGTCGGACGTGGCCCTCCTTCGCATCGACGCCCCGTCCTGGGTTCCCCCCGCCGCTGGAACCGTGCTCTGGGGGCGGATCACCGGCGGTGAGCGGCGCCCCTGCCGCGCCATCGGGTTCCCGACCTCGGAAAGGAAGGGAGACGTCCGGGACACCAAGGACATCAGCGGACATATCGAGCGGTTCACCGGGGTGAAGTCTGGACTGATCACCGTGCACGTGGACGGCAGCGCTGCACCGAGCGCACCGGTCCCACCGGGTTCGGGGTCGCGGTGGTCCGGGGCATCAGGTACGGGCCTGTTCTGCGGTGAGTTCCTGGTCGGTGTCGTCACCACCGACCGCACCTCGGCCTACTCCGCCGACCAGCTCGTCGCCGTCCCGACCGCCCCACTGGCCGAGGATCCCGGCTTCCTCACCGCCGTGGGCACCGCGCCCGACCTGCGAGACCTGCCTCCGCCACCGGGCTCGGCCACCGAGGGCGGAAACAGCGGGGCCGGTGGCGCCCTTCTGCCGACCAATCTGCCCGCACCCGCCACACGGGTGTTCGTCGGACGGGAGGCGGAGCTTTCCGCCCTGGCCGAACGGATGCGCGATGGCACAGGCGTCGTCACGCAGGCCCTCCAGGGGTTGGGAGGGATCGGAAAGACCGCCTTGGCCCTGGAGTACGCCCACGCCCACGCCGACGACCACCGGCTCGTGTGGTGGATCGATGCCGACACCCCGGGCTCGGTGGCCCGGGGCCTTGCGGCGCTGGCCCGCGCGCTTCCCGGCGTGTCCGGAACCGACGATCCCGACGAGCAGGCCGCCGCCAGTTCGATAGCGTGGCTGAGGGCCAACCCCGGATGGCTGCTGGTGCTGGACAATGCCGCCGCACCGTCCGAACTCTCCCCCGTGCTGGGCCCCATTCAGGACGCCGGCCACGTGCTCATCACCAGCCGCTACACCTCCGGCTGGCCCGGTGCCGCGCCTATTGAACTGGGGGCGCTGGATGAGGACGCGGCGGTAGAACTGCTCACCGTTCTCACCGAAGGCACCGACCCCGGGCAAGGGGCTCGCGCACGGGAACTCGCCGAAGAACTGGGATTCCTTCCACTCGCGCTGCAGCAGGCCGCTGCGTTCATCGCCGAGACCTGCATCTCCTACGACGAATACCTCCGACTGCTCAGGCAGTACCCGTCCGACCTCCTGGGCACGGAGTCAGGAGGCGGGTCTGAAGGGCGGACGGTCGCCCGAACCTGGCGCGTCACCCTCGACCGGATCGCGCAGTCGAGCCCGCTCAGCGTCGAACTGCTCCGAATCCTTGCCTGGTTCGCCCCACACGGTATTCCACGCAGCGTGCTCGACGTGCTACACAAGTCGGACGCTGATCACCACGCGCCCAAACCTCCGCACGTGCGATTGGCTCACGACATGCTGTCCGGATACCGACGGGAAGACATTCCTGAGGGCCTCCGCGATCGGATGCATGAAGACCCTAGCGGCTCGGCGTCTCCCTCTCTGCCGATGAGATTGGCTGACACGCCTGTCGCGCTGCATAAGGCCCTGGGAACGCTTCGCACCTACAGTATGATCTCTCTGGACCGGGACACGATTTCGGTGCATAGGCTCGTGCAGGCCATATCCCGAATCCCCGACCCGGCCGATCCCCATCGCTCTCCGGAGTCGGTGGCCTTCTCCAGGGAGCGGGCCGCCGTACTCATCAAAGCCGCGATGCCGATCAACCCCACGTTCAACATCCCTGAATGGCCGCAGGCACGCACATTGCTGCCGCACGTTGCCGCCCTCGCGGCCGCCTGTCCCTCTGACCTGGATTCCGAGTCCTCCATGCGTGTCTGGGAGACTTCCTCAGAATTCCTGCGTTCCCAAAGACTCGGAGCTCCAGCGGTCGCGTACTCCTCACGTGCCGTCGCCGTGGCCGAGCGCCTCCATGGACGTGACTCACCCGTCGCCATCTACGAGCGCGAGGGGCTGGCCGCGGCCTGCCTGGACGCAGGCGACATCGATCGGGCGGTCGAACTGTACGAGGGGGTTCTCCACGACCGGGAGCATGTAGAAGGCCCGCCGGGGAACGCAATGCGGACTGTGATGCTGTTCGGCTCTGTATGGAATGGCCTGTCCACCGCCTATCTAGCCCGCGAAGAACCGGAGAAGGCAGTTCATCTGCGTGAACGGGTGCTGAGCTCCTGGGAAGCGGCCCTGGAGCAATCTTCTCCCTCTGGCCCGGAAAAGCCAGATTCGAAGGGCAGCGGCCCGAGAGAACGTCTTCTCGGAACCGCGCCCGGCCAGCCATTACTCGGTGACGAGGGTAATCAGGCCTACTCGATCGAATCCCATGTCCTGCAATCGCGGAAGAGTCTCGCTTCTGCCCTTATCCTGGCAGGTCAGACCGAGCAGGGTGTGGAAATGCTGGAACGGGCGGCTGCCGACTCCGAGCGGCTCTTCGGCCCTGACCACCGCGGAACACAGACGATTCTCTTCGACCTTGGCTTCGGCTACTTGCGCCTCCGGCGCCCCGAAGCGGCTTTGAGGTGCTTCGAGCGGACCGCCGAAGCCGCCCAGAGACGCATCGGCCCCGACCATCCCGACACGATCGATTCCCTAAAAGCTTTGGGCACGGCCCATAACGAGTGCGGCCGCCCGGAACGTGCGATCCAGCTCTACGAGCAGGCTTTGGAGAGCGGAGAACGCGCTGTGGGGGCGGCGTCGGAGTCGACCCGAGCCACCCGCAGATCGCTGGCATCGCTCTACCGGCGGACAGACGGACACGACCGAGCCGTCGCCCTGCTGCAGCAGGAGCTCGAGGTGGCCGAAGGCTTCCCGGGAGACGTGCCCGGCATCCTCGATTCGGCACACGCGCTGGCGTCGGCGTACATCGACTCGGGGCTGACCGAGCGTGCGGTCCCCCTGCTGCAGCGGTTCCTCGACGAAGGCGAAGCCGACGGCGGCCCCGGGGTCGAAAGGCTTCTCGAGGCCCGCCTGGAATTGGCCATGTGCAACGAGCGCGCAGGGCGGCACTCCCAGAACGCCCACCTGCTGGAACAGGCGATCCCAGAGGCCGAAGATGCCCTGGACGCGGACTCCCCGCTTCTCCATGCCGGACGTCGACTGCTGGCCACCGCCTCGGCCTACTGCGGGGCCCCTCAGCGGGCGATCGACCTGTTGGAGATGAACCTCCTCTCCGAGGAGAGGACATGGGGGCAGGGCGACGAACGCACAGTCGCCACCTATACCGCCCTCGCGGCCCTCCACGCGAACGTCGGCCACAGCCAACACGCCATCGCCTACTATCGCCGCGCACTGGCCGGCGCTGAGCGGTCATCCGAACAGCCGCCCATCGCCGAACGGCTCGACATGCGCCTGCGGCTGGCCAATGAGCACATGTCCGTCACCGAACATCGCGAAGCCGTCGCCGTCTTGGCCGAAGTGCTGGATGATCCGGAGAGGCGCGCTGAAGCCGACGAGGAGTGGCTGTTCGAGGCGCGGCGTACCCGCGCCATCTGTCACGAAATGCTCGGTGAGGTACAGCATGCGGCGGAATTCCTCTCCAGGTCCCTCTCCGACGCAGAGCGGCTGATCCCTCACGACCCCAGAACGGCGATCGTGCGTGCACAGCTCGGCCGTATCCTGCTTGCCTGCGAACGGCATGAAGAGGCGCGGGACACGCTCGAACGCTCCGTTCCCGAGATCCGCGCCCTCCGCGGCGCAGACGATGCCGACACCGTCACCGTCCGCCAGAACCTTGCCATGGCACACCTGAGCGCCGGAAACCGGGAACGAGGACTCACACTGCTCGCCGAGTGCCTCCGCGACGCGGAGCGTGTGTTCGGTTCCGAACACGGCCTGACCCGGGCTATCGCCAGAACGCTGTCCGCCGAACGCGGCGCACCCTCCGCCGAAGCCTCCGCTCCCCCTCTTCTGGAACGCCTGGACCAGGCGAAGGCCGCCGAGAAGGCCGGCCACCTGTCCACCGCCATCTCGGCCTACCGGGCACTCCTGGAGGAGTCGGAGCGCGGCGCCGCACCAGATGAGATGACCACGCTCGCGGTGCGCATGCACCTGGCCGAGTCCCTCCGGGAAGCAGAGGAGCACGACGCGGCGCTTCCGGTGTTCGAGCGGTGCGCCACGGACAGCGAACGGATCTTGGGCGCTACCGACGCCAGAGCGGTGACGGCCCGGAGCATGCTGGGGTTCGCGTACCTTTCCGCCGGACGAGAGGATCCCGGCATCCGAGAAATGGAGCGGGTCGCCGAGCAGAACAGGCGCTCCGGCGCGGCCTCTCCTCGTATCGCCGCCGGGCTGTACCTCCTCGGAATGCACCGCGCCGCGAACGGCGATTCCGACGCCGCTGTCGCTGTTCTGGAACAGGCCCTCGCCGCCTATGAGGAGACTTCCGAGCGCGATTCGCCCGACCTGCCCTGGGTCCGGTTCCACCTCGCCCGTGTCTGCCTCCAAGCCCGGCAGGCGCAACGTGCCGTGGAGCTCCTGGACACCTTCATCGATCACAATGGGGAGCTGTCATCAGGCGTCGCCGACGCCACCGACGTCCGGACGTTCATGTGGACGTTCGCAGACGCCTGCTCGGGCTCGGACCTGCCCGGCGACGCCGTGGACATGTACCGGTTCGTGGTGCAGGACCTGGACAGCGACCCCGAGGCGGACGCATGGGAACGGATCGACGCACGTCACGGCTTGGGGACAGCGCTACTCAATGCAGGTAGCGCCGACGAGGCGATCCCCGAGCTGCGGCGAGCGCGCGCGGATGCGCGGGCGGCGCTCCCCAGCGATGACGCGCGGCACCTCGAAATCCGCGCCCGGCTCGCGACCGCGTACGAAGCGGCCGACGACCAGGAGCGGGCCATCGAGGAGTTCACCGGTCTGGCCGCGGATGCCGAACATGCCCTGGGCGACGACCATCCCTTCACTGAATCAGTGCGCACCAGGCTCCAAGGGCTGCACGAGCGCACTTCCCCTGAACCGGGATGACGAAGCGCCCCGTTCGCCAGCCGTGGGCACGACGGCGAGATACTGGCGGGGATCTGTCCGCGATCATGAAAGCCTTCCGATGAGTGATCACGTGCGCCTCGACGTCGACGGGCCGGTGGCCTCCCTGGTGTTCGACCGGCCCGCCAAGCGCAACGCCATGACCGTCGGGATGTGGTCGGCGATCCCGGAGCTGCTGGGCAAGGCGGCCGACGACGACGCCGTCAGGGTGCTGGTGCTGCGCGGCGGCGCGCACTTCTCCGCCGGGGCCGACATCGGCGAACTGGCCGCACTCCGGAGCCCGGCCGACGGCCGCCGCTTCAACGCGCTCACCGACGCCGCCGAGTCGGCCGTCGCATCGTTCCCCAAACCGACGATCGCCGCGGTGCGCGGGTTCTGCATCGGCGGCGGGTGCGAGCTGGCGGTGGCCTGCGACATGCGCATCGCCGCCCGGGACGCGCGGATGGCGATCACCCCGGCCAAGCTGGGCGTGGTCTACACCCACCGGCCCACCAAGCGGCTCGCGGACCTGGTGGGACCGGCCTGGGCGAAGCAGATCCTGTTCACCGGGGAGCAGCTCGACGCCGACCAGGCACTGCGCATCGGCCTGGTGAACGAGGTCGCCGACGACCTCGACGCCCGCGTCGCCGAGCTGGCGCGGACCATCGCCGAGCGCTCGCAGGTGACGGTCCGCGCCGTGAAGGCCATCGTGAACCGGATCCAGGACGGCGCCGACGACGAGGACGACGAGGTGCGCAGGCTGTACGACCAGGGCTACGCGAGCGCCGACTTCGCCGAGGGCGTCGCCGCCTTCACGGAGAGGCGCCGCCCCGAGTTCGGCTGATCACCTGAGGGGCCCGGCCCCGGTGGCCGCGACCGACAGCTCCCAGAGACGGGACGCCGCCTCGGGGGCGACGGCGTAGTCCCGGACGCCGCCGTCGTCCATGGGTTCTTCGGGCCCCGAGACGCGGGCGACGTCGCAGTCCTCCAGGTACAGGCCCCCGCGCCCCTGGAGGAGCGGCGACGTCGCCGCCCAAAGCCCCGTGGCGGCGCCCTGGGACGGCGTCTTGAAGTCGGCGCCGATGACGTTCCCCTGCCCGTCGATCCAGCCGCGTTCGATCTGCTCGTCGCGGGTCATCTCCCGCTGGAGCCCGGTGATGATCTTACCGGGGTGCAGGGCGAAGGCCCGGACACCGTCGCCCCGCCCCACGGCGTCGAGGTGGACGGCGAACAGGGCGTTGGCGGTCTTGGACTGTCCGTAGGCGAGCCACTTGTCATACCCGGTGCGGAAGTGCGGGTCGTGCCATCGGATACCGGTCAGGGTGTGCCCGGCCGAGCTGTTGACGACGACGCGCGCGCCACCGGCGGCGGCGAGCAGCGGGTAGAGCTCGCAGGCCAAGGCGAAGTGCCCGAAGTGGTTGGCGGCCATCTGGCCCTCCCAGCCGGGGCCGACGCGCCGCTCCGGGATGGCCATCACACCGGCGACGGCCATCAGGAGGTCGACCGTGTCCACGGCCGCGCGGATCCGCTCGGCGGCGGCGCGCACGCTCCCGAGGTCGGTCAGGTCCATGGGGACGACGTCGCAGGAGTCCAGGCCCGGCAGGGCGGCGCGGGCGGCCTCGGGGCGCCGGGCCGGGACCGTCACGCGGGCTCCGGCCGCCGCCAGTGCACGGGCGGTCGCCAGGCCGAGCCCGGAGGAGCCCCCGGTGACGACGGCCGTGGTGCCGGTGAGGTCGAGGCCGGAGAGGACATCGTCGGCGGTGGAGGACGCGGAGAAGGGCGAGCCGAGGGGCCGCTGGTGTTCGGTCATGGCGAGGACCCTAGGAACTAGAGCGCGCTCTAGATCAAGCCGTAGGATCCCCGCATGCCCGACCACCGCTCCCCCGCCGCCCCACTGACCATCGGCGAGACGGCCCGCCGGACCGGACTGAGCGTGCACGCGCTGCGCTTCTACGAGCGCGAGGGCCTGCTGGTCGGGCCGGTCGAACGCACGGCGGGAGGCAGGCGGCGGTACGCCGAGGCCGATGTCGAGTGGCTGCGGATCTGCGTCAGGCTGCGCGAATCCGGGATGCCGCTGGCCGACCTCAAGCGCTTCACCGGACTGGTCCGCCGGGGGCCGGGGAACGAGGCCGAGCGCCTCGAACTGCTCAACGCCCACCAGCGCAGGGTCGAGGCGCAGATCCGGGCCCTGGAGGAGTGCCGGTCGGTGATCGCCTGGAAGGTCGGCGTCTACGCCGACCACGTGGCGCGCGGTGAGGCGGAAGGGTTGTGGGATCCGGCGGGTCCGCGATAATCACGGCCATGACCGATCCCGCGTTGACGACGCTCACGGACCTGGTGCCCCCGCCCGCCTCCCCCTATCTCGGAGAGAACGGCTGGGAGGCCGTCTTCAAGGAGATGGGCACCCGCCTCCCGAACGACTACACGGAACTGCTCGAACGCTACGGCGCCGGGATGTGGGCCGGGTGGCTGCGCTTCCCGCCTCCCGGGCGCTCGGGCAGGTACGGCATGCCGGAGACGTCCGCGCGGGCCCGCGACGGCTACCGCCTCCTGCGCGAGGACGACGAGGACGAGTTCCCCCTCCCGGTCTGGCCGGAGCCGGGCGGCCTGCTGCCGTTCGCCGACACCGCCCACGGCGACCACCTCGGCTGGCTGGCCGAGGGCGAGGACCCGGACCGCTGGCCGCTGGTCTTCTGGCCCCGCCACAACGACCAGGGCCCACCACTGGCGTGCACGCTGGCCGATGTGGTCTATTCGCTGCTGATCGGCGACTACGAGAGGTTCGGCTTCCCACCCCCGGAGGAGGACCCCGACGCCCCCACGAGGCGGTCCCCCGACTTCGAGCCCCACACCACCGAGAACTTCGACCCCCACGAATGACCCCCGGCCACAGGCCCCGTCCACCTGTGGCCGCACCATTGACGCCCCTCCCACTCCCTGGCCACGCTTGGCGCATGCCCAACGATGATCTCTCCCGTATCACCGGAGAGCTCGGCGGATTGAGAGAACGCGTCTCGGCATTGGAGGAAGTGCGCGACCAGGTCGACCGATTGGCGGACCGGATCCTCGACGGGCCCGACCGGCCGCTTCCCGTCCCGGCCGATGGCGCCTGTGTGGTCAGCTGGTTCGATCTGCGGCCTGAACAAGCCCGCCAGGTGCTCGACGACCTCTCATCCTGGCTGCGCGACGTCCTTTCGCACTACTCCGGCGCGGCCGCGCTCCTCTTTCCCTGTTGGTACCGCCACCCGGCACTGGTGCAGGACCTCCTCGACCTGCGCAGTGCCTGGCTGCTCGCCTACCGCGCGCCGACCGACGGCGCCGCCGCGCGGGACGCCCTCGACTGGTCGGAACGCCGTCTCCCCCTCTTCCAAGAGCGCGCCTCCTCAGAGCTGTCCCGCTGCAACGGGGTGCGCCACTCCCCCGAGACCATCGCCATCCCCGTCCCCACCCGTGAAGAGGCGGATGCCTACCTTCACGGATGAGGGACGTCCCCGCCGTTCCCCATGACCCGCTTCGGTCACCAGGACGAGGACCCCCGACATGTTCTGCGACCAGTGCGGCACCCGCTTGGAGCCGACAGGCTCCGCCGCCGCTCCCCCCGCCTGCCCCCGATGCACATCCCCTGCGCCGTCGGTGTCCCAGCGCGCCGCGCAGGTGCGCCTGCCCTTCCCGGGAACGGGGCGCGCGACGACCGTCCTCGGTGCCATGCGCCGCGCGTCGGCGCGCAACGTACGAGGCAACCTCACCGCCCTCTTCTCCGCCTGGTTCAACGTCCCGTTCATCCTGCTCATGGCAGGGTTCGGCGCGATCCTCGGAGGTATCGGCGGCATCGGGTCGGGAACCATGACCGGAGCCGGCCTGCTCTCGCGCATCGACGTGGTCCTCACGTTCGTCCTTCCCCTGCCGATCGACGCCGCCGACCTCCTCCCCACGGCGGCCTTTCAGATCGGAGGCATCATCGGTGCGATGCTCGGCGCCGTGAGCGGCGGGCTGACCATGGCGATCGCGGTGTTCATCGGCTTCTACCAGCTCCTCTACGAGGGCGATCCCGCATGGCCCTGGGCGGTGGCCGCAGGGCAGATCGTGACGGCACTCTTCGCCGCCGTCTCCTACACCGCCTATTCAGGGCTCACGGAACGCTGGCGCCTGGAGCTCTCCGGGGCCCGGCGCCCCAGCCGCCGTGAGAGCCAGTGGCTCCTCCCCCTCCTCCAGGAGGCCTCCGCCCGCCTGGGGGCGCCCGCCGCCCCCGTCCTCCTCATCGATGACAGCCGGGAGCCCAACGCCTACGCAGGGATCAGGCACATCATCGTCAACCGCGGCCTTCTCGACCACCTGCGGTACGACGAGGAGGCGGTCTCCGGGGTGCTCGCCCATGAGCTCGCCCACTGGCGGAACGGGGACGCCGTGGCGATGGCGTGGGGAAAGGGCATCGCGCTCCCGCTCTACATCGCCTATGGATTCGCCTCAGCGGTCGAACGGGCCGTCCGCTGGGGGCCCGCACGGCTGCTGACCGCGATCCTCCTGTGGAGCGTCACCGTGACGGTGCGCCGCATCGTGATGCCCATGCAGGCCGCCGACTGGCGAAGGTGCGAGTACCGGGCCGACGCGGCCGCCAAGGCCGCCGGGTACGGCGAGGGCCTCCACCGGGCGCTCGGCCACCTGCGCGACTTCGACGGCGCGCGTACCGGATGGGAGGCCGCCGTCCTCGCCACGCACCCACCGACGGAGCTCCGCCTGGAGCGCCTGGAGGAGCCGGGCCGGGACTACCCCCTCGCCCCGTTCCCCACGCCCGTCCGCCCCGTGAAGCGTGCGGCGAGCACGCGCGTGGGACCCGCCAAGGACTGACCGGAAGGCACCCCCGTGACGACCACCGAACTCCCCCCGACGCCGCCGGTCCGACTCCGCCCCGAGACCCGCGTCTACCTGGGGCTCGACCCCGATGACGGCTACAAGCGCGTGTGGTCGCATCCCTCGGACTCCGTCGGCCTGGTCGGCCCTCCCCGCTACGGCAAGACGAGCGGGGTGATCCTTCCGGCCCTGCTGTACTGGTCGGGGCCGGTGGTGTCGACCTCCACCCGCGGGGACATCCTCGATTTCTGCGGGGACTGGCGCCGCCGCGTGGCCTCCGACCACGGGGGGCGGGTCTATGTCTACGACCCCTTCGACAGCGAGCGCCACGGCTCACTGCGGTGGAGCCCGCTCGCCGGGTGCCACGACCCGGGCGTGTGCTACCGCCGCGTGCAGGCCATGACGGCGGTCGCCGGACGCGGAATGAGCGACGGGGAGCACTGGCGCGCGGGCGCGGCCATGATCCTGCGCGGGCTCTTCCACGCCGCGGCCCTGTCCGGCGCCCCCATGGAGGAGGTACGCCGCTGGCTGGCCCGGCAGGAGGTACGGCGACCCGCCCAGCTCATCCGCACCCATGCCGGAAGCACCACGGCCGACGGCTGGGCCGACGACCTCGAAGCGGTCGCCCTCATCGGGGAGAAGGAGCGCGGGAGCTTCTACTCCGTCGCGCGGAACTGCCTTGAGGCGACGGCCGAGCCCAAGGTGCTCCAGTCCTGTTCGGCCAACGATCTCGACATCGACGAGTTCCTCGCCACGTCCTCGACCCTGTTCATCGTCGGGCCGAGCCACTACCAGAGCGTCGTCGCCCCGATGATCGTGGGGCTGGTCGATGCGATCGCGCAACGAGCCGCCGAGGTGGCGGCCGCCCAGGGCGGCCGCCTGCAGAGCCCTCTGCTGCTGGCCCTGGACGAGGTCGCCAACATCGCACCGCTGCAGAGCCTGCCGACGCTGGTGTCCGAGGGAGGCGGCCGAGGCATCATCACCCTGTGGGCGGCCCAGTCCCTGGCCCAGCTCAGGGCACGCTACGGAGCGGACGAGCAGCAGGCGATCCTGACGGCGACCTCGGCGAAGATCATCTACGGGGGGATGTCCAACGACGCCGACCTGAGGAACGTCTCGTCGTGGAGCGGTGAGTACCGGGCCCCCGAGGTGACCTACTACGCCTCGGGCACCCCCTTCCCCGCCCCGGTCCCCGACCGGTCGGCCCCTCTCGGCCCGCCGGGCGATGCGGGCGGCCAGTTCTCGGTGGGCGGGGCGTTCCGGCCGGTCCTGCCGGTGGAGGCGATCCAGCAGATGCCGCCGCACAACGCCTGGCTGTGGTGGAGGTCCGAGCCGCCGCTGCACGTGGAGACCCGTCCGGCGGGGCTGATCCCCGAGTACCGGCGGGTGAGCGGCGGCGGGATGGGGGCACCGTGACCGGGGCGTCGGCGAGTCGGAGGTGCCCGCAGTGCTCGACCCCGGCGGCCCGGGAGTCGTCACGGTTCTGCACGAAGTGCGGTGCCCCTCTCGCGGTCCCTGACGCAGCCCGGCAGGACACGGCAGGGGCTGAGTCAACCACACAGCCGTCCGCACCGCAGACCACCACCGGCCGCAAGAGGCGGAGGCGCTGGCGCGGGCTGATCATCCTTGTCGGCCTGGTGCTGGTGAGCACAGGAGTGACCGCAGGACTGCGCACGACCCAGGAGACCGTCTACTCCCCTGAACAACCGGTCGAGGAGCTGTTGGAAGCGATCGCCGCCCGGGACGGCGACCGGGCGGCGGAACTCCTCGGTGTGGAGTCGTCCCTGATCACCTCGGCCGCCTTGGAAGAGGGATACACCCCGCCGACGGGCATGCGGATCACGAAATCCGAATACGGCAACCCAGAAGAGGGTCTAAATTACCTTGCAACCGAGGACCCGGACCGCCGCCCCGAGCGTGACGTAGGGGCCGTGTACGTGGAATACACGGTCAACGGCACCGAGCACTCCACCCGGTTCCTTGTCCAACGGGAGAAGACCGGAATGTTGAGGGGGTGGGAGATCGGGGCGCCCCGCCCAGAACACATTGGAGAAATCAAGATCGTCAGTCAGCACATCCCTTTCGTGAAGGTCGCTTCCCGTTCCGGAATTCCGGCCGCCTCCTCCCACCTCTCCCTCGCCGCCCCTGAACCTTTGCGCGCCCTTCCGGGGACCTACGACATATCCATTGAGGAGGAGAACGAACTGTTCGGGCAGGGCGTCGTCGGAGAACTCGAAGTGACCACCCAAAGTTCCGTGGCCCAGGGTAGGGGCACGGCGACGTTCGAGCTGGATGACTTGGAGGTACGCCCGGATGTCGTCGACCAGGTCGAGTCCCAGATCGACTCCTACCTGGACGAATGCGAGGCGAGCACCGACCCGCTCCCGTCCCCGTGCCCGTTCAGATTCACCCAGGGCGGCGTCTTCAAGCAGATCGACACAGTCGAGTGGACCATCCTCAAGCGCCCTAAGGTGCAGGTGAAACCGGCGGGTGACGACGTCGCATACTCGTCACCGATCAGCGTAGAGACCGTCTCCGAGGGGAAGGTCGAAGTCACAGCGACCTTCCAGAGGGAGTACTACGAGCCGAAGACCGAGACCATGGACTTCTCCGTCGGCGGAAGCGCGGACATCAGCGAGGACGGAGATGTCGAGTGGAAGGTCCGTTGACCGGCGATACGAACGAGATCCATACAGAGAGGACGACCATGAGCACCGATCACCCGAACGACCAGGAAACCCCGTCCGACGACGAAGCCGTCGACATATCGGGGCGGCCGCTCACAGACCTCCCAGATTACCAACTTCTCGAAGACGCGAAGTCAATGGTAACACACGCCTTCACCATGACTCACGCCCTCTTTTACAGCGATGTCACCGAAGAGCGTCGCGCCGAGCTGGAGCGCGAGCTTCTTCATCACATAGACACGAAGAAGCAGATCCCTTTTATCGGGCGCGAGGGATGGATCGACATCGCAAAGAAGTACCCCAAGATCAACTCTGACCTCAAGCGTGAGATCAATTCCCACCGGCAACTGGACGGCGAATGAGCCTCGCGCAGAACCACGACCCCAGGTTCGAGAATGCCCTGAGACTGCGCCTCCGAGACCTAACACCCCCTAGCGATCCCGCAGACCGCCAGACGGGGCACCCACCCAGGTTCCTTATATTGGGCGGGCAGCCTGGCGCAGGAAAAACTATCTCCCAAGACCTCGCCATGGCGTCCATGCCGCCATACACGGCATCGTACGACGGCGACGACAATGCCACTTACCATCCAGACTTTGACCTCATCACAGAACGTGAACGCCAGCACGGACACGCTATCGCGTCGTCGGAGCTGCCCGATGATTTCCACTCCAACTGCCTCGACCATCTGAGAGCCGGAGACAAGCAATATGACGTGATCGCCAGTCACCCGCTCGGACGCGCCGAGTGGGCCGACTCATGGGTGGACGGCTTCAAGCAGCACGGCTATAACGTCAGCGTCGCTTTCATCGCAACTCATATATCGAATAGCCACCTAGGAATCCTTCACCGCTACCAGAAACAGCGCGACCGCGAAGGCTACGGTCGGTGGATGCCCCCGGAATCCCATGACGAGTTCTACGAGAACATCCCCAATGTCGCGGACCACCTGGAGCGCTCGTCCAGCGTCGACTCCATCTACATTCTCGACCGCAACGGCCGGGTCCTGCACGAGAACCACTGGGGAGAGGACGGAAACAGGACCAACCCGCTCGCCGCCCGTGAAACGCTCGTTGACGAGCGGAACCGGCCTCCCACACAGGACGAGATCCGGGACTTCCAGGAGAAGGTCGCCTACCTCAGAGACGACGGCCTCCGCGTCAACGGAGCCCCCGAGGAACTCCCCTCCCTCGTCGATGAAGCCGAACGGCGCCACCGGGAGCACCTGGCGACCGCCACTCCCCCACCACCCCACTCCGCCGCGGCCAGGCAGCCTGAGCAGCGGGAATACGTCTCCCAGTCATTGGACCGCTCGCGAGCGGCCGAGCACCGTGCGGCTCCGCCGGAGTCTCCGGACACCCTCCCCGCGGAGACCGACACAGCCGACGGGCCCACCGAGGCCGCGACCAGCGCTCAGCACAGTCGTGACGTCGCCGAGAAGCTGCGCATGGCCGACCGCAGCCTGAACGATCGGCACCACGCCTCTCCCCCACCCGTAGGGTCGGCGTCCCGAACCGCATCCACGCCTCCCTCCCCTTCAACTCCAACGAGGGAAGACCGCCAGCCCGACTGACCCGGCCCTCCGCGCGCCCGCCTCGCCGCGTCACACATGTCCGGCGTCGTTCGTCCTCTTGGTGACGGGTCCTGGGATGAACAGGACCCGATACCAGAGGAGGCGCTATGGACCTCGCGTTGTGGATCGCCGCTGTCTTCCTGGCTCTCGTCTTCGGGGTCGGTGGGGCCGCCAAGGTCGTCGTTCCCAAAGACAAGATCGCCGCGTTCAAGTTCGCCGGGTGGGTCAAGGACTGGAGCCCCGGCGCCGTTCGGACCATCGGCGGGCTCGAAGTCCTCGCCGCCATCGGCCTGATCCTGCCCCCTCTGGTGGGCATCGGGACCGTATTCGTCCCCCTGGCCGCCGTCGGCATCGTCCTGGTGATGATCGGCGCGATCTTCGTGCACGCGCGCCGCCGCGAGCCGGTGAACATCGCGGGCAACCTCGTCTACCTCGCGGTGGCGGGCTTCGTGGCCTGGGGCCGTTTCGGTCCCGAGTCCTTCATGGGGTGAGGAGAGGAACGGAGCGGGCCCGGCGACAGCTGCGTTCGGACACCGTGCAACCGCTTTCCGGCGGCGTCCGTCGGACCCTCGACGACCGCCGCCCCAGGGAGTCCGCGCGATGGCCCATCCCCCGCAGTCCTTGCCCTGCACACTCCGCGGGGCGCTGGCCCTGCTCCTCGGCGAATACCTGCGCCGCCCGGCGCTCCTGCTCGGGATCGCCTCGGTCCCGCTGCTCCTCGGCTGGCTCGTCGCGACCCTCGTCCGGGCGAGTCTGCTCTCCGGCGCCCGGTGGATCGACGGCGGCCTGGTGCCCCTTCCCGCCTCGGAGGAGCTGGTCCGCCAGGGAGCCACGTCCGTCCTCGGCACCATCGGCCTCCCCGTGGCCTACGGCCTGGTCACCCTCATGGTCGCCGGACGCCTCCTGGGGCGGCCCACCCCGTTCCGAGCCGCCCTGACCCGACTCCTCAAGCACCCGTTCCTGCTGCTCGGATGGTGGTTCCTCGCCGTTCTCGGATTCGGCATGGTCGTCTTCGGCGTCGAGGCACCGATGATCCTCCTGGGGCTGGCGCCTCCCGTCGACTATGCCGGGCCGGTCCGTCTGCTGATCGTGACGGCGTCCCTGTTCGTCCTCCCGGCCGTCCTGGCCCAGTGGGCCGTCCTCCTGCCCGTCGCCCTCCTCGAGGACCTGTACGGCCGCGAAGCCGTTGAGCGCTCCTGGGGAGTGGGGGAAGGAGAACGGGTGCGCCACATCGCCTGCCTCGGCATGGCGGTCGGCCTCATGCTCCTCCCCCACTTCGCAGCCGAAGCCGCCTACGTGCTCACCGATGGCCCGATGAAGGCGGTGCTCCGGGTCGCGGCGGAAGGGCTCGCCCTCGTATTCGTCGCCCCGGCGGCCCTCCTGACCGCCTGCGCACCTGTCGTGTACTCCCTCTGCGGCGACACCCGCACAGCAGTGCAGGACGCCCCCGCCCCTCCAGGGCGGCGCCCCAAACAGACCGTCCTCCTCGCCGTCGTGCTCGTCGCCATCGTCGCCCTTCCACTCTTCGGCGCCCGGTTCTACGCCAGGGAACTCGCCCACGTCCCTCGGCTGGCCATCGACCCCGCCGCCGCAACGGACGACCTGGCCCCGGACGACCTCGAACCGGTGCCCGGCGGAACGGGCTTCGCATCCCTCACCCAGGACCGTTGGAGGGACGGCCCCGACGCCCTACTCCTCTACGCCTGCGAAGCCGACTGCCCGGACGGCCAAGCGCGCGAACGCCAGATCGACACAGTGCCCGAAGACGCCTTCCTCCACTCCTGGGCGATCGCCGCCGACGGCGACCACCTCCTCATCGGGGCCGTCCTCACCGACTCCGACCGGGAGTCCGACGCCGGCGGTCTCGCCGTCTACCGGTGCTCGGACGACGACTGCGACGGCCCATGGGCGATCGACCTCCCTGCGTCAGCACCCCGGGCCCTACCGCTCACCGGCCTGCGCCTGGCCCCCGGACCCGATGGCGGATACGCCGCCCTCCTCCACGGACCGTCCGAGCCGACCGTCCACCACTCGAACGAGACGCCCGCCGCCCTCCTCACCTGCTCCACCTTCGACTGCGAGACGCCATCGGTGAGCCGATTGCCAGACGTGGTGGAACCCGGCCTGGCCCTCGCCCCCGACGGCTCGGTCGCGATCGCCCACCTCACCCCGGACAGCAGCGCCCTGCACCTACTGGTGTGCCGCGGGTCCCACTGCGACTCAAGCGAGACCCGCGAACTCGACGGCCCATGGCGGCCGGGCGTCCCGAGGTTCGGAGGCGACCGCCCCGCCCCCTCGGTCGCCGTCGACACCTCCGGCCGCCCCCACGTGGTCGGCGTCGGCCGGGACGGCGATCGGCTCCTGTACTACGCCTGCGCCGACGCACAATGCTCCTCGTGGGACTCCACCTTCCTTCTTCACAAGGACGACGCCCCGGGCTCCCCTAAGGCGGCGAGCCTCCGGGTCGACCAGCACGCCCGCCCGTCGGTCCTCACGAGCGGCGCACTCATCCACTGCCTCGCTCCCCGCTGCGACCTGGGCAAATGACCTCGGCGCGCCACACTCCCCGAACGCAGACCATTACTTATTGTGATCAGAGTGGACTTCCCGGCCATGAGGGGACACTCGATGACGCAGCCTGGGGACCGACCCGACCGCTCACCCCGCCGCGACCGAACACGCCGCTGGACGGCGGCCGTCGCGGCGACGGCCGTGGGCGCGGTCGCCGCCGTCCCCCTCCTCCCGCAGGCCGCCGCGGCCGAGCCCGGCCACCCCGGGGTGCCCAGCGACCCGCCGGTCCTCTTCCAAGAGGACTTCGAGCAGGCCGGTGACGGCACGAACACCAGCCTCCAGAACTACACCGGCGCGACGGGCCAGACCTACACCGCCGACCCGTACTGGGTGAGCCGCCCCGACTGCAACGGCTTCATCGTGGACGCGACCAGCGAGCGGCAGACCGACGACTGCACCGCGGCCGGCCAAGCCGACGGCGCCTTCAACAACCTCCAGAGGCTGACCACGGCACTCGGGACCCTCCGCGGCGCCGAGGACCCCGACGCCAACGCCGCCGTCGCCTCCTTCACCGAGGGCGACGGCCCGGCCGGGGCCGTGCAGTTCCGCACGGCCGCCCCCGTCACGCTGCCGGTCGAGAGCAGGTTCGTCACCTTCTCCGTGGACGCCGCCGCGATGAACTGCCAGCACGCCGACATATGGACCCCGCCGAGGCTGCGCTTCTCGCTGATCGACTCACGGGGAACCGAGCGCCCCATGTCGGACTCGGCCATCGACGTGTGCGCCGATCCGCGGGGCATCGACATCCCCGGCCAGACCGGCTTCCGCGCAGGCAGCTTCCCCGCCGACGGGTCGTACCTGCTGCGCGGCGGCGCCTTCGACATCGTGCTCCGGAACGACCAGGGCCAGCGGTTCGGCAACGACGGCGCCTACGACAACATCGCCATCCTGGATGTGACACCGCAGCTCGACAAGTCCTTCGACCCGCGGGTGCGCATCGTCGGGGAGACGTCCCGGCTCACCCTCACCGTCACGAACACCTCCGAGCTGGCGGCCAAGGACGGCTGGTCCTTCACCGACACACTCCCCGACGGCCTGCGCATCGCCGACGACCCGGATCTGGACACCACCTGCACGGCCGACGTCGAAGCGGAAGGCGGCGGCAGCACCGTCACCGTCACCGGCGGCGTTCTGTCCGCCCAAGAGGTCTCCTGCACCATCGGCCTGGACGTCACCTCGGACGAGGTCGGCACCTACACCAACGGCCCCGGGGAGATCAGTGACGCGGTCGGGATCAACCCGCCCGGCGACGCGGACGTGACCTTCGCGAACGCGGACTTCGGCGACGCCCCGGACTCCTATGGGACGACGCTGGCGAACGACGGCGCGGTGCACCTCCTCACCGACGAGGACCCCGACGGGCACACGGCGCCGCTGACGCTCGGGGACACCGTCGATCCCGAACCCGACGGCCTTCCCGGCCCAGGCGCCGACGGCGACGACACCACCGGCCCCGCCGCCGACGACGAGGACGCCACCGGCACGATCACCGGCCTCGTCGACCGGGAGCTCACCGTCCCCGTCAAGGCGGTCAACCGCACCGGCTCCCCGGCGACGCTCGCCGGGTGGGTCGACCTCGACCGGGACGGCTCCTTCGGGGAGGACGAGCGGCGGACCGCCACCGTCCCTGCAGGCTCCGGGATGACAACGGTGGAGTTGGACTTCCCCGCCCCGGCCGAGGAAGGCGGCACATACGCCCGGTTCCGCATCGCCTCAGCGGGCGACGCGCCTGCCGAATCGGAACGCGCGGAAGACGCCGCGCCCGCCCCGACCGGACGCACCATCGGCGGCGAGGGCGAGGACCACCCGGTCGTGATCAGGGACCGCGC
>NZ_ANBH01000113.1 GCF_000341185.1 Nocardiopsis chromatogenes YIM 90109
GCGCGGAAGACGCCGCGCCCGCCCCGACCGGACGCACCATCGGCGGCGAGGTCGAGGACCACCCGGTCGTGATCAGGGACCGCGCCCTGGAGGTCGCCAAGTCGGTCGACCCCGCCGGACCCGTGCAGCCGGGCGACACGGTCACCTACACCGTCACGGCCACCAACACCGGCAGCGCGGCCTATACCGAGGACGACCCGGCCGTGGTGTCCGACGACCTGAGCGGCGTCCTGGACGACGCGGCCTACAACGAGGACGCTGCCGCCTCGGCCGACGGCGCGCCCCTGGGAGAGGTGTCCTACAGCGCTCCCGAACTGACCTGGTCGGGCCCGCTGGAGCCCGGCCAGACCGTCACGCTCACCTACACGGCGACCGTCGGCGACCTGGGCGGCGGCGACGGGAAGCTCACCAACGCGGCCACCACGGACGATCCGAACGGCCGCTGTGAGGGCGACGACCCCGCCAACTGCGGCACCGAGGTGGACGTCGTGCCGCCCGCCCCGTCTCCTTCGCCCTCTCCCACGCCCAGCCCTGAGCCGGAACCGGAGCCCGAGCCGTCGACCGACGAGCCGGTTCCGCCGGACGAGGCGGACCCGCCCCACGGGGACGGCGGCGGCTACCTGCCCCTGACGGGCGGGGCGGTCACCGGCATGCTGGCCGCGGGCGCGCTCCTGATCGCCGTCGGCACGGCGGCGCTCCGGGCGTCGTACCTGCGCCGGTCGGCCTGACACAGCCCCCTCACCGGGGCCCACGGGGGTCCACGCCGCGGGCGTGGGCCCCCTCGTGCAGCCTCGTGCGGCCGCCCCCGGCGCGTCGCCCTCGCCTCGGCCCCTCACCTCCCCAGGGCCGTCTCCTCGCCGAAGCGGGACAGCTTCTCCGGGTTGCGGACGTTGTAGATCCCGGTGATCAGGCCGTCCTCGACCCGCAGCGTCAGCACGCTGTCGATCTGCCCGCCCATGCGGATCAGCAGCCCCGGCCACCCGTTCACCTGCACCGGATCGATCCTCAGCGTCCCCTCGACCCGGCTCATGCCGATCTTGAACAGGCGGGCCACCCGGTCGGCGCCCACCACCGGCTTGGAGACCGCCTGCTTCACGCCGCCGCCGTCGGCCAGCACCACCACGTCCGGCGCCAGGGTGTCCAGCAGCCCCTGCAGGTCCCCCGTCTCCACCGCCCGCCGGAAGGCGTCGGTCACCGCCCGCGTCTCCTTCGGGGACGCGGCACCGCGCGGGCGCCGCTCGGCGACGTGCGCCCGCGCCCGGTGGGCGATCTGCCGGACCGCGGCCTGCGACTTGCCGACCGCCTCGGCGATCTCCCCGTACCCGATGTCGAACACCTCGCGCAGCACGAACACCGCCCGCTCGGTCGGCGCCAGCGTCTCCAGCACCAGCAGCATCGCCGTGGAGATGCTGTCGGCCAGCTCGACGTCCTCGGCCACGTCGGGGGCGGTGAGCAGCGGTTCGGGCAGCCACGGGCCGAAGTAGCTCTCCTTGCGGCGCCCGAGCGCGCGCAGGCGCGTGAGGGACTGGCGGGTGGTGATCGTGACCAGGTAGGCGCGCCGGTCCCGCACCGATGCGAGGTCCACGCCCGACCAGCGCATCCACGTCTCCTGGAGGACGTCCTCGGCGTCGGCCGCCGAGCCGAGCATCTCGTAGGCGACGGTGAAGAGCAGGTTGCGGTGTTCGACGAACGCCTCCGTCGCCGCGTCCACCGTCGCGTCACCCTCGGGCTCGGGCATGGCGTGCTCCTGTCGCGTCTCGCGGCCGTTTCCCATGGGACGCCGGACCGCCCTCGACTGTGACACACCGGGCCGACCGGGCCAGGAGGGCGTGCACCCCGGCGAGGACGGATCGCCGGGGTGGGAGCACGGGAGAGGAATCGCGGGCACGGGTCCGCAGCCCCGTCGACGGCCCCCATCAGCCGTCCCAGGAGAGGCCGGCAGACCCGCACCCGCGGCGCCGCCCCATCGGCCGGCGCCGTCTCCGCCACCGCACCGGTCGCGCGTCGCAGTGATCGCGACCGGCCACGCACTCATGATCACCGCGTGGGGACCGACCGCACAACGGTCTTCGACCACTCTCGAAATACGCAGATGGCCACGGAGATCGGAAACGCGTTCACATTCTCCGGGCCCGGTCGAAAGGGAACGGACACCGGGTTCCGGTCTGAGCACGGTCGTCCACCGCCCGTCAACGACCCCGCCGCCGTCCGGACATCGTGTTTTCACCCGTTCCTCCTCCGGCTGGGGCAGGGTCGGCCTGTTCGACGGCGGGAGGGATGGGTGAGGCGCGTGGGCGCACCGCGGACGTGGCGGGTCGGTGACACGGTCGACGGCCGATACGAGGTCGCGCAGGTGCACGGGCAAGGCGCCATGGGTCTCGTCCACCGTGTCCGGCACCTGGGCTGGGGCGCCGACCTCGCGGTCAAGAGCCCGCGCCCCGAGATGTTCACCGACGCCTCGGGGCGCGCGCGCTTCATCGCCGAGGCCGAGGCCTGGGTGGGGCTGGGCCTCCACCCGAACG
Organism: Nocardiopsis chromatogenes YIM 90109; assembly: GCF_000341185.1. Lineage (GTDB taxonomy): Bacteria > Actinomycetota > Actinomycetes > Streptosporangiales > Streptosporangiaceae > Nocardiopsis_A > Nocardiopsis_A chromatogenes. The sequence goes on from NZ_ANBH01000113.1 coordinate 2,523, forward strand.
TCTGTGCCTGCCATTACGTCCGCGTGCTCGACGGCATCCCCCGGGTGTTCGCCGAGTACGTGCGCGGCGGAAGCCTGCGGGACCGGATCGACGACGGGAGGCTGTACGCGGGCGGCCCGCGCCGAGTGCTCGCCCGTGTCCTCGACCTCGCGATCCAGGCCGCGCGCGGCCTCGACCACGCCCACTCCAAGGGCCTTGTGCACCAGGACGTCAAGCCCGCCAACATCCTTGTGGACGAAGACGGGACCGCCAAGATCACCGACTTCGGCCTGGCGCGCGCCCGCACGGCTCCCCCAGCCTCGGGCCCGGGGCCCGCGCCCGCCGGCCCCCAGGCGAGTGCCGTGGCCCCGAACGGGGGGCTGACCCCTGCCTACGCCTCGCCGGAACAGGCCGAAGGACGCCCGCTGGGCCGCCGCAGCGACGTGTACAGCCTGGCCGTGTCCGTGCTGGAGATGTTCACCGGCGGGATCACCTGGATGTCCGGATCGGTCGCGGGGGCGGCGCTGGAGGCCGTCCGCGAGGAGGGCGGCTCCGACGCCCTGGCGGTCGGCCTGCCCGAACGGACCGCGGCCCTGCTCGAACGGTGCCTGCGCACGGACCCGGCGCAGCGCCCCGGGTCGATGGCCGAGGTCGCCGAGGGGCTGGCGGAGTCCTACCGGGATGCGCTGGGGCACGACCACCCGCGCCCTGTCCCCGTCGCCGCCGACCTGCGCGCCGACGAGCTCAACAACCGCGCTCTGTCCCTGCTCGACCTGGGCCGGACGGGCGACGCGGACGCGGCGTTCGAGGAGGCCCAGGCCGCCGACCCGCGGCACGTCCCGAGCGCCTACAACCGCGGGCTGCTGCGCTGGCGCCGCGCCGAGGAGACCGATGAGGGACTGCTCTCACGCGTGGAGGCGCTGCGCGACGGCGACGGGGAGCCCGGACGGGTCCGACACCTGCTGGCGCAGGTGCACCTTGAGCGCGGCGACCGCCGATCCGCCCGCGCGCTTCTGGAGGAGAACGGGCGCGAACACCCCGGTGCATCTGAGGACGCGCCGCTCTGGGCGGCCCTGCGCTCGCGGACCGCACCCGACTCACAGGCCGAGGGCATGTTCGAGGTGCCCTGGCATTCGGCCTTCGACTCCACCCGTATGCGGCCCCTGGACCCGCCGGCGCGGCTCACCCCGGACGGAGGGCTCGCCCTGACCGGGGGCAACGATGGCGGCGTGCGCCTTTGGGACCTTGTGGGAGGGCGCTGTCTGCGAACCCTGGAGGGCCGGGGGCTCGGGGTCGGTTCCTGCGACGTCAGCGCCGACGGCCGATACGCGGTCTCCGCGTACAGAGGCGTCGGAATCCGCTTCTGGGACCTGGAGGAGGGCGTCCGCCTCCACGATTTCACGGACCCCGGCAAGGGGCACCTGGCCGACACCGGGGACGCACGCATCGACGCCCTGGGGCGGACCGCCGTCGCCGTCGTGGAAGAGAGCCGGGGCGTGTGGAAACTGTGGGTGTGGGACTTCCGCCGGGGACGGGCCGAACGCAGGATCGACCTCGGGCGTGCGGACGGCGCCGGGTACGGCGTCACGCTCAGCGGTGACGGCCGCCGGGCGCTCGTGACCTCCTGGGGAACGGCCCCCTCGTGGATCTGTCACCTCGCTGACGGCGGCCTCCACCGACTCCAGGGCCGCTCCGACAACGTCACGGCGGCCTGGATGAGCCACGACGGCCGCTCGGCCGCCACGGCATCCCGAGGCGACGCCATCCGCGTGTGGGACACCGCCACAGGGCGGTGCACGACCGAGATCCCCTCGCGCGTGGGCGAGATCGGCTCTCTCTCCCTCAACGACCACGCGAACCGGGCGATCACCGGCGGGCACGACGGCAAGGTCCGCTTCTGGGACCTGGCTGGAGGCCGCTGCCTGCGAACGTTCGACGGGCACGGCGCCACGGTCGTCGCCGTACAGACCGTCGCCGACGGTTGGGCCGGTGTCTCCCTGGGCGCGGACAACACGATGCGCCGCTGGAAGCTGGGCCCGCCCGGGGCGCAGGTCGCCACGACGTACCTCGTCCGCCCCAGCCCGCAGACGGAGCTGAACCGTCGGCGCGCCGAAGCGGAGGGACTGGTCGCCAGGGCGGAGCGCGCGATCGCCGAGCACCGCCCTTCGGACGCGGTGCCACTGCTCGCCAAGGCCCGCACGGTACCCGGCCACGAACGCGCCCCCCGGGCGATGGCCGCCTGGCGTGCCCTGGGAACGTCGGTGCCCCGCACCGGGCTCCGATCGGCATCACCCCTCAGGACGCTCTCCGGCCCGACGCGGACCGGCGACGCCGTCGCGATCTCGGCGGACGGCAGGTTCGGGATGTCCAGGGGCGGGAACACGGCGCACCTGTGGGACCTCTCCCAGGGGACCCTTCTTCGTGAGGTCGCCAAAGAACGCCTGGGGAGCATCGGCCTGAGGGCCGACGGACGGCGAGCGATGACCGTCTCCCTGTTCACCATCGAGATCCAGGAGACCGGTCCCGACGCGCGCGTGGTGGCGAGCCTCAACACCGGCTCCCTCGGCGGAGCGCCCCGAGGCGGCGGGCTGCTGGGCCCGGGAGCAACCCAGGTGCATCTCAGCGGCGACGGCACACGCGCTCTGGGGGCTTGCCACGACGACACGCTCCGCATGTGGGACGTGGAGGCCGGCACCTGCCTCTGGGCTCGGGAAGGACCGGGGAAGAAGGTGGGCTCATTCTGGCTCACACCCGACGGGCGAAGGGCCGCCGCCTTCGGCGACGACGGCGAGGTCGTCGTATGGGACGGCGACGGAACGGAGCAGGTGCGGTTCCGCCACGGCGACGGGATGCTCCGCATGGACAAGGTGTGCCTGAGCAACGACGGTCGGCGCGCCCTCACCGTCAGCTTCAGCGCCGGGCCCGACCCGGAACTCCGGTTGTGGGACGCGTCGACCGGCGAGCGCCTGAGCACCTTCTCCCATGGGCCGACGATGGTCAGCGCGCTGCACATCACGGGCGACGGCCGCTTCGCGGTGACCGGAAGCCTCGACGGCGGGATCCATGTGTGGGACGCCGACGCGGGCGAACTCCTCCGCGTCCTCGAAGGGCACACCGCCATCGTCGGTTCCCTCGCACTCTCCTCCGACGACGCCTTTCTCCTCAGCGGAAGCGGCGACGGCACCGCCCGCCTGTGGGAACTGGACTGGGAGCTGTCATGACACCGGCGAACCCGGCCGTCACCCTGGAAGCGGTCGAAGGCCGCCTCGATCGTGCCCGATGGGTGTTCGAGGAGCGGACCACGTGCCTCCTCGGGCGCGCCGACGACTGCGACCCGCGGCTGCCGAACGACGAGCACCACCGGACGGTGTCCCGGCACCACTGCCTGATCGACATCAGCCCGCCGCACGCGCGCATCCGCGACTTCGGGAGCCTCAACGGCACCTACGTCAACGGGGTCCGGATCGGCCGCAGGGAGCGGGACCAGTCGCCGGAGGAGGCGGCGGCGGTCGCCTTCCCCGAACACGACCTCAAGGACGGCGACGAGATCAGGGTGGGACGGACGGTCCTCCGGGTGGAGGTGAGCGCCGGCCGGGAGGAACAGGCACCGGAGCCGCCGCCCGCCGCCCCGGGCGAGTCCCCGGTCAAGGCGCTGCGGGCCCTGCTGGACCGGGCACGCGGCGGGCGGGCCGACCTTGCCGCCATCGCCGGGTACACGGTGCTGCGCGAGCTCGGGCGCGGCGGCATGGGCGCGGTCTACCTGGCCCGTCATGAGGCGACCGGTGAGCAGGTGGCGCTGAAGGTGATGCTGCCCAGGGCGGCGGCGAGCGCCCAGGCCCGCGCCCGGTTCCTGCGGGAGGCGGAGTTGACCGGGGCGCTGCGGCACCCGAACGTCGCCGAGCTTCGCGCGTCGGGATTCGCCGACGGCCTCTTCTACTTCACGTTGGAGTTCTGCGCGGGCGGGGGCCTCGACGGGCTGATGGCGTCCCGGGGCGGAAGGCTCCCCGCCGACGAGGCGACCGCGCTGGCCGTGCAGGCGCTGCGCGGGCTGGAGTACGCCCACTCCAAGGGGGTGGTGCACCGCGACCTCAGCCCGTCCAACATCCTGCTCGACCGCCCCGACGGCGGCGGAGCCCCGGTCGCCAAGATCGCCGACTTCGGCTTGGCCAAAGCCTTCGACCAGGCGGGGCTGAGCGGCCTGACCCGCACCGGGACGGCGGCGGGCAAGCCGCACTTCATGCCGCGGCAGCAGGTGGTGAACTTCAAGAACGCGTCGCCGGCCGTGGACGTGTGGGCGATGGCCGCGTGCCTGTACGCGGCGCTGACCGGCCGTGCGCCCCGCGACTTCCCCCGCGGCAAGGACCCGTGGCAGCTCGTGCTGCAGACACCGGCGGTCCCCGTCCGCGAGAGGGCGCCCGATGTGCCGCGGGCCCTGGCCGACGTGGTCGACCACGGCCTTCGGGAGCGCCCGGCGATCGGCTTCGCGACCGCGAGGGAGATGCTCGACGCCCTCCAGGAGGCCACCGGCGTCCCCGGCCCCTGACCGGTGGACGGCGGGCGGCTTCTCCCGCCGTCCACCGGGTTCCGTTGTCGTCCCGGCACCTGCCGCCCCCACTTCCAGGAGGAAGCATGCGTTTGGAACCGCCCACACCAGAGGAGATCAGAGCCAACTTCGAGGGCGCCTTGGAATCCGTCCGCAACGGCGGAGGCGTGAACTCGGAGACCGGCCTGGACATGGAGACCGAAGGTGCCCTCTGGGCCATCGCCGCCGCCCACCCGAACATCCCGGATTCGCTGATCGAGACGGCCCGCGCAGAGTTCGCCGCCCAGATGGACGGCTCCCACGCGGCGGCACGCCGGGCCTACCTGGAGCGCCGCTTCGCCCGCACTGAACTCGACGACGATTCGCCGATCCCCGAATGAGCGCGATCACGTGGACGGGACGTCGGGCACCTGCCGCCACAGGGAGGTGCCTTCCCGCCGCCGGGCCTCGTCCAGGGGATCGGCGCTGTCCACGCCGGTACTGAGGTTTTCACCGGTCAGTTGTCGGGCGTGTTTCTCGGAGGCTTTTCGATCAGCGAGCGGCCGTCGCCCCTACTGCGCCGGCTTCGCCAGGGTGGCGCAGCGGGGGTCCGGGCGGCGCTCGCAAGCCGGGGCGCGACGTCCATCCTGGTCGGTTGTCCGGGCGTCCCGGCGCAGCGAGCGTCGTTCTGGTGGTCGCGAGCCGAGAACGATCCGGGGAACACGCCCTAAGGCGCCGCGCGGCACCCGTCCAAGAGGACGCCGACCATGCGCTTGGCGTCGGCCTGCTCGTAGTCGGGGCCGGTGATGCAGAGGTTTCCGATGGCGCGCATGAACGTGTAGGCGGTGATGCCGGGGCGGAGTTCCCCGGCGGCGGTGCAGGCGTCCAGCAGTGTCGCGCAGGCGGGGACCAGGGTGTCGAGCATGAGGGCGTGGAGGTTCTCCAGCCCCGGGTCGCCGGACCCCAGAGCCGCGCCGAGGCCGTGCTTGGTCACGAGGAAGTCCGCGAACGCGTCCACCCAGCGGGTCAGGGCGGTGAACGGGGACTCCGCCTCGTCCAGCAGCCGGGGCGCGAGCGCGGCGCAGGTGTCGATCTGGTGCCGGTAGACGGCGGTGACCAGGTCCGCCCGGGTCGGGAAGTGGCGGTAGACGGTGCCGACGCCGACCCCGGCGCGTTCGGCGATGTCGCGGACGGGGGCCTGCACCCCCTGGTCCACGAAGGCCGCCGCGGCGGCCTCCAGCACGCCGCTGCGGGTGCGCTGCGCCTGTGCCTGGCGTACTCCGACCGGTTCGGGCACGTGGGGCCTCCCCTTGCTCGCGGAACATTGTTCCGCTAAATTGACGGAACATCGTTCCGTCAATGTACGGCAGAACACCCCACGCGAGAAAGCACAGGTACCCCATGCCCTCCCACCGCCCCGGCCAGCGGATCACCGCGGTCAAGCCCATCACCGTCCCCGCCCCCGGCCGCGACGCCGGCCTCCAGGTGAAGGTCACCGCCCCGACGGCCGGCCGCGACCTGCCCGTCATCGTCTTCTCCCACGGCAACGCCTGGTCCATGGACGGGTACGCGCCCCTCGCCGACCGGTGGGCCGCCGCCGGGTTCGCCGTCGTGCAGCCCACCCACCTGGACTCCCGCCGCAACGGCATCGGATGGGACGACCCGCGCTTCGCCACCATCTGGCGGGTCCGGATCGCCGACCTCCACGCGGTCCTCGACGGCCTCGACGGCATCCTGGCCCAGGCCGACGGCCTGCAGGACCGCGTCGACCGCGAACGCACCGCCGTCGTCGGCCACTCCTGGGGCGCGCAGACCGCGGGCGCGCTCCTCGGCGCGCGCGTGTTCGACGCCGACGGCGCTCCCGGTGAGGACTTCTCCCACCCCGCGGCCGCGGCGGGCGCGCTGATCGCCGCGACCGGGACCGGCGACTCCCTCACCCCGTTCGCCGCCGAGCACCTTCCGTTCATGCGGCCGGACTACTCCACCATGGCCGCTCCGACCCTGGTCATCGCGGGCGGCAAGGACCGGTCGCAGCTCTCCACCCGCGGGCCGGAGTGGTTCACCGACGCCTACCACCTCAGCCCGTCCCCCAAGAGCCTGCTGACCATCGACGAAGGTGAGCACTCCCTGGGCGGCATCGTCGGCGAGGAGGCCGCCGAGACCACCGACGAGGACCCCGCCCGCGTCGCCCTGGTCGCCGACGCGGTCGCGGCCTACCTGCTCGACACCCTCAAGGTCGACGGCACCGCGTGGAACGCCTTCGCGCAGAGGGCCGACGGCACATGGAGCGTGTCCGACAAGTAGGCCGCGTCGGCCGGGGCCATGCCGTGCGGCCCCGGCGGCCCCGGCGCTTCAGGCCGCTGCTTCAGGTGGACTGAAGATTCAGGTGGACGACGGCCTCGCCCCGCCCTCCGGCACCAGCCGCCACAGGGAGGTGACCTCCCGCCGCCGGGCCTCGTGCAGGGGGTCGGCGGTGTCGTCGGCGCGCGGATGGCTCGGGGCGGTGTCGAGGCGGTCGGCCACGCACAGCCCGGCGTCGGCGATGGCGCCGAGGAGTTCGGCACGGGTCCTCAGGCCCACGTGCTCGGCGAGGTCCGACACCACGAGCCAGCCCTCCCCGGCCGGGGTCAGGTGGGCGGCAAGACCGTCGAGGAAGCGGTGCAGCATGGCCGAGTCGGGGTCGTAGACGGCGCGGTCCAGGTCCGAGCTGGGCTGCCCCGGCAGCCACGGCGGGTTGCAGACGACGACGTCGGCGCGCCCGTCCGGCCAGGGATCGGCCTCGACCACGTCCACCCGGTCGGCGAGCCCGAGCCGCTCCATGTTGGCGCGGGCGCAGGCGACGGCGCGGGGGTTGATGTCGGTCGCGACCACGTTCTTCGCACCCCGCCGGACGAGGAGGGCGGCGAGCACGCCGGTGCCCGTGCCGAGGTCGTACACGGCCGGATGCTCGATCCCCTCGGGGAACGGCGCCTGGGCGACGAGGTCCAGGTACTCGCTGCGTGTGGGTGAGAAGACGCTGTAGGCCGGGTGGATGCGCGCGCCGAGTTGGGGGACCTCGACGCCTTTCAGGTGCCATTCATAGGCGCTGAGCACACCGACGAGTTCCATGAGCGAGACACACGTCCGCTCTTCGGCGCCTTCGCTCCCCTCCCCATAGGCATGCACGCAAGCCGCCCGCACGTCCGGCGCGCGGTGCAGGCGCAGGGACCGGTCGGGCTCCAGGACGACGAGCAGCCGCCCGAGCAGCCGGGCCCGGTCGGCACGGGCGCTGCGGTGTTCATGGAAGAGCGCCGCAGCGTCCTTCTTGCCGGTCGCGCCCCGGCGGGAGCGCTTCTGCAGCTCACGCTGGTGCCGCCGGTCGAGCGCACGGAGGAGCTGGCGCCCGTTCTCGTAGTCGCCCTGCCACAGGACCCCGATATCGGCGCGGAGGAGCCGGTAGGCGGCGTCCACGGTGGTCCGCTCAGAGGCGACCACCACCCGGGCGGGCGCGGGGGCGGAGTTCTCGGAACGCCAGAGGGCGGTGAGGGAGGCCCCGCTCTCGGACCAGGCGACGGTGGACATGCAGTACTCCAGGGATCGAAGGTGCCGACAGCCAGCAGCGCTTCGATGCAGGGGTCAGGAGTACGACAGGGGCGGCCTGAACAGCCTCAGCCACCACCCGGGAGGGGCCACCCCCGCACCGAAGCACAGGAGCGGCACCATCCGAGCACCGAGCCCATGACCACGGGGGATCCTTCCATCAGGTGGATCGATTCTTACACAGAGGAGAGAGCTCCCACCTGCTGTCGGTCCGTCCTCTCCCTGGGCGTGCCTCCACTTCAGCAGTGGCCGGAAGCGGACCGAACAGGCTCCCTGTCAGCAATCGGTTACCCACAGGGTGTAGTTTCACCTCTCATGGCGAGGATGCCCCCTCTGCCCCCTCCAGGAGCCGACTCCAAGCAGACTTAGAGGTAAAGGAATGGATGAAATAGGCGCCAATCTCGCTGACGCGGCATACAAGAATCAACTTGCCAAGCAAACGGCAGAAGAGTTGAGTGGCATAACCGCAAAATTCACCGAAGCAATGTTGAATGCCAAAGATCAACTAGGAAAGCTTCCGGGTGTCGAGGGTTATGAAGAATATTCCGAGGAATGGGATAATACATTGAAGAGTATGGAGGAACATGCGATGTCGATCGCCTTTGGCGTCGACCAGTCGGCCAGTGATATAAAAACCGTAGACGAAGAGGCACGTGCGGACTATTCAAACATTGGAGGCTTGCTAGGTCGCCAAGTAAACGCATAATATCAAACACCGACCACGAGGATTCAAGATGCATCTACTCTCATTTCATTACAAATCTCCCGACGCCACTTCGGACGAGGCAAAATCTGCAGCAGACCAAATCCTCGAGCTCCTCGGTACGATAACCGGATCCGGGGAGGACGTCGGAAGTAAATTTTCGGACACCGCCGCCGAGTTCACCGACATGATCGCGTCCGAGATCAAAGCAGCGGGAATCTACAACGCTTCGAAATGGCAGAGCGCAGCAATGGCTGTCGTCCACGCCGGAGGGGTGGCGAACAAGTGGTCCTCTCACTTGGAGGACTACAAGACCGCGATCAGCAATCTCAAAGGAGAGGCAGAAGACGCTAAAACTCGCTATCTAGGTGATTCCGGCGAGACAAGCGATATTGACAAGGTAATCAAATACAATGCAGAGATACGCGAGCTGAACGGGCGCGCCGGAAAAGCGTGGGCCGGTCTTGTGGAAGATTCTGAAGCCTGCTCGAATCTCCTCAGACAAGGGCCCACAGAATCAGCGATGGAGGTCCTGGTTACGGAAGGAGGAATCGGGTGGCTCCCCTATAACATATTGGGAGCAGAAATGCCGCTCCCCATAGATGCCAGCGACGGAAAAAAGATGGGGAAGGAGATGGAGCAATACCTTGACGAAGACGGGCGAGTGATCGACGATCGATATTATGAGATTGTTGCAGCTCTAAATGCCGTTAACGCGCGCGCCCTTGAAAAGGCAAAGCGTGGTGAAGACCTTTCAGAAGAAGAAGTTGGCTTCCTTCGGTCCTTCTTCGAAGAGCTGGAAAAACTTGAAGCCGAGCCGCCGACTGCGACCAGCGAGGGCACAGGTTATTCAGAAGGGGTCCTTAGTATCCCAGAGCGCCTCAGCGCCATGGGAGCTATCGACGAATCTGGAAACATCGACGAGCAGTGGCAGGGGTTCGTCGAAGGAATAGGTACAGGCCTTCTCGTCCTTTCAGATGAGACGCTGGGTGGAAGCTTCAAGTACGTTCCTGATTCTGTGGCGAACGCAGTCTACGGGCCACAATCATCCTACTATCAGCAGAAAGAAGGAGTTGAAGATCTCACCTTTGTCGATGGTGAGCAGTACTGGCGCGAAGATATGCGCAACTTGAGTGTGATCCTTGGAGAGTCTAATGATGATACACAAGGCGGGTTCATATTCTCTCGGGAACTCACGGCGGCTGTCGGAGCGAACATTGACACACTCATGAACGACCATAATCCGGGACGTGCTTCTTGGCCTGAATTCTACGCTCCCACCGAGGAACAACTTGAGGGGCTGGTAGACGTATCGACCAGGAACACATCGGCTAATCACGCGATCCTTACTGGAGATGGTGGGACGTACGAGACGGACACCAAGGAGGTGCTGGAAGGGCTGTTCACCTATTCCTGGGAGGATGAAGGTGCAGCTGTCTCTGGCCTTACAGACTGGATCGCTGAAGACGCATTGAGCGATCTCCCTAGTGTGCGGGAGAGGGCTGGAGAGGCAGCCGCAGGACTGGTCGAGCAGATAACAAGCGAAGACATGTTCGCGAAATTGGTGAGTACCGGTGAAACTGTAACAGAACAAACTCCTGATGGTCCGATTACATACGAGAACGCGTCCTTTACCGCACTAAATCCTGAGGTGGCCTCCAGCCTCGGCGATATTTTTGTCAGGTACGTGGACAGTTTTGCATTCCCCACTGGGAACGGAGACGTCGCCTTCGAGCACTCCGAAGGATATGACGGTACCCCGCAAATCAGAATTGGAATGGAAGAGCAGAATTCCATCGACTTCATGCAGTTCCTCATGGGGGATACTGAAACTGCGGCAAAGACCGTGGACACTGCAAACAAGTACTCGGCCATTATGATGGACATTGGCGCGGCCAGCGGGGAACCTGGAATCGCGGGCGATAGAGTGGGGCGTCTCAACGGAATGATGGAGACAGCCCTGCAAAATGATGCATTGGATCGGAACATGGATCTCGACGAGGCAAAGGAGCGAAAGGATAATTTGGTTGCAATGGGACCAAACGTAGTAGCCGACACAGCCTCGCTTTATCCCCCTATCGGAATGGGAGTAAAGTGGGCTATCAATTTTGCAACAGAGGACATCGTAGATACTGTCGTCGAGGAAGCTCCCCACCAGTCAGAGCGTGAAACTAACATTTTCGACCGACAAGGAATGAAGACGCGATCAGATCTGATCGTCCTTGACAACGCAATCGAAAGTGACAGTGAAAATATCGACCGCATGTCCGAGAAAGACCGTGAGACTCTCAAGGATGCAGGGATTCTCGTCCCTGACAGTGATGGCGAACTGCGCGTTGAGATCAGCGAAAATAAGTTGAACGAACTTGATGCCCAGGAACGCGAAGACGTGGACAGGGCCATCAATCAGTCTCTCAATCTGGTCGAGGTCCGGGTAGAAGTACCAGACTCAAGCGCGGGAGGTTACACAGACAGCGGGCGAGATTATTCTGATCAGTACATAAATAATTTCGAAAGAAAGAAGGAGGACATCAAGGATAAGTATGGAGTAAGCGACGAAGAGTACAAGGAGAAGAGGGAAGCACAGAACGGAGGGCCATGGTGATCCGCGGCCTGAAAATACTCGTACCCACGCTCTCAGTACTGCTCGCATTCGGCTGCTCAGGGGGACAGGACGATAGTGAGGCGAGCCCTGACCGCACAGACGAGAATAATGGCGACAACGTCCAAGAAGGTGACGTCTACACCCAACTCCAGTTGACGTCATTGAAGATCCAGTCGGAGCAGCACGAAGAAGATAGCGGAGAAGAGTTCCTGAAGTCACTCGGGAAACGTAATTTCGATATCCTGAAGAGTAGAGGAATCATCCAGGATGAAAATGGAAAGCTAACCGTCAATGATACTCTAGATCCCCAAGACCCCGACTCCTGGGTGAATGACGCCCCGAAACACGACGAGACAAAGAGCGCCCTGTCGGACTTCGAGTACACCTACACTGTCGATTATTGCGGCACGTCAATCTCACCCCATGAGATTATGGATTCATATTTGGACGAAAATTTCGGAACACACAATACGATTGAAGAATACAGGGATGATTATTATCGGTATGTAAACGATTGCTGAAGTTCGGCTTCCGAACAGCGCTATCGAGCCGATGGTCGTGTACGGATTGGTGGGCTGACCCAGGCCAGCTCTATCATCAGGAGGTCGCGCAGCGGGGCTCGGGATGCCCATGGCCAGATAATCCGCCGCCCGACGCAGCCGACGGGTCGGCCGCCGCTACGACGCCCCTGTCCCCACAGCCCTGCGCAAGGTCCTCGACAGCTGCACTCCCACGTCCCGTCGGCTCGTTCCCGTCTTCAGGGACAGCCACGCGCCGAACAGCATCACCCAAAACGTCGTGAGCACCCAGTCCGGCGTCAGCTCCCCGTCGATCTCGCCGGCCTCCTGGCCCTGCACGATCACGGCTAGCAGCGCCTGGACCCGCTCCTCGCCCTCCTCCCAGGCGTCCGGGTCGATCAAGGCGTTGTCGGCGAAGACCAGCCCCAGCACCGACCCCAACCCCAGGTACTCCTGCGCCAGGCGGTCCAGTGAGTTCAGTGCCCCTCCCTCGCCCAGCCGGGCGGCCTCCTCCGCGTGGGCGAACCGGGTGCGGCACTCCTCGTCGACGGCCGCCAGCAGGTCGGCCCGGTCGGTGAAGTGCCGGTGCAGCGTCGACCGGCTCACATCCCCCGCCTCCGCGATCTGCGCCAGCGTGGCCGAGGAGTCCCCCGCCAGGGTCTCGACCGCGGCTTCGACGATCAGCCTGCGGGTCCGGCGCGCGGTGGGCGACAGGTCCGATAGGTCGCTGGTGGTGCGGTGCATGGGGCGATTGTAGGGCGCCGCGGACGCACAGCCGGACCCACGTGTCATTTTTTGCGACACGCATGTGTCACAATGCTCCGCATGAGTCGCATATCTGAGGTACGAGCCACGTGGATGCTCCCAGCGAGCCTGGCGACCGCCGCGCTCGCGAGCGCGGCGCTGGTCGTGGTCGGCCCGCCGCTCGACGGCCCGGTCTCCCTCCCGGTGACGGTGCCGCTGCTGCTGGCCGCCGCCGTTGCCGCGCGGGTGCTCCCCGACCGGGTCGGCGCCGGCATCGGGCTGGTGGCGGTCGTCCTCTCGGTCGCGGCCGCGATCGCCGCCCTCGTCACCCAGCCGGAGGACGGGCTCCGCGCGGTCGCGGTCGGGGTCCGGGGCGTCCAGTTCGCCGCTCTGGCCGTCGCCGCCTATGCGGGCGTCCGGCGACTGGTCAGGCCCCGACGAGGCACCGACGCCCCACGCCGCGACTGGACCCGTCCGGTCCAGATCGCCGGGCTGCTCTGCCTGTCCGCGATCGGCGCCGAACTCCTGGCGGCCTACAGCGACAACACCGGCGACCCCGGCGGCGTTGCGTTCGCCCTGGTCTTCTTCGCCGCCCTCTACGGCGCCCCCGCGCTGCTGGCCCGCGAGCTGGTCCGCCGCCGCGGTTGGGGCTGGCCCAGCCTGCTGCTGCTGTTCGCCGCCCTGGGCACGGCGCAGGCCTGCCTGATCGACCAGTCCCTGTTCAGCGCCGACTACCAGGGATACGAGGGGTGGGAGGAGATCCGCCAGGCCTCCCTCATTCCGCCGCTGGGCATCAGCGCCCACAACGCTTTCAGCTTCATCGTCGGCCACGTGATCTACAGCTTCGCCGCACCGGCCGCCCTCGCCGAAGCCTGGGCGCCGCAGCGTGCGCACAAGCCGTGGCTCGGGCCGGTCGGCGCGGTGGGCGCCGTGCTCGCCTATGCGGCGGCCGCGGCACTGATCCTGTCCGACCCCGAATCGCACTCCGGTTCACCGGCGCAGCTCGCCGTGTCCGCGGCGGTCGTCGCCGGATTCGTCGTCGCCGCGGCGCTCATCGGACGACGGGCGGCCGCCGGGAATCGCCGCCCAACGGAGCCCACGGGACGGCTGCCGCTGTGGCCGGTCTTCGCCGCCGCGCTGCTCGTCGCCCTGCTCATCGACTTCAGCCCGCAGACCTGGGGCGGCGTGCTCCTGAGCGTGGCCGTCACCGGCGGTTTCGGAGTCGCCCTGCTGGCCGCGGCGCGCACGTGGGGGTGGTCCGTCCGCCACAGCGCCGCCGCTGCCTTCGCCTTCCTCCTGGCACGCGGCCTGATGGCGTTCACCTATTTCCCGCTCCTGGGCGACGTCGCCCCGCTGCCGAAGTACGCGCACAACACCGTCATGATCCTGGCCGTCCTCGCGGCCGCCTGGCCGGCGCTCCGGCGGCGTGCGGACCAGGAGGAGCATCCATAGCGGTGGTTCCACCACCCCGTCCCGCCCAGGGCGCCCCGCCGACCGCCCTGCCTCCCCTACCTGAAGACGCCTCGGCAGCGTCGGTAGTGTCGCCCCGTGACCATGGATGCGGCATTGCGAACGGCCTCGGTCCCTCCCGGACCGGTGACCCTCTCGGACCGGCGGACCCAGACCCGGTGGACGACGGAGGTGGGACCGTTCCTCTTGGGGGTCGTTCAGGTCACCCAGGGCCTCTACTTCGACGTCACCGGCGACCGGCCCAGCGCCTCCAGCCGCGATGACCTCCCCGTCGAGAACGTCTCGTGGCTGGACGCGGTCCGCTTCTGCAACGCCCTGTCCCGCCGTGAAGGCCTGACCCCCGCCTACGCCCCGGACGGGCACACGGCCCACTGGGACACCTCCGCCGACGGCTACCGCCTGCCCACCGAGGCCGAGTGGGAGCACGCCTGCCGCGCCGGCACCGCCGGGCCCCGGTACGGCGGCCTCGACGACATCGCCTGGCACGCGGGCAACGCGGACGGCCGCATCCATCCCGGAGGCGGCAAGGCCCCCAACGCCTGGGGCCTGTACGACATGCTCGGCAACGCCTGGGACTGGTGCTGGGACCTCTACGACCCGGACGTCTACGGCGCCTACCGGGTGCTGCGCGGGGGCGGCTGGTCCGACGAGCACTGGAGCTGCCGCGCCTCGGTGCGCCGCCGCAGCCACCCCACCTTCCGCATCGACGACGTGGGGTTCCGGGTGGCCCGCTCGGAACCACCCCCGCCGAGGCCCAATCCATAGGGGCGGTGCCACCACCCGGTCACGCCCAGAACGCCCTGCTCTCCGCCTATCCGGAGCTGAGGCTGCCGCACTTCTCCTGGCACGACCCGTCGTCGCCGGGGGACCCGGGGACCGTGGTCGCGACGATCGCCGCCGCCCTCGCGCCGCGGTGAGCCCCGCCCCGCCGCTTCCGCCCGCCCTCATCCCCATCCGCGCACACGTGCGGCCCTGGACTTCTCCCCCAGGGCCGCACGCCTGTGCCTCCAGGCCATCGCCCGATCGATCCGCCGACACGTCCCTCCGCCCCGTTCGGCGGGGAGCCGTGCCGGACTTTCACAGGGATCGCATTTCCGCCCCGGTCGACATCGGATGTTGTGGATACCCGACACGCCCACCATCGCTGAAAATGTTCGGAAGATCGCCTTCAAGCACGAATCCGGCCGCAGTCAGAAGATCAGAAGAAGCGGTCAGAAGAAGCGCAGGCGCTCACGCATCTGCTTCTCGGGGTCTTCGAGGTAGATCAGCTCACCACGGGCCATCGCCTGCTCCAGGTAGGCGTACACCTGGATGGCGCGGTTGATGACGTCGGTCTGGGTGTCCCCCGTGGCAGCCACGGTCGTGTCGAGGGCCTGGGTCGAACGAGCCGTCAGGTTGACCGTCACACGGGCCGGACCGGAGCCCGAACGCCGGGACCCCCCACGGGCCTGCTGCTGTCCGGACAGGTCTGTCGACTCGGCACTTGAGATGTTGGGCGGCATCACGCGACCTCATTCTTGATCGGCCCGTTCAGGCGCGACGATGACGCAGAGGACTCAGGCACCACCAGTGAACGGGAATGGTTCGGCCGAGCATGCGGCATTGATGACGCCGACGCGACGAGGCCCCTCCCGGGGCGCAGCCGACATCGCCGGGCGGGACGGGACGCACCCTCGAAGGGACGGGGACGCGATCGCTTGCGCACCCCCTCCGGGAAGCCGGTTGTCGGCATGAATCTCATGACTGCCTCCATATACCCGTCTCCCGTTCATGCATCGATCGTACTCATAGAGAGTGCAAGTTCGGCACCTCGTTTGTCAAGGGAGACATTGACTTACACTGTGCGGTCGATGTGCGACCAACAGTAGCCACACCGCATCAGACACCGCCCCCTCTCGGTGTCCATCTGCAAAAACCCCGAGGGAGTGCCACTTCAGGCCGAGGCTTCTCTTCTGCAGCTCGACCGACTTATACGAGTACTTACCGTTCGTCCGTTTCTTGCGCATTTCGACCCATCGCGCCGGACCATCATCGTTCTGCTGCGTGTCACCCCATTCGTACGACATCAGATCAGCATCACCTGTGAGCTTGTTATACGATCGCTCTCTGCTAATGTGACGCCTGTGGATACCCGGCGCTGATGCGTCATGAGCGCCCGAGCGGCTCGAAGGGCACCGAGGGACCGCCCGAGGCGCGTTGACACCTTGATACTCACCACCAGGTTCTGGAGGTCAACGCCTATGGGTGAACCCCGGGGGCAGTCGCCGCAGCGCACTGACGAGGCCCAGGAGGACCCGGCCGACGGGGTCGAAGAACGCGTCCTCACCGGCGACTCCCCCAACACTCGCGCCGATGTCGTCTTCGACAGGACCCCCTGCCGCTTCTCCCTGGAGGCCGGCGTCGGACCGGCACGGGGAGCGATCTCAGGGGAGGCGGGCCCCGGCTCCCCCATGGAGGCGGCCGGGGCCACGCTCGTCACCATGGTGGCCACCGCGATTCCGCCTGCGGGGATCGGCATCCTTCTCGTTCTCACGAAGGCACCGGCCGCCGCAGTGGCCGCCGCCACCGTCTCGGTCTGGCTCCCCCCCCCCCGCCTCCTNTCGCCGCCGTCGGCATCTTCTTCTTGATGCGTCGGCGGCAGAGGCGGCAGAGCTGAAGGACCCGGGCGGGCTCCCCCGTCCTCCCAGGGGAGCCCGCCCGGGCCTCAGTGCTGCGCCCGAAAGGCGATGCCCTGCACGCACCCACCGGCGCCTTCCCGCCCCGGCGACTCAGCGGGTCGTGAAGGATTTCCTCAGGGAGGCCCGCTTCTCCTCTCCCACGAGTCCCTGCCGGGCCCCTCGGGCATCTCGGGGAACCATCTGTCGTGGCGGATGAGGAATCGGCGCCGCTCCTCATCGCTCATGCTCCCGATCTCGCCGAGCTTCGAGAAGTACTCCTCCCGCGCCGCCCCTGGGGCGAACAGCATCAGGAACTCGGCGGGCTCTCCGGAGATGTTGCCGAACGAGTGCATGCCCCCGGGTGGGATGTAGAGGTAGTCGCCCTTGGCCGAGTCCATCCACTGTTCGCCGTCGAAGACGTGGATCTCGCCGGACAGGACGTAGAACGCCTCCGACATCGTCTTGTGGAAGTGCGGCCTGGTCCCGCCGATCGCGGGCCCCATCCGGTTCTGATAGAGCCCGAATAGGCCATCGGCGTCCCGGTCGGCACCGTCCCGATCGAAGAGGACCCAGATCGAAGAGGACCCAGGCATCCTCGCCCTCACGCGCCTTCTCGGCCGCCCTGGCCACGGCCTGCTTCGGTAGCAGGCCGTTCCTGTCGCTGATGGGATGGATCTGGAAGGGAGGACGGTCGTCGCCGCCATCGCCGAACTCGTGGTTGAGGTGGATGAGGTAGTCCGGCTCGGTCACCGCCCCTTCGACGGCGACGAAGAGCACGCGGACATGTCGATCTCGGGACGCTTCCGAAGGCCCGAGGGGGATCTCATCGTCGATGGAGCTGCGCCGACGGCGCCGCCTGTCGCGTTTGCTCACGCGCTCGGCCTCATCCCCGACTGCGCGATCTCCCGCGCGATCTCGCCGGGCGTCAGCCGGGGCACGCCCCCGTACCGTCCCTGCAGGTAGCCGCGTTCAAGGCTCTCCTCCTTACGCGGCTTGGCATCGGTGACGGGGTAGAGCTCAGTGGCTCCGTCACGTCCCTTCCGCGTGATCCACACTTGGTCGCGGTCGAGAGGCCGGTCGACCACGGCGCTGCCCAGGAGCGACACGTCGTGTGTGGTGAAGATGAGCTGGGCTCCGTGAGGGTTGGCGTCCGGGTCCTGGAAGATGCGGACGACCTCGGCGGCGAGCGTCGGGTGGAGGCTGGAGTCGAGTTCATCGACCAAGAGCACGCTCCCGTCAGTCAAGGCTTCGAGCATCGGCCCGAGGAAGGCGAACCATGTGAGCGTTCCCTGTGACTCCTCGGTATTGAAGTCCAGTGCTACTTCCCCGCTGGCTCCCCGGTGCTGGAAGCCGATCAGAGGCTCCTCGAAGGTCTGTACTTCTGCACCCTCCACCGCCCTGGTGTACCGAAACTCCACTTCGACCCCGGCGATGCCGAGATCGGCGACTGAGAGCAGGCGTTCGATCTCCTCACGCTGGGACTTCCCTCCACCGGCCAGCATCTGCGCAGTGAGCCCGGCAAGCCAGGTGCCCCCGCCCATGGAGTCGGTCGGCCACAGACTGTCGACGAACCACCGGTGCAGAGGGCGCAGCTGGGGATCGTTCAACGCGGCGCCGGTCGAGAGGAACAGGGCGTTGGGCCGGGTCATGTCCACGATCGCATCGCGCTTGCCCTTGAAGCCCGCCCCGCGGAAGACGTACTCGTCTCCGCCGTCCTCAGCGCGCTCGGCGTCCCGGTCGAACCACACGTTGCGTTTGCCGTGCGGGTAAGCGTGCAGCCACTCGGCCTCGATGCGCTCGTCGGAGGCCTCGAAGCCGTAGGTGTACCTGGTGCCGGGTTCCCCGAGGACCAGGTCGACCTCAAAGAGGGAGGTCTGCTCCCGGGACTCGCGGTCGAGTTTGAATGGCTGGCGGGGAACCCGGTCAGGGTGTCGGGCCCAGTCCGCGAATGACCGCGTCACAGCTTGCTGCATGAAGGCCAACGCGCTAACCACGTTCGACTTGCCCGAGGCATTGGCGCCAAAGACTCCCACGACCGGTAGCGCGCTGACCGACCTGCCTTTCGATCGGAGAGGCGTCGGCCTGGCCGTCCCTCCATTGAACTCGGTTCCGACGAGGGACAGCGTCTGCTCGTCGCGGATCGAGCGGTGGTTGGCGGTCCGGAATCGGAGCAGCATGCCCGACCTCCTCATTCGACGCCCGGTGAGCCTGCGTCAGATGACTTCTCGTGCAGATCACCTGCACGAGAAAGCCTTAGACAGCGATACGTCAACATCGCTCGCCTCACGGGACGTGCCCCAGGGTCTTCACCCGAAGAGGCCGAGGAGGCGGGCGAGGAGGACGACGGCGGCGACGGTGCAGGAGTAGGGCAGGGCCTCCCAGGCTGTGAAGAGCATCCATTCGCCGCTGGTGCGGCCGGGCAGGTAGGGGAAGGCGTCGGGACGCCGGTGGAAGTGCGCCTTCACGGTGCGGCCCGGCGGCGGAGTTGCCGGACGGGACGGGCCGGGGGGGCAGGGTGGGCGCGAGGTGCCGGGCGGACGGGACGGCGCTGACGGCGCTGACGGCCTCGGGGACGGGAGGTGCCGCAGGTCCAGGGCTCCGGACTCGGCTCTGCGGGCGCGTCTGGCGGCGTGGGCCGTGCGGACGTCGCCGACGGTCGGGGCGGTCGCGCGGGCCTCCGGGCTGAGTTGGCGGGCCGTTTCGAGGAGCCAGGGCGGGAGTTCGGACTCCGGGACATCGTGGCTCGCGCGCGCGTGCGGAGAGCGGAGCAGGGGCGGCGCCAACCGGGTACGGCTGAAGCGCCGGCCGTGTCCCCGGGAGAGGACCAGGCGGACGCGACTGGCTATGGCTGGGGGCTCGTTGTTCATGAGGTCTCCGAGTGGAGCTGTCGGGGGGCGGACTCCGGGGAGGGGAGGGTGTGGGAGTGCGCTGTTGAAAGAGCGGGGGCGCTCCGCCCGGCCCCCTCCGTCCGGGCGGAGCGCGTCGGGGGCGGCTACTCGTCCCGCGTAGGCGGGGTGGGGGCGGCCGCGAGGATGGACTCGATACGACGGGCGAGCTCGGCGTACTCCTCGACCGGGAGGAGGCGGGTCATCTCGGGCTCGGCGATCTCGCGCTCGAAGCGCTGGCCGGGCCACAGGAGCCACCACCAGGGACGGGCGGAGACGGCGTCCGGGCGGAGGATCGCGCGCTGGGAGGCGAACGGGCAGCCGCGGAGCCGGGCGGAGTCGCCGCCGTCGGGGTCGAGGATGTAGGCATCGACGACGGAGACGGAGGTGTCGACGGCTGCCCCGAGGCCGCGCGCTTCGAGCTCCTTGGCCAGCGCGAAGAGCGGGTGGAAGGGCGAGCCGGTGTAGACAGATACAGGCATGAGGTCACCACCTGGAGGCAGAGCTGATACCAATCTCGTGATCAGCCACTTACCCTGAGCATAGATAGTCTCGACTAATTATCAAGCGAGATCATCAAGTCTCTTCTAAATTTCTTATCATCCCAGGTCACAGCCACACACGCCCACGACATCTCAGGAGACAGCCTTGGCTCCCCCACCCGCCCAGCCCCCGACCGTCCGGCATCGGCGCCTCTCCGCCGAGCTCAAGCGGCTCCGCGAAGCGGCCGGAGTCTCCGTGGACGAGGCCGCGCGCACGATCGGCGCCTACCGAACAAAGATCAATCGGATCGAGCGCGGGGAGTGGAAGCGGCTCCGAGAGCGGGACCTGCGCCTGCTGGCGTCGCTCTACGGCATCCCCGAGAGCCACGCGGACGCCCTCGTACGTCTTGCTCGCGAGGCGAGCCGCCGAGGATGGTGGGCCAGCTACTCGGATGTTCTCGGCTCTGGCGCTTACACGAGCATCGAAGCCAGCGCCGGCAAGCTCCGCTTCTACAGCGGGCTACTGATCCCGGGACTCCTGCAGACAAGCAGCTACACCGAAGCCGTACTTCGTGGATGGGGCATCACAGACGAAACAGAGATCCGTCGGAGACTCGAGGCACGCCGCGAGCGCCAGCGCCTACTGGACCGGGCTGACCGCCCTACCGTCGAAGTGATGCTGGATCAGGCTGCCGTCAACAAGGTGATGGGCCGTCCCACCACTATGGCTGAGCAGATTCTGCACCTGATCGAGGCCTGCGAACGAGGGCGGGCAACGGTCCTTCTCCTCCCCGACAGTGCAGGGGCCCACGCAGCCCTCACCGGCCAGTTCGCCATAATGGAGTTCGACTCCGCACACGTGAGCACGGTCGAACCGCCGATCGTCTTCCTCGACAGTGCCCATAATGGACTCTTCCTGGAGGAGCACAACGACGTTACAAACTACATGGAGATATACAAGAAACTCGCGAGTACAGCATTGGACTCAGATAATACCGCCCGCGAGCTGGCCAACCTGGCTAGCAGATTGACCGACCAAGGAGATCGACGGTGATTCAGAACTGGAAGAAGAGCAGCTACAGCAGCGCAAAGGGAGAGGAGTGTGTTGAGGTTTCACTCACTCCGGAGAGACCCATACTCCTCCGCGACTCCAAGAACCCTGGAGGGCCATGGCTTCCGCTCAGCGCACCGGAGTGGACCAGATTCCTGTCAATGGTTGGCGTTCACGCGAGCGACTAACTGACATCATCCGGCAGGATCCTATCGAAGAGTCCTGACATCCGCCGGTCCGTGAGCCTGCTGGCCTGTTGAAACTCCTTCGCCGTCGGCACCTCACCGAGCCTCAGGGACGGCTCTGTGGTGTCAGACAACCGAATCCCATAGACGGCGTTCTTCCCCAGAGCAACGCGAGTGAAAGTCGGACCTCTGTCATCCGAAGAGAGTATCCCGTAGAAGTATCTTCCCTCATCAGCGCTCTGCTTGTCATCCTCCTCTACTTCGATCGATTCGTACTCCTCCGAAACCTGACTGAGCTGCGCCTCGTATTCAGTGCTAGCCAGCTCAGTCATCTTTTTCCCCTCAGGAGGCCCTACGAATGCCTCGAAGGAGAAGGTGAACTCCCAGTCTTCCCCGTCTGGCGAGCTAACGCTCCAGGTACAGCTGTCACTCACTACACGACCTTTACCGTCAACCTTGCGATCTTGATAGTTCTCCCCTTCCTCCCCTTGCCTTTTTGCCTCGTTGGCCTTCAGAAGCCCAAACGACTGAATGTACTTACATGCCTCGACACTGGCTACGTCGAGGGAAGGTCGCGGCTTAGGCTCGGGAATGGGACCTGAACGTCCCGACGGATCAGGATCACCGGATAGCGAATTGACGATCAGGCGTCCGCCGCCTACGACAACGGCGAACATGAGAACAGCGGCCAGCGTCCCGCATCCGAAGACAACGCCGAACGCCTTCCAGCCATGAAGCCCTTTCTTCTTCGGCTCGCTCTTCGTCTTCTCCTCGGGCATAGCCTCTCTGACCCTCGCTTAGGGGTTCTGCTGCTCCAACTGCGCCTTCACGTCCGGGTGCTCCAGCGGCCGCGTGAAGCCGAGGATGTCCGCACGGCTCGGGTCATCATACTCACGGGTCGCGATCGGACCGCAGTCGGTGCACCAGGCCTCCACCATCAGCCCGTCCCCGATCACCATGCCGACGTGCCCCGGGCCGGGCGGCTCATTCGACCGGCTCACGTCGAAGAACACCAAGTCCCCGGGCTGTTCCTCGCCCTGTTCGACTTCCGGGCCGAACTTCCACTGGTCCTGCGAGATCCTGGGAATCGAGACACCGATGCTCTCGTACGCCTTCATCAACAGCCCGGAGCAGTCGAACGCGTCCGGCCCCGTCCCCCCGTAGAGATACGGCTTCCCACGCTGAGCCAACGCCCAATCGACCACGGCCTGCGAAACCTCGTCCGGCGCCTGACCGATCGGCGCCCCCTTGGTGTCGACCGTGCAGTTCACCGCGGTCTCGATCGCCCCGCTCGCGTCGAAGTCACCGTCGGCATACTGGTCGGCCCACCCCATGACGTCATCCACGTACCACCAGGCGTGGTTGTACGAGTAGATGGCCTGTCGGACGTCGTCCTTGATCCCGTTGGCGATCAGGTAGTCAGCGGCGGCCGGGATCGCGTCCTCTGGGTCGTAGACGCTGACCACGCCGTCCTCGTTGCCGTCCTGGCCGTACCCCTCCTCGGGGCGGTCATCGGCATCCATGATCGGCTCGCCGCCCCAGCTGTTGCCTGCAGCAGATCCGTCCAGGGCACCGAACTGCATGGGCCCGGCGGCGCCCCAGTCGTTGTGGCCCTCGGTGATGCCGGGGCCTTCCCAACGCCCATGCTTGCTCTCCACCTGGCCGATGCCGGCGAGGATGTTCCAGGGGATCCCCTTCTCCTCGCCCCACTCCTTGTAGAGCTCCAAGTAGTTCTCAGGGATCGAGTCCTCGGCGTAGCCGCTGCTCTGCGCCTGGTCACTCGCCGGATCACTGGTGCACTGAAGCCTGGAGATCTGATTGAAGACGCCCGGGTTCACCACGGTCGTCGTCACTGCGACGATGCCGAGGATGAGCGCTCCGATCATGAGCACCCCGACCCCGACCGCCAACCGCGTCGCGACCGCGCCTTGGTCGCCTTGCGCATGCTTGGCAAAGAGGGAGATCATCAGCCACCTACCGGGGGATGGGCGACGGACACGTCAGCAGCGGAGTGGAGGGAATGTAGGGCCCGGCGCTCACCTCTGCCCGCCGAGGTTCCCGGCATCGGCGGGTTGGAAGTCGTAGACCTGCCACCCGCCGCGCGCCTTCTGAACCGTCACGGCGAAGTCGCCGAGGTTCTCATCGGCACCGTCCTCGTTCTCCACGATCGACTGGGCCTTCACGACGAACACGACCGAGTCGTCACTGAAGCTACGGATCGACTCGATGTCGGCCCGTCCCTGCGCCACCGTCTCCTTCTCGGCCATCTCGTCCCACAACGCCCCTGCCCCCGAACTCTGAGCCAGCGTCTGCGCATAGTCGTCGGCCGCCAACTCTTCCAGCGAGGCGAAGTACTCCTCCTGGGGAGCGGTGTAGTCGATGGTTCCATAGGCTTCTGCGAACCCCTGCGCGGTGGCGGCCGCCGCCTTCAGCTCATCCTCCGAAAGCGGAAGCCAGTCGAGAACCTGCATGTCCTCGACGTCAGTCGTCGGGATGGGGCTGGGCACCGCTGTCGCAGGGGCACCGGGCTCCTCCGCGCCAGCGTTCCCACCGTCGGCCTGCTGCTGCCCCTGGCCCCCATCCGCCTGCTCGTCGCCTCCGCCGAAGCCCCCGATGCTCAGATAGATACCGAAGGCGACCAAGACGACGACGAGAACGCCGAAGACGACTCGCTGCTGCCGATCGGTCAGTGTCCTGGGCATTGCTGGGGTTTCCTCTGGTCACCGTTCGAGAGAAACGTTCCGGCGCGACTCCACCCGGTCATCAGTCACCGTCCTTCAGCCAGAAGGGGACGTCCTTGTCGGGGCGGCGCTGCGCTCCCGTCCCCGATCCCGTCCCCGTCCAGAAGGGGCTGATCGGGCGGTCCGGGTCCCTGTCGCCGGACTTGAACCAGTGCCCGCCTTCCTTCGACCCGTTCGACGCGGGCGGCGCAGACTGCCGTGGAGGTGCGGGGCGCTCCCGCCGGGAACGGGGACCACCCCAGCGGGAGCCCCTGTTCACGTTGCCCTGGGGCGGCGTGGCCTCCCGCCCCTTGAAGATGCCGGAACCGCTCGTCGGCGAGGGCTCGCCCCTCGGCGGAGGCTCGGCCGCGCGAGAGTCGCCACCCACCCCCGAACGCTGGCCGCTACCGCTCCCCGTTCCGAAGACGGACGCCCAGCCCGTGTCGCCGGTACCCCGGTAACCACCTGCCGGACGGGGCGGGATCGGCCCGGAGCTACTGCCCCGACTCCCGGAGCCGGGGCCCACTCCCCCGCTGTGCGCGGCGACTCCACCCAGGCTCGGTGCCTGGTCGGCGCTCTTGGGCGGGGGCGCGGAGGGAGCCGACGCCGAGGTGTCCTTACCCTCCGTCGCGCCGAGCTTGAGCGGCGGCGGCCCCGATTTGCCGTGCGCACGGCCGTATCCCGCACTTCCGCGTACCCGGCGTCCCTCGCCGCGCGCGGCGCCGCCTTCGCCTTCTGCCTGTTCCGGCGCGCCCTGCACGGTTCCTCGGCCGCCGATGTCCGGCTGGTCGCCGCCTGCCCCAACACCCGTTGACGGAACTGCTGCGGCGGCTGCGGCGAGCTGGGGCGCGCGCTTGAGACCCCACTTCTGCGCACGCATGTAGGCCACCGGCGGAAGGACGTTCGCGCTCCTGCTCATCACGCGGCTCTGCAGCGCGTCGTCGACCAAGCGCGAGGTGAACGTATTTGCATTCACAGAGGAGAAAATGTTCGCAAATGGCTTGCGGAAGACGATGACGGCAACGGTGAAGAGAGCCAGCAGGATGACCTTCAGCCCCCAGCTCATCGCCCCAGCCATCACGATGGAGTAGCACATCATCAGAACCGCGAGCATGACGGCCATGAATATCTGCTTCAGCAGCATACCGAGGACCATCTCAAACCAGCGAAGAAGAACCGACCTACCGTACCCCGGATGAACTCCCACAAGGAAGAAAATCGGCGAAAGCAGCACGAGCAACATGAACCCGATTTTCAAGACAATGACGGCAAGCGAAGCCACCATGATGAGCCCACCGGCAAAGACCGCCGCAAATAGAGCCATCATCGCAATCCCGAAGCGCTCCCCCTGCTGCGCCCCCTCGAAAGTCGGATATATTTCAGGGTAGTTATCCTCGACCCCGGACGCGATCTCCTCGTATTGCTCCTGCTTGTCAGCCATCAAGGTGGAGGCCTCGACCTCGCCGTCCTCGATCTGCTTCTGCTCGATCTTATTGATCCCCTGGGCTTCCAGGAGCGGAACGCCATATTCGAGTTCTGCGTACCCCGCGGCGTCCGTGCTCCCAAATTGACCTGCCATCCAAGGACGACACACAAGGCCAGACCAAAGCGTCTGAGAATTCTTGCGAACTGCAAACTCGTTCGCACTTTCCCACTCAGCCTGTTCAATGCTTGGCGCATCGACCGGGCAGGTGTTTGCCACATCTTCCACCGTTACCCGGTTCAACGCCGCATTCACCAATTCACCACCGGAGTTGACGACACGCGCCGCAGTTCCCATTATCGTACTTGGGGCCGCTAGAATCCATAGTCCTACCGCGATAGCTACGACCATCCAAATAGCACTCTCAAAAGTAAGAGTCACTCGTTTCCGGATCAGGCCGTACCAGGCAAGGGCCACAGCCCCGAGAATAATTACCGTGGGGAGAAGGGGACGCCAAACGCCATCCCGCAGCTCTGCGACCACACTGCTGACCATGTCATTGAAATCATTCAAGAGACCATCGGCCATGGCAGCCTGATACACAGTGATGGTGGACTGATTGATGGTCCTGGAGAGGTCCCACATCGTGTTGCTCAGTGTCGCTGCCGCGCTGCTACCCAGTTTGTCGACACAGGTCTCACGAATGACATGCCACTGCTGGCCTGCTGTCCCGTATTGGCCGTAGAGACTCGCATCCGGCGGGAGGCCATCGGGTGACTGCTGAATGCTCGATTCGGCTTGAGGAGGTACCAGTAGCCCGTCCGCCCCTGAACCAGCGGACTCCGGCAGCGGTGCCGGCTCCCCTGGACACATGGGATCCGCCTGCACCGCCCCCACCGGCACCAGCAGGAACGCCATCACCAGCAGCGCCATCGACAGCGACCGGTGGAGCCCGGGACGTGCACGCGCCCCTCCCGCTCCACTCGCCCCCTTCATCGGCTCCTCCGCACGCTCTTCCTGCTCGCCGATCCCTGGACCATGCCCTCGTCCGCGCCCCAGCCGCATGCTCACCGTTCCTGACCGTTGCCCCTGCCGGTGCCTCCGGTGCCGCCCGCACCGCCCGTGCTCCCCGTGGCCACCAAGGGCTCCGCGCCTTCCAAGCCCTCGAAGACCTCGGTGTCCTCCTCGTCCGGGTGCTGTCGTGTCGGGTTGGTGTCCAGCCACCGCAGCAGCTCCTCCGACACCAGGTCGACCGCGATCCGCCCCGCCCGTCCGTCCAGGTCGCGGAAGATGCATTCACCGTTGCCGAGGTTCCTGAGCATCCCCATGTGCTCCTCCTCGGGTTCCACCCCGAGCAGCGACATCACACTCTCGACCTCGAACCGCTCACTCGAACGGAACGCGAACACACTGGACAGACAGTTGGTCACCTGCTCGTTGAGGAGGTCGCCGGCGTTCTGGCTGACGAGGATGAGGGCGGTGTTGCGCGAGCGGCCCATGCGGCTCACCTCGGGCACCAGCTTCGCGCCCTCGGGGGTGGAGGTCACCGCCCACGCCTCGTCCAGGAAGATCGCCTTGGGGAGGTGCCGGTCCAGCCCGTTCATCAGCTCACGGGCGAACTGGCTCACCAGGTACAGCAGCGCGACGCTCAGCCTCTGCTCATACGAGTAGTCCTCGCGCTGGATGGTCGAGTCGGGCAGCGTCAGCCCCCCGAGGGTGAAGACCGTCGTCCACCCTTCGGAGTCGACCTGCGCGTCCCCCTGGGGCGAGAAGCACAGGTTCGCCAGCCGCATCTCCGACATGGACTGCAGGACCGCGCCCAGGTTGCGCGACGCCGGGTCGTGCGAGCGTTCCAGGTACTGCACGACCTTCGCCAGACTCGGATCGGGCTGGTTGGCGACCGCCGCCACCGCCTGGATCATGGCGGACTCGCGCTCCTCGCTCATGCGGGGCAGCAGCAGCCGCAGGGTCTCGGTCGCCATGGTCTTCTTGGCCGGGAGGTCGTCCCCGAACGCGAACGGGTCCAGCAGCCCCGGCTGCGCCGACTCCAGGGACATGATGCGGGCCTTGCGCCCCCGCCGCTGGAGCAGCCGCACCAGCGACTCCGCGTCGCCCTTGGGGTCGATGGCGGCGACGGTCACCCCGCGCAGCGCGAGCTGGTAGATGAGCAGCAGCGCCAGGGTCGTCTTCCCGCCGCCGGGCTCGCCCGTGATGGCGATGGCGGTGGGCCGGTTGCGCGCCGCCGCCACCATCGGGTCGAAGTGCACAATGGAGCGCGCGCGCCCGAGGGTCTCGCCGATGTACGGCCCGGTCCACCCCCCACCCCCCTGGCTGGGGTCGCGCCGGTCGCCCAGGTCGACGGTGGCGGTCGGCATCCCCCCCGCGATGGTCCGCAGGGGCTGGCGCTGGGCGTAGGCGCTGAGGCGGATCCGGTCCCCCGGCAGCGACTCGTTGAACAGGGAGAGCTGGTCCCCGGTGGAGTTCACGACGTCGATGCCGATGTCCCGGTAGTGCTCGACGACCGCCTCGATCCGCTGCACCAGCAGCTCTTCGGTCGGCGCCGACACCATCAGCCGGTGCCACCCGTACACGAACGGCAGCCGCTCCTTGGTGATGCCGTGCTCCAGCATCCGGGCGGCGTCGATCTGCTCGGCGAGGGCGATGGGCATGTCCGCCCCCGCCTCGCGGATGTGGGCGTCCATGTCGCGCGCGTGGGCGAGCTTGCGGCTGACGTCCTTGCTCGCCTTGGCGGGCGGGATCAGCTTCATCCGGGAGCTGATCTCGACCGGGAAGGGAAGCGCGTCCGCGTAGTGCATCCACGGTTCCCCCTCGGGGAAGGGCATGAGGTCGGGGAACCGGGAGAACGACAGGTACGCCACGTACGTATCGCCGATGTTCTGCTCCAGGCGCAGCATGGACCGCCCGTTGTGGATGACGCCTTCCACCAGCTGCTCGATCTCGCCGCGCCCCCAGGTGCGGCGCCCCGCCGCCGACGGCCGGGGCTCCTCGACGGTGCCGGTGACCGCGTGCCTGAAGAGCCAGGCGACCTGGTTGGCGGTCGCGTGCTTGGCGTGCAGGGAGCTGGCCGACAGCGCGCGCCCCAGGCGCTCGGACTGCTCGGTCCAGCGCGCGATCTCCTTGGCGTCGATGGCCGGGTCCTCGATGCCGAGCGCCTGCTCCGAGCGCTGGTAGGCCCCGATCAGCTGCGCGAACATCCCCTGGGAGAGCTGGCCGCGGACGCCGCCCCGCATGCCCAGGCGCACGCCCAGGTAGACCTCCTTGGTCCAGAAGTCCTTGGCCCACACGTGGCGGTACATCTCGTCCAGGTACTCGTACCACCCGGCGCCGGAGTCGGACGTGGTGTCCAAGCGGGTCGCCCATTGCGCCGCCGGGTAGGTGCGGTGTGCGATGCGCAGGTGCACCTCCGCGTCGTCCATCCGGATGGCGGCGAGGGCGATGGTGATGTTGTTGGCGAGGGCCTCGCGCTCCTCCGGCGTGGTGAACTCGTAGGAGACCGTCGGGAGGCGGAAGTACGCCCACGCCTCGGAGTCGCTGAGCAGGATGCGGTCGTCGAAGTACCGGACCGCGAGTCGGCTGCCGCCCCTGCTGCCGTTCATCGGTGCCCCTCCCGGTTGGTGGTCGTTACACGCGTGCCCTTCCTCGTCGATCTCGGGGAAGTCGGCCTTAAGAGGGCCGTCTCACGCCCGAGTCCCCCGAGATCGACGGGGAGGGGGGCGGCGGCGGTGGTGGAAGCGGGGCCGGTCATCGGCGCGCCTCCGACGGGGTGCGGTTCGGCGGCTGCTGCCCCGCCGGGGACACGGCGTGCATCAGCACCCCGCCGAGCGCCGCGTGGGCGCGCCGGGTGCTGGACCGCAGGTTCCCCGTGTCCCCGAGCTTGCCCTGGGCCACGTGGTCGTCCCAGGGGACGCGCACGATGGCGCGGCAGCGCCCTCGGGCCACCTGCTCGGCCTCGTCGACGTCGGAGAGGCTGCGCTTGCTCACCCCGTTGATGACCACGACCGAGCGGGCGCGCAGCGCCGCGTACCCGTGCCCGTCCAGCCACTCGAAGGTCATGGCGACCGAGCGCGCGGCGTCGGCGCTCGCCGGGGCCACCAGCACCAGGCCGTCGGCGGTGGGCAGCGCGCGCGCCACGCCGGTGGCGGCCGGGTCGAGCAGGGCCACCTCGTAGTGGGCGCAGAGCAGCTCGGTCAGCCCGGCGTAGTCGCGGTCGTCCAGGGTCTGCACGTAGGGGTCGTCGAGCGTGGAGACGACCTCCAGGCCGGTCCCGGTCTGGGTGGTGTAGCGGCGCATGTCCGCGTACCCGTCGACCGATTCGGCGTTGGCGAGCAGGGAGGTGAGGGTCTCCGGGGTCTCGCTGCGGATCCTCCGGGAAAGGCCGTTGACGCCCGGGTTCACGTCGACGGCCACGACCCGGTCGTCGCGGTAGGACGCCAGGGTGTGGCCGAGCATGAGCGAGGTGATGGTCTGCCCGGCGCCGCCGGTGCAGCCGAGGACGACGACGCTGCGCGCCCCGCCGATGTCCATGCGGAGGCGGGCGACGTCCCCGGCGGGCAGTTCGTGCTTGGGCGCGTTGGAGCCGCCGGTGACGACGCGGGCCAGGCGCCGCCAACCGCGCGTGGCGCCGGTGTCGGACCCGGCCGCTTCGGCGGCGGCACGGGCCCGGTCGGCCGGGCTGAGGCGCCGCTGTTCGCCGGTGCCGTGGTCGAGCTGGAGCTCGGGCTTGTCGTCGGAGTCGGCGTCGGTGCCGGAGGCGGTGCCCTGGCCGGAGCCGTCCGGGGCGCGTCCGCCGCCCACAGCGGAGCCGGGGCCGCGCTCGGAGGCGCCCTTGCCGCGGTCGCCCTCCTGCCCGAAGAGGTTGTTCAGGCGGCGGGCGTTCTCGGCGACCTTGCTGAAGACCCCGTCGTCGGAGTGCGCCGTGCCGGACTCGGGGGCCACGGGAGGCTCGGGGGCCGGGCGGGTCTCGGCGGAGCGCTCGGCCGGATCGGTGTTCCCGGAGTCGGTGTTCCCAGAGTCGGTGCTCCCGGAGTCAGCGCTCCGGGAGGTGTGCTTGGGCGTGTGGTGCAGCGCGCTCTGGGAGCCCGTCGGGTTGCTGCGCATGGAGCGCGAGAGCCGACGCGACCGTTCCATGATGTCGTTCACCGCTGCGGGGCGGGAGGGCTCCGCGGGCGCTGCGGGCTCGGTGGACTCGGCAGGTTCGGTGGACTCGGCGGGTTCGGCGGGTTCCTGAGGCGCGCGGCGGGACGCGGCCTGGCGCGCGCGGAGCGCGGCCTCCTCCGCGGCGGCCAGGTCGTCGTCGGTGGCGCGCTGCGGCTCCTCGTCCGGCTGAGCGGTGGCGGCGTAGCTCTCGTGCTCACCGGTGCCGTGGTCCAGCTCGGTAAGGGGCTTCACGGGCGCCGGTGGCGTCACGGGGGTCGGCGTCGCGGCTTCGGCGGGCTGCTCGGGGCCGGAGCGGCCGTCCGCGCGTTCCGCGCCCTCCGCGCCCCCCGCGTCCACTGCGGCATCCGGGGCCGAAACCCTCGGTGCCGCGTCCTCGTCAACCTGGCCCGCCTGGTCGGCACCGTCGGCCGGGCCTGAGCCCGACAGGCCCTGCCCGTTGGCGGCAGGCGCCGGAGGCGTGGCAGGCATCGACTCCGCGGCTCCAGCCGTCTCGCCCCCACGCGTGGCAGCCCCGGCACCGGGCCCGCCGGTGGCGTCGGAGGGCTGCTCGGAACCGGAGCGGTCCTCCGCGCCCTCCGCGTGCACTCCCTTGCCAACCTGGTCCGGCCGATCGACCCCATCGGCCGGACCGGAACCCGAAAGGCTCTGACCGCTGACGGCGGCCACCGGAGGGGTGACGGGGATCGGCCTCACGGGTGCCGGAGGCGAGGCGGGCGTCGGCCTCGCGACCTCGGCCGCCTCACCCCCATGCGTGGCGGCCCCGCCACCGGGTCCGCCGGAGACTTGAGCGGATTCCTCGGGACCAGGGCGGCCGTCCGTACCCTCCGCACCCTCCGCGTTCACTCCGGCCTTCGGAGCCGAAGCCCTCGGCGCCGCGTCCTTCCCAACCTGGTCCGCCTGATCAGCACCATCAGCCGGGCCGGAGCCCGAAAGGCCCTGACCGTCGGCGGCGGGCGCCGCTTCGGCGGCGGTGGCCCCACCGCCACGTGCGCCCGGAGCCGCCGAAGCAGTCGGGGCCGCGTCCGTGCCAGTCGGTCCGGACTCGCCGGTCACGCCCGTGGCCGTCGAAGCCCGGCCATCGGAGGGAGCCTCGGCGACGCCGGCAGCGGCGGCGTCTTCTTCGTGGTGCTCGGCTTCTGAGGTGCCCTCCGCCGGGCGCGCAGCGGTCGACCGCAGTACGCCCCGGACCTGAGCGTCCTCTGG
Source organism: Nocardiopsis chromatogenes YIM 90109 (assembly GCF_000341185.1). Taxonomy (GTDB): domain Bacteria; phylum Actinomycetota; class Actinomycetes; order Streptosporangiales; family Streptosporangiaceae; genus Nocardiopsis_A; species Nocardiopsis_A chromatogenes. The sequence continues at coordinate 34,427 of NZ_ANBH01000113.1, forward strand.
CTCGGCCCCGCTTCGCCCGGCCTCGGCGGCTGCGACGTGAGTCTCCGGTGCGTCCATGGCGCCGACGTGGTCCGGCTCCTCGGGGGCCGGAGCCTTGCCGTCCTGGGGCGTGGCACCGTTGGCCTTCCGGGAAGGTCCATCGGACGGCACAGACGGCACAGACGGCGTGGACGAGGCTGTGGAGGCGGCACGCTCCTTGGGTGCTCCGTCGTCGGACCGGCTCGCCCCGGTCACTCCCGTGGATCCGAACGCCGGGAGCGGCGCGCTGTCCTGCTCATGACCCGGCGCGCTGAGGGAGTCGGACTCGGCCGACCCGCGCGCTTCACCGACGGCCTGACCGGAGTTGCCGGGCCACGGGCTCGCCGCCGCGTAGCCGTAGCTCTCGTGTTCACCGGTGCCGTGGTCGAGCTGCATCACGGGCTTCGAGGGCTCCGGCGTCGCCGTCGCGGCCTGCTCAGGGCGGGCGTCGCCGCCGTCCTCAGGAGCGGCCTGCTGCGCCTGCCCGGTGGCGGCGTCCGTGTCGGAGCGCTCGGCCTCGTCCTCGCCATCGCCCACGGACGGCTCGGCCGTCGCCGCGTAGCTCTCGTGCTCACCCGTACCGTGGTCCAGCTCGGTGGCGGGCTTGGCCGGAGCCTCGGACACGGGACCGGCCGCGGTCGCCTCGGGCGGTGGGGCGTCGGCCCCGGCGGTGACGGCGTAGCTCTCGTGCTCGCCGGTCCCGTGGTCCAGCTCGGTGGCCGGTTTCGACGGGGTGTTCCGAACCGGCTCTTCCGCCTGTGCCTGGTCTGCCGCGTCCTGCGGCCCCTCGGCCGTCGCGGCGAAACTCTCGTGTTCTCCCGTGCCGTGGTCGAGCTGGAGGTGGGGCTTTTCCGCCTCCGAGGGGCCGGCCGCCGTCCCGGCCTCGGCGGGGGCGGCCTCGGCCGAAACCGGCTCGGTCGGCGCCTCGTCCTCCCGGGCGCGGCCGTCGGCCGGGCGCTCCGCGCGCTCCTCGGTGAACCAGCCCTCCCGGCGGCGCTCGGTGCGCTCGACGTCCTCGGAAGCGGCGAAACGGGGCTGCGGCGGCACGGGGTCCGCCTCGCGCTCCTGCTCCTCCAGACGTTCCAGGTGGCGGTCGAGGACCTCCAGGCGCTCCTCCTGAGGGCTCTTGGGCCCCCTGGCGCTCTCGGCCCCCTTCTCCGCGACGGCGTCCTCCGTGGCGGACTCGGCGCGCTTGCCGTGCTCCGGGAGCTCCCACGGCGCCGCGTGCGGGCGGCGGCCGCGCTCCTCGCCCGCCGCGCCGACCGCCTGCCGGGCGGCCTCCTCCGGCATCGCGGGGGTGCCGGTCGCCTGCGCCTGCTGCCGGGGCGGCGGGGGCGCCACGCGCTCACGCTCGCGCGCGAGGCGGCGCTCCACCTGCTTGCCCTGGATCCGACCGCGCAGGCGCCGGTGAGCGCTCTCATCGCGCTCGACCGGGCGTTCGCCCACGTGCTCGACCGGCCCCAGGGCCGACACCGCCGCCTCGGCCTCCTCCGGGGCGGGCTCGACCACGCGCACGCCCTCGTCCGGGGGAAGCTCGGCGTGCGGCTCTTCGGGGGCCGGTGCCGCCATCATCTCCTCGGCGCGGCGGCGGGCCTCCTTGTCGGGCCTGTTGCCGTTCTCCTCGGCGGCCGGGGCCCACTCCCCGCCGCCGGGCTCGTAGATCTCGTCGAACTCCTGCGCCGGGCCCGCCTTCGAGGCGTCCGAGGAGCGGTAGGCGTTGAGCCACTCCTCGTTCTCCCGGCGCAGCTCGTCGCGCTCGCGGGCGCGGTCCGCCGCCTCTCCGCGCTCCAGGGAGGTGGGGTGGGTCAGGGAGCCGCCGGTCTTCTGTTCGGGGGTGTCCTCGAACGCGTTCCGGGGGGCCGCGGGCTGCGCCTTGTGGAGCGCGAACCCGAAGTAGTTGAGCACCTTGGTGCCGAGTCCCCGCTTCGGGGCGGACACGGGTTCGGCGCCCGCTGCGGCCGCAGGCCCACGGGCGGGGGCGGGAGCGGGCTCGTCGCGGACGGGCTCGGGGACGGCGAGCCTCGGCGGCTCGGCGCGCACCGGCTCGACCGGCAAGGGCTCGGGCTCCTCGGGGAGCGGTTCGGGCTCGGGGGCCTCGGCGAGGGCGCCGGGCTCGGCGGTGTGCTCGGCGGTGTGCTCGGGCCGCGCCTCGGTGGGCTCCTCGTCCGCCTGTGGCGACGAGGGCTCCCGGGGCTCCTCCACGGGTTCCGGAGGACGGACGGCCCCGGGGGCGGGCCCGCCCCGGTCGAGCTTGAGCGGCTCGGGCGCGCGTTGGCGCCGGGGCCTCTCCGGGGCGGCCACGGCCTCCACCCGCTCGACCGCCGCCTCCCGTTCCGCCGTCCGGGCCGGAACCTCCGTGACCTCGGCGACCTCGATGGCCCCGGCCTCCTCGGGGGCCGGTGCGCGCAGCCCGCCGCGCTGTTTCGCGGCGCCCTTCTTCGCGATGCCCTTGCGGGACTTGGCGACGTCCGGCAGCGGAAGGTCCGGGTCGCGGTGCCACACGCGTACCTCGACCCGGACCTCGGCCGGCTCGTGCTCGGGCGCGAGCCGGGTGTACACCCGGGCCTCGGCCAGGAAGCGGATCTGGGACAGCAGCAGCTCGGTGAGCCGTTTTCCCTCGATCACCGGCCGGGTGGCCAGGAAGGTGATGACGAGGGGCGGCACGAGCCACACCACGTGCCACGGCGTCTCGAACGGCATGTTGACGATCCGCATGAGCAGGATCCATACGGCGAGGACGCCCAGGAACACACCGAGGGTGACGACCGAGAGCGGCTGCGGAAGCCGGAAGTCGTACAGCTTGTACAGCCGCTTCTCGATGCGCCAGATGTTGGTGTACGTGGGCAGGTCCATCCGCTGGGCCTCCTACTCGACCGGAACGCCCACGGCGCGCGCGAGGGCGGTCGCCGTCACCTCGATGATCTGGGGCACGTAGAAGACGATTCCGATAAAGATCGCAAGAAGAACAAATTGGACAAACCGGGTGATCTCCCGTGTGAAGAGGAAGAAGATCGCGACCACCGAGACGATCACGAGGAACAGCGGCCCGAAGAATCCCCGGAGCCATTCCGCGAGCCCCTCGGTGTCGAGGGAGTCCTCCGGCGGCGCGTCGGCCGCCGCGAGCACGATCGGCCCGACCGCGTCCGACACCGCGTGTACGACACTGGAAAACAGGGGGAGCATGTCAGTCGCCGTCCTCCCGTGCCTCACGTCTGAACTGCATGGCCTTCGATCTCCTTGTCTCGGAACCCCGTTGCGCCGCCTCAGCGGCCGAAGGACTGCGGAGCCCCTTGGAGGTCCCGCACGTACCACTCGCCGTCGGAACGGACGACGGTGATCCGGTAGCTCTGGGTGAGGGCGGCGGCCTCACCGCCGCCTCCGGGGATCCGCCACTCCACGGTCGCCGTGGCCTGGCGTACATCATCCTCCCCCACCTCGGTGCGGGCGGGTACCACCACGTCGTCGAGTTGCCCGAACTCCAGACTCCCCTGGGGGAGGCGGGCCACCGACGCGCCGTTCTCCACATAGCGCGTCAGGTGCTCGGGGGTCTCGGCGTAGGCCTCGAAGAACGAGGTCAGCACCGGCTCCAGCTCCTCGCGGGCCTGGGAGTCGGCCTCGACTCCGGGCGCCTCGGGAAGCTCGGCCTTGTCCGGCGCGGCCAGCAGGGCGGGCGGGCCGGACACCACCAGGGAGGTGGCGTCCTCGGCGTAGACGGGCACGTCCAGGCTCATCGGCTCGCCGTTGACCTGCGCGCTGAGGGTGACCACGGCGTTGTTGCCGTCCTCGGGGGTGACGGTGACGACCTGGATCTCCGACCCCGTCAGCGACCCGGCCGGGACGTTGAACTCATCGGCGTCGCCCTCGGGGACGAACGCGGCGAGCGCCGCGGCCCGGTCGGCCTCGTCGCCGTCCTCGGCGGCGTTCAGGTAGTGCTCGGCGAAGCGCCCCGCGAACGCGCCCGCGGCCGCCTCGGGGAACTGCGCCTCCTGCGGCTCCTCCTGTGCGCCGTCGTCGTCGGCGGCGGGGGTGGCGATGCCTTCGCGCAGGGGGTGCCAGACGCCGTTGAACAGGACCACGATGATGAAGGCCCACAGGACGGCGCGGCCGACCCAGACCCACCAGCGGCCGCCGGATCCGGCGCGGGGCCGCCTTCCCGCTCCCCCGCCCACGCCGTCGGCCGCGTCGGCGGCTTCGGGGGTCCCGCCGCTCCGCGCGGTCGACCTGCGAGCCATCACGCCTCCCCCAACTCTCCACACACCGGACCGGGCACTGGTGGTCCGAGGGCACGGCGTCACCCGGACTTCGCCCGAGCCCTGTCTACCCCATACCTATGGTGAGGCATTGTTCAGGATCTCGGTCGCCAATGATCGTCGGTGTTTCTTCACCAACCGCACGATGTACCCGGCATGTCGAACCGCCAATACCCCCGTACCTGGTCGAATCACATCGAACCACGAGGATTTCCGAGGTCAATGGGGTAATTGCGGTCTGACCGGAAACGAGCGTGTGCCCGTTCGGCAACAGGAGTGTGACGTTCAGCGGACTTGCCCGCCCAGGAGGCGGCGCGCGCTCCAGGCCAGTGCGGCGGCGATGCGCGCGGGGGGCAGCCCGGCGCGGTCGCGCTGGTGGGCGAAGGACTCGGGGGCGAGCGGGGCCAGCAGCGGCTCGACGAGGGCCTCGGGGTCGTGGGCCCCGGCCTCGCGCAGGAGCACGCGCAGGTGGGCGCGCCAGAAGGCGTAGGCGCCGGTGGTGTAGCGCCGCTCGCCGGTCTCGGCGCCCAGCAGCAGCGGCAGGTGGCGGTCGAGGAGGTCGACCATGGCGGCGTAGAAGGCCGCCAGGCGCTCGTCGGGGGGTGCGCCGGGGCCCAGGGGCGGGGGGCCGGTCATCATCGCGCCCTGCAGTTCGCGCTCGTGCTCGTCGAGGAGCGCGACGGCGACCGAGGCGGTGTCGGGGAAGCGCCGGTAGAGGGTGGCGCGGCCGACCCCAGCCGCGCGGGCGATGTCGCCCATGGTGACGGCCCGCGGGTCCTTCTCGGCGAACAGGCGGCGGGCGGCGGCCAGGATCTGCGCGCGGTTGCGGGCCGCGTCCGCGCGGGGGCGGCGCCCGGCGGGCGCACCCACGGACGGCGCGTCGAGCAGCAGGCCCTCGGGGTGTCCGGCTCCGTTCTCCATGCCCCGATGCTAGCGGATTCCGCCGGATATGTGGACACCATGTCCACTTGGATGCATGATGGAGGCTCCAAGCGGACAGCATGTCCATTTGACCGGGAGAGGACCATGCACATCGCACTGCTCGCCGCCGCCCTGCTGATCGGGTGCCTGCTCGCGGTCCAGGCGTCGGTGAACCTCCAGCTCAACAAGGCCGTGGGCACGCCCTACGGCGCCTCGACCGTCCAACTGTGCGTGGCCACCGGCCTGCTGCTGGCGCTCGGCCTGGCCACCGGGTCGCTCGGCGCGCTCGGGCAGGTGCCCGAGGCCCCCTGGTGGCACCTGCTGGGCGGGCTGGCCAGCCCCTTCTACATCACCAGCGGAATCCTGCTGATCCCCCGGCTCGGGGCGGTGACCACCGTGGGCCTGTTCGTGTCCGGGCAGATGCTCGCGTCGGTGGCGCTGGACCTTTCGGGGGTGCTCGGGGTCGAGCAGCGGCCCCTGTCGGTCGGGACGGCGGCCGGCGCGGCGGCCGTGCTGGCCGGCATCACCGTCGTGGTGCGCTCCCAGACGCGGGCCGCGGCCCCGGCCGCCTCCCCCGGCGGCGGGGGTCTGGCGGTCAAGGCCCCCTCCGGCGGCGACGGGCGGCCGCCGTCCCTGGCCGGGTGGGTCGTCCTGGGCCTGGCGGCGGGCGCGGTGCTCCCGGTGCAAGGGGCAGTGAACGCGCTGCTGCGCGGCACCCTCGTCGAGCCGCTGGCGGTGGCCGTCGTCAGCTTCACGGTGGCCACGCTCGCCATCGCCGCGGTGCTGGCGGCGCTGCTGGCGACCGGGCGCACCCCGCGGCCGCAACTGGCGCCGCTGCGGCACATGCCCTGGTGGGGGTGGCTGGGCGGGGCCTGCGCGGCGGGCTACGTCACCGGAACCTTCCTGCTGATCCCGCAGATCGGCGCCGCGGTGACGGTGGCGCTGACCGTGGCCGGGCTGCAGCTCACCTCGGCCGCCGTCGACCAGTACGGCCTGTTCCGCCTGCCCAAGCGGCCCGTGACGCCGCCGCGCGCCGGGGGCCTGGCCCTGCTCGCCGCCGGCGCGCTCGCCATCCAGTTGCTGTGAGGGGATGAGGACCGATGCGCGAGCCCTACCGCGCCGGGCCGGGGATCACCACCCTGCCCTCCGACCTGCCCATCCCCGGCCTCGGGCTGCAGCCGGTCAACGGCTACCTGGCCGCCGGGCGCGAGCCCGTGCTCGTCGACTCCGGGATGCCGGTGGACTCCGCCGCCTTCGAGGCGATGCTGTGGACCCACGTGGACCCCGACGACCTGCGGTGGGTGGTCGTCACGCACGACGACCGCGACCACACTGGGGCGCTGATGCGCATCCTGCGCGCCGCGCCGCGCGCGCGGCTGGTCACCAGCCCGGTGTCGGCGGTGCGCCTGAGCGAGGAGTTCTCCCTGCCCGAGGGGCGGGTCGTCACCGCCAACCCGGGCGGGCGCCTGGAGACCGCCGACCGCGTGCTGTCGTTCCACCGGCCGCCGGTGTTCGACTCCCCGGGGACGCTCGCGGTCCTCGACTCGGCCACGGGGTCGCTGTTCGCCTCGGACAGCTTCGGCACCGTGCTGCCCGGCCCGGCCGAGCACCCCTTCGACCACGGCGAGGAGCGCTTCTTCTCCGGCTTCTCGATCCTCAACCGGGCCATCGCCCCGTGGACGGCGATGGTCGACCAGGAGCGGTTCGCGACCGCCGTCGCGGCCCTGCGGGGGCTGCGCCCGCGGCGGATGCTCAGCGCCCACGCCCCGCCGGTGGAAGGGGGGATGGACCGGCTGTTCGCGGCCATGGCCGAGCTGCCCCTGCTCCCGCCGTGGCTGCCCGAAGCCGACCTGGAGGGCGCGCTCGACGCGAGCGCGCCCTGAACGACCGCAGGTGAACGACCGAAGGGACATGACCCATGCAGGACCCGATCGACGTGACGCCGGGGACCATCGTCGTCTACAGCGACATCTGGTGCTCCTTCGCCCATATAGCCGTGCACCGGCTGCACGAGGCGCGCAGGCGCGCGCGGCTCGACGAGCAGGTGCGGTTCGACCACCGCGCGTTCCCGCTGGAGCTGTTGAACGGCGGCCCCAGCCCGCGCTCGGGGACCGACAGCGAGGTGGGGCGCATGGCCTCGATGGAGCCCGGCGCCGGGTGGCAGCTCTGGCAGTCGCCCGACTGGCTGTACCCGACGACCACGCTGCCCGCACTGGAGGCGGTGCAGGCCGCCAAGGCGCAGGGGCTCGATGCCTCTGAGCGGCTGGACCTGGCGTTGCGCAAGGCGTTCTGGGCCGAGTCGCGGTGCGTGGGCGACCGCGCGGTGATCCTGGACTGCGCCAAGGCGGCGGGGGTGGACGCGGCGCACATCGCCGAGGCGCTGGACGACGGGAGGGCCCGGCGCACCCTGTCGGACCAGGCGGAGACGGCCGCCACCGACCGGGTGAACTGCAGCCCGCACCTGTTCTTCGCCGACGGCGGCGACGTGGCCAATCCCGGCATCGAGGTGGGGTGGGCCGGGGACTACGGCGTCGGGTGGCCCGAGGTCGCCTCCGACGACCCGTCGGTGTACGACGCCATCATCCGCCGCGCCGCCGCCTAGGGAGCCGCCGCCTAGGGAGGGGACCGCCCCCGAACGCACCGACCCGCACACCCGCATCGCGAGTCCGCCGGAGCCCATGGGGCCCGGCGGGCTCGTCGTGTGCGTCCCCCGTTCCCGTGCGTTGCCGGTTCCTGCCACGCCCCCGCGACGGCCGACCGGGTGTCCGGGCCCCCGCGATCCGGACGTGCCCGGTCCCCGGTTCCCAGGCGCCGAAAGACCGCTCCGAAGACCCCTCCGCACCGTTTTTCCCATTCATATGTGAAGTGGACACGGAAATGCGTCGCATTCATCTCCGGATTCTCGGCCGAGCGCGGGAGTGTACCGGCGGCGCGGCCATTTTGCAGGGCGCCGGACGCGTCCGTTTCAGGTCAGGGCGAAAGGCCCTAAAGCGCCGCCTCCGTTCATAGACTTCAAGGCGTTCGAGCAGGTGATCACGGGTGTCCACATCGAACCGCCCGTGCTCGTCCTCCGAAATCGAGAAAGGCGCGAAGACGTGACCGAGGCCGGAATCACCGACAACGAAGTGTCCGCTTTCCTCAACACGCTGCACGAAGAGGGAAACCCCGGCGGACAGGACGCGACCGACCTGACCCAGCACGAGATCCGGGCGCTGAGGACGCGGTACAACCTGGCGGACGCGCACACCCACCAGCGGCAGTCGCCCGAGCAGGAGAAGATCGTCGCCCGGCTCACCGAGCTGTGGCACGAGTCCGAGGACCACACGCAGGCCTACTTCGAGGACCGGCTGCGGTCGGCCTTCTTCCGGCTGCACCGCCAGCCCACGGCGCTGCGCATGGACCGGGCGCTGCTGTCGTACTCGGCCAGCGTGTCCACCATGGTGGCCGCCATGTACCTGCGGCGGCACGGCATGTCCGTGGCGCTCGTCGAGCCCTGCTTCGACAACCTGACCGACCTGCTGCGCAACATGCAGGTCCCGCTGGAGGCGCTGGCCGAGGAGTCGCTGGCCGACCCGGCGCGGGTGTACGACCGGCTGGCCGAGGGGTGCGCCGCCGACGCGGTCTACCTGGTCGACCCGAACAACCCGACCGGGTTCACCCTGGCCTCCGGCGGCATGGAGGGGCTGCGCGAGGTGGTGCGGTTCTGCGCCGACCACGGGCGGCTGCTCGTGCTCGACTTCTGCTTCGCCTCGTTCGCGCTGGCGGCCGAGGGCGCCCGTGCGGACGTGTACGCGCTGCTGGAGGAGTCCGACATCGACTACCTGGCCATCGAGGACACCGGCAAGACGTGGCCGCTGCAGGACGCCAAGTGCGCGCTGCTCACCGCCGGCGGGTCCCTCCAGCGGGAGGTCTACGACCTGCACACCAGCGTGCTGCTGAACGTCTCGCCGTTCGTGCTCAACGTGGTCGCCCGGTACGTGGAGGACTCCATCGAGGACGCGATGGGGTCGGTGCGGCGGATCGTGCGGGAGAACGCCGCCACCGCCCGCAACGCCCTGCACGGGCCGGTACTGGAGTACCAGGAGCCGATGGTGGAGACCAGCGTCGCCTGGTTCCGCATCCGCCCCGGCGGCCTGACCGCCTCCCGGCTGCAGGACGAGCTGCTGGCCGAAGAGGTGTACGTGCTGCCTGGCACCTACTTCTACTGGAGCGCACCCGAGCGCGGCGAGCGGTTCGTGCGGGTGGCGCTGGCCCGGGAGCCGGAGATGTTCCGCCTGGCCATGGACCGCATGCGGAAGGTGCTGATGCGCCATGAGCGGTGAGGTGTTCGTGGACGCCGCCCTCTTCATGGGGATGCACCACGAAGACGAGCGCGTGCGCCGCGGCTGCAAGGCGTTCTTCGCCCGCGCGCTGGAGCGGCCCGCGGCGCGGGTGCGCATGGGACTGGAACAGGTCGGACTGTGCGACGCCCTGGTGTGGAGGCGTCCCAGGGGCGAGCAGGACGCCTACTACCCCTTCATGGACCGGCTCCACACGGACCTGCGCGTGGACCGGACCGGGTACACGGAGAAGGAGACCCGGCGCGCCTGGGAGGACCCGGCCCTGGACGGGCTGCCCGACCACGAGCGGCTCCTGCTGGGGCAGGTGGTGGAGAGCGGCGGGACCCTGTACACCGCCTCCGCGCGCCTGCTGGCGCGGCCCGGCCTGCCGGTGGTGCCCGCACAGGCCGGGGAGGGCGAACCCCGGTTCCCGGGCGGGCTGGAGCCGTTCTACCGCATCTCGCTCGCGCTGCGCGTGGGGAGGGATGAGCTGTGATCTCCGGGACCGTGGTTCCGCTCATCACCCCTTACGACGGGCACGGCCGCGTCTCGGAGAAGAGCACGGCCTCCCTCATCGAGTACGTGCACGCGGACGTGTCCGCGCTGATGCCGGTGCTCAGCTCGGGAGAAGGGTGGCGCCTCACCGACCAGCAGTGGAGCGACATGGTCTCCTTCACGGTCGCGCACTCCCACGGGCTCCCGGTGATCGCCGGGGTGCAGGCGGCCGACACGCCCTGCGTGCTGCGCCGGGCCCGCATGGCCGAGGCGCTGGGGGCGGACATGGTCGCCGCCACCACACCGTTCGGGGCGGGCGTCGGGCAGGACGAGATGGTGGCGCACTACCGGACGCTGCAGGGCGGGACCCGGCTGCCCATCGTCGTCTACAACGAGGAGCCGGTGTCGCAGAACCGGGCGTCCCTGGTGACGCTGCTGCGGATCTGCGACCTGCCCGGCGTCGCCGCCGTGAAGGAGTCCAGCGGGAAGGCCGAACTGACGCGCGCCCTGGTGGCCGCCGGGACGGGGGTCCCGGTGTTCCAGGGGTGGGAGGACCGGGTGGCGTCGACGCCCGCGGTGGACGGGCTGATCGGGCCGCTGGCCAACCTCGAACCGGGGCTGTGCAACACGCTGCTGGCCGACCCCGGCGAGCCGCTGCAGCGGATCGTGGTGGCGGTGTGCGAGCTGTTCGGGCTGTTCCGCGACGACTGGTACCTGCGCGTGAAACGGGAGCTCGCGCGCAGGGGCGTGATCGAGGACGAATGCGCGCCCGCAGGAGAGGAGGACGGGTCATGACGACGAGCACGGCGCCGGGTGTGCCGGGGATGCCGGGTGTGCCGAGCGGGGCACCCGCCGCCCCCGACACCGCCATGGCGCGCGCGAGGGCGGCCGACAGCGACCAGCTCCGGCTGTACCGCCTGTACAGGACGGTGCCCACGGCCGAGGAGTACGCGGAGACGCTGGCGCTGGAGGAGCGCTGGATCGGGCCGATGGCCGCGCGGTTCGAGGCCGGGGCGCCCGACCTGCCGGACCGGGCGGCGCTGCTGGCCGCGCTGCGCGGGCGGCTGGCGGCCGAAGCGGCGGCGGAGGACGAGGCCGCGCGGTTCGTGGCCGAGGAGGCCGGCCTGGAACAGCTCAAGGTGGTCGCGGCCGAGTTCGCGGTGGACGGGCTGACCGAGTCCGAGACGCTGCTGCCGGTCGTGGCGCGGCTGGCGTTCCCCTCGGGTCTGGCGGTGTTCCGGGTGCTCATCGACGAGCTGGGGTGCGGCAGCGAGGAGAAGGCGCACTCCCGGCTGTACCGGGACCTGCTGACCGGGCTGGGGATGACGCTGGACCTGGAGCACTACGTGCAAAGGGCGGCGCCGGAATCGCTGGCCTACGTCAACCTGTTCCACTGGCTGGCGTCGCGCGCGCCGGAGCCGGAGTACTTCCTCGGGGGCTACGCCTACTTCGAGTCGAGCGTGCTGTACGCGTTCCAGTGCTACCGGCAGGCGGCCGAGCGGCTGGGGCTGTCGGAGCACGCGTACTACACCGAGCACCTGTACATCGACGGCTACCACAGCCGCCAGATGCGTGCGGCGCTCAAGGCGCTGGACACCGAGCGGGGCCTGGACACGGCCAAGGTCTGGGCGGGCGTGGAACTGACCGGCGCGGTGGCCGGGGCGGCCTTCGAGGCCGCCGTCGAACGCGCGCGGGCGGCGGGAGCCCCCTCGTGAGCGGCGGCGGGGCCTCTGTCCGCCCCGTCACCGAGGACATGGTGCTGATCGAGGCGGGAGGCCGAAGGCTGCTGGCCGAGGCCCACTGCCCGCATAGGGGCGGCCTGCTGCGGTTCGGCCACGTGGACGGCACGGTACTGAAGGTGCGGTGCCCGCTGCACCACTCGGTGTTCGACCTGAGGGACGGTTCGGTGAGCGCGGGTCCATCGTGCAGGGCCCTGCGGATCATCTCCGACCTGTCCGGAGAGCCGGTCGAGCAGTAGCCCTCCAGGAGAAGAGCGGGGCCCACACCCAAGGGAGCGTGTGGGCCCCGTCCGCTTCGCTTCAGGCGGTCGCTCGTCCTGCACCCGTCCTGCAGCGATTCGGCGCCATGTGCACGTCGACGGCTTCCGTCGGGCCGAAAGCGCCCCCACCATCCGGCGGGGCCCGATTTTCCGGCATACCGCGACGCGGGCATTGGTAAGGCTAGGCTAAGGTAGCCATCGCCGTGTTGGGCATTTCGGGCGCATGGTCCCGAACCGGATCTGTTGAGCGGTGGTCATGGTGATACGCGCTTCTCTCGCCGCGGGGGCGTCCGTCCTCCTCCTGCTGGCCACGGCCGGCTGCGGGGAGTCCGAACCCGTTCCGGAGCAGGAGGCCGCCGCCGGGGAAGGCGCGACCGAGTACCCCCTGGTCGTGGAGAACTGCGGCCGGGAAGTGACGATCGAGCACGCGCCTCAGCGGGCCGTCTCCCTCGACCAGGGGTCCACCGAGATCCTCCTGTCGCTGGGGCTGGAGGACCGCATGGTCGGCACCGCGTCGTGGACCGACCCGGTGCGGGAGAACCTCGCCGAAGCCAACGAGGAGGTCCCCCGGCTGGCGGACGAGGCGCCCTCCTGGGAAGTGGCCCTGGACACCGACCCCGACCTGGTGACGGCCTCGTTCGGGCGCCACTTCGCCCAGGGAGGGGTGGCCGAGCGGAGCCGCTTCGAGGAGACCGGCATCCCGACCTATCTCTCCCCCACCGACTGCGACGGCGGCACGAGCATCAACGGCGGCGGCACCCGGACCGCCCCGCTCACCCTCGATTCGCTGTACCAGGAGATCCGTGAGCTGGCCGAGATCTTCGACGTCCCCAGCAGGGGCGAGGACCTGGTGGACGAACTCGAACAGCGGCGCCGAGCGGCCCTGGAGGGCGTCGACGGCTCCGACGTCACCATCGCGTTCTGGTTCGCGGACCTGAAGACGCCCTACGTCGCAGGCGGGCGGGGTTCGGCGAACCTCCTGGCCGACGAGGTCGGCGCCGAGAACGTGTTCGCCGATGAGGAGGACGATTGGCCGGCCACGACGTGGGAGGCCTTCGTCGACCGGGACCCCGACGTGATCGTGCTCGGAGACCTCAGCCGCGAGCGGGCGCCGGGCGACCAGCTCCAGGAGAAGATCGACTTCCTGGAGAGCGACCCCCTCACCAAGGACATGGACGCGGTCGAGGAGGAACGGTTCATCGCCCTGCACGGGGCCGAGATGAACCCCTCGATCCGGATCGTCGACGGGCTGGAGGACCTCACCGAAGGGCTCGGCTCCTTCGAGGAGGCGCGGTGACGCTCGACGCCTCGCCCGTCGAGTCGCGCACCGCGTCCGCCCCGGCGCCGTCGGCCGGACCCGCCGGGGGCTCGTCTCTGCGGTTCCTCGGCGTGGGCACGGGGGCGCTGGCACTGCTCCTGGCGTCGATCGGAGTGGCGATCACCCTGGGGCCCGCGGACGTCTCCCTGGTCAACGTGCGCGACATCGTGCTCAACCACCTGGGGTTCACGGACATCCCGGTGCGGGTCTCCGAGGACGCCATCGTGTGGGACGACCGCCTGCCCCGGGCGCTGGTGGCCGCGGCGTGCGGGGCCGGTCTGGGACTGTGCGGTGTGATCCTGCAGTCGCTGCTGCGCAACCCGCTCGCCGACCCCTATGTCCTCGGGATCTCCTCGGGCGCCTCGACCGGAGCGGTTCTGGTGGGGATCGTGGGCATCGGCGGGTTCGCGCTGGGGGTCTCCGGCGGAGCGTTCGCCGGCTCGGTCGCGGCGTTCGCCGTGGTGCTGCTGATCTCGCGCCTGGCGGGCGGCACCAATGACAAGGTCATCCTGGCGGGGATCGCGGTGACGCAGCTGTTCTCCGCGCTGACCTCGTTCGTCATCTTCGCCTTCGCCGATTCGGACGAGGCGCGCGGGGTGATGTTCTGGCTGCTGGGCTCCCTCGAAGGGGTGCGGTGGGACGATGTGGCCCTGTGCGGTGCCGTCGTGCTCGCCGGTGTGGTCTTCTGCCTGCTGCGGGCGCCGGTGCTGGACGCGTTCGCGTTCGGTGACGAGGTCGCCTCCTCGCTGGGGGTGTCGGTGCGGCGGGCCAGGATCACCCTGATGACCGTGACCGCGCTGCTCACGGCGACGATGGTGAGCGTGGCCGGGGCGATCGGGTTCGTCGGCCTGGTGCTGCCGCACGCCGCACGGTTTCTGACCGGGCCGGTGCACTCCCGCCTGGTCCCGGTGACGGCGCTGGTCGGGGCGGTCTTCATGGTGTGGGTGGACGCGGCGGCGCGCGTCGCCTTCTCCCCCTCGCCGCTGCCCGTCGGGGTGGGGACCGCGCTGGTCGGCGTCCCGGTGTTCATCGCCATCATGTTCCGCCGGAGGAGGTCGCTGTGACCCCTGCGTTCCGACTGACGAGGAGGCCGGTGTGACTCTGCGGACCCGGGAGGTCGGCTGGAGCCGCGGCGGTCGGCTCGTCGTCGACGGGGTGACCCTGGAGCCGCGGGCCGGGGAGACGGTCGGGCTGCTCGGTCCCAACGGTTCGGGCAAGTCCTCCCTCATCAAACTGCTGTCGGGGGCGGTGCGGCCCACGTCCGGGACGGTCACGCTGGACGACGCATCGCTGGCTGCGCTGTCCCGGAAGGACGCGGCGCGAGCGATCGCCACCGTGACGCAGCACGCCGACACCGTCGTGGACATCACGGTCCGCGACATCGTGGCCCTCGGCCGCATCCCCCACCGCGGCACGTTCGGCGGCGACAGGCGGGCCGATGCCCGGGCCGTCTCCGACGCGCTCGCGAGGACCGGCCTTTCCGACAAGGCAGACGAACTATGGCACCGCCTGTCGGGAGGAGAACGCCAGCGCGTCCATATCGCCCGCGCGCTGGCACAGGAGCCCAGGGAGCTCCTTCTGGACGAGCCGACGAACCACCTGGACATCCGCTATCAGCTGGAACTGCTCCAGCTCGTGGCCGACCTGCCGGTGACGACGGTGGTGGCCCTGCACGACCTGAACCTGGCGGCGATGTTCTGCGACTCCGTCCTCGTCCTCAAGGAGGGCCGGGCCGTCGCCGGAGGCGCACCGGCCGACATCCTGACGCCGGAGCTGATCGCGGAGGTCTACGAGGTCAACGCCACTGTCAGAACCAACCCCGGGACGGGCCGCCCGGAGATCGGCTTCACCCCGGGACGCGTGCCGAGCACGGCGGCGCGGTAAGCCCCCGGCCCGCCGGGGGCGGCCTGCGGGCGACCTCGTGGGCGCCCGCCACCGCCAGAGGGCGGGCTCCTCACTGCTGAACCACGCGCTATTTCATACGAGAGCCGTCCACCCGGTGCCATATAGAGGCATGGTCAAAGTATGGCTGCCAAGAAGATCACCATTACGCTCGATGATTCCCTGTTCGAGGCTCTTGCAGGTGCCGCCGAGGAGGAGGGAATTCCGCTCTCCAGCCTCGTGGCAGGGGCTGTGGAGCGGGAACTCCGGCTGCGCGCAGGTCGGGCCGTGGTGCGGGAGTGGGAAGCCGAGAACGGGGCCTTCACACCTGAGGAGCTCGCAGCGGCCCGCGCCGAGATGGCCGCGGCCGACGCCGAACACCTGAGCAGCAGGGGGACATCAGCCGCGTGAACGTGCCCTACCTGTACGACCCCAAGGCACTCATCGCCATCAATGACAATGACGGCGATATGTGGGCCCGCCACTCAGTGGCTCCTGCCGAAGGGCGGGACGTCCACATCCCATCCGTCGTCGTCGCCCAGGCGTGGCGAGACGCACGCCGCCAGGTCAGACTCGGCAAGTTCCTCGCCGGATGCCGTGTCGTTCCCGTCGAGCTCGAGATCGCGAAGGCGGCGGGGGTCCTCTGCGGCAAGTCCAGAACGGCCGACATCGTCGACGCCACAGTTGTCGTCATGGCAGCCGCCCTCGGTGCCATCATCTGGACCTCCGACCCAGACGACATCCACGCCCTCATCGACGCCCAGGGCCTGAAACCTGCCCCTGTCTTTCGAACCGTCTAGGGGCGGGACGAGCCCACAATCCTGCACGCCGCCACCGAGGGCGGCCTCGCCCTCGAGGCCCCGCGCCCCGTCCTCAAGGTGACGTAGCGGAGCTTCATACATGTTCCGGGCCGGACGCAACCGTTCCCCTCTCCCCCGCATCGAAGGCATGCCGACGAAGCGAGGGAGCGAACCATGGCATCCGGTATCCACCACCCCGGCCGACCTGAGGACCTGCCTCCAGCACCGATGCTGTGGGCCCACGGGGTACTGGGAGCGGCGACCGCAGCGGCCGCCCCCTGGGAGGCGCTTCACCTCTACTCGTTGGACGGCGAGGGGCTGCTGATGGACCCCGAGGACGGCACGTGGTGGCGCCTGACCTGGTTCGGCGAGGACATGGCCGTGCTCACCGGAAACGAACCCCTGGGGTACCGCTGCCAGGAGTACGAGGGCCTCGTCGACAAGCTGGCCGGCGCCCCGGAGAGGCTGCCGCTGCGATGGCTGCGCAATCTGCTCGACTCGACGGTTCAGGGATCGTGGGAGCCCTCTTTCCTCTATTGGTGGACCGACGGTACTTGGGGCCGGACGGCGTACCCGGACGACCTCGACGACGGGCTGTGCGTCGTCGGCACCATGGGCACCCCCGAAGACCTGAAGAAGTCCGGGTGCGTCGGGAACCCCTCCTTGGAGCCGGTGACCGAGATCTTGGAGGCCGCGGCCACCGGGACGCTCGCACCATCGGAGCTGGAGGCCTTCATGCGGATGTGCGGGGTGGAGGACCCGGCCCCGGCCCTGCGCATCGCCGCCGAGGGCGGCCTCACCCCCGACGCCCCGCGCCCCGTTCTCACAGTGACGTAGCCGGGCCAACGTCCAGCGAAGGCCGAAGTGGGGTCCGCCCGTCTCGGTGAGTCACCCTTCGAGACCCGCCTTGTGCAGCGCCGCGCTCGCCCGGAACCTCACTCGTGCGCACCGGTCGCGTTCTTCGTCGGGGGTGTCGTCGTCACAGGCGCAGCGGTGCCTCAGCCACCGCAGGTCCTCCGGATCGAGCCACAGCGCGACGCGCCCCTGGGCGGCCTCGGCATCGGGATCGGTCGGCATGACTCGGCGCTCATCCATGGCGCACATTGTGCCGGTACACGGAAACGGCCACGCCCGTGCGACGTCGCCTCGATCAGGTACCGGGAGGTCGTCGACGCCACCCACGCCCTGCGCCGCATGCATGAGCGCGACGCCGATATGGGGCCTGCGCTCAGCCTTCGTCATGACGCCGCCCCCGCCTCCATACCGGACATACTCCGTCCGCATTGCTCCGTAACGTCGCCTCCGCCTTCACGTCCATCGCAGGAGGAGACGACCATGCAGCTCGCAGCTACTCGCATCATCACCGACGACGTGGACGCGCTCGTCGCGTTCTACGAAGCCGCCACCGGAATCACCGCCGCGCGGCTCCACCCGATGTTCGCCGAGATCCGCACCCCGACCGGCACGCTCGCGATCGCGAGCTCCGCAACGGTGCCACTGCTCGGAGAGGACGCCGCCGAGGCCCGCGCGAACCGCAGCGTGACCCTCGACTTCCTCGTCGACGACGTCGACGCGGCTTATGAGGCCCTCCAGGACACCGTCGAGGTGTTCGTGAACAAGCCGACGGACATGCCCTGGGGCAACCGCTCCCTACTCGTCCGCGACCCCGACGGGAACCTGGTCAACCTCTTCACCCCGACCACCGAAGCCGCCCGGACCCGCTTCGCCGACCAGGCCGGGTGACAGGAACGGGCACGCCGATCCCCAGGATCGACGTGCCCGAACGTTCGGTTCGGCCGCTGCGGCGGCGTACGGCGGCTCAGACGTTGAAGCGGAACTCCACCACGTCGCCGTCGGACATGACGTAGTCCTTGCCCTCCATGCGGACCTTGCCCGCGGACCTCGCGGCCTGCATGGTGCCCGCCTCGACCAGGTCGTCGTAGGAGACCACCTCGGCCTTGATGAACCCGCGCTGGAAGTCGGTGTGGATGACCCCGGCCGCCTCGGGGGCCGTCGCACCCTTCTTGATGGTCCAGGCACGGGACTCCTTGGGGCCCGCGGTCAGGTAGGTCTGCAGGCCCAGGGTCGAGAACCCGACCCGCGCCAGCTGCGCCAGGCCCGCCTCGGACTGGCCCATGGACTCCAGCAGCTCGGCGGCCTCGTCGTCGTCGAGCTCGGCCAGCTCGGCCTCGATCTTGGCGTCGAGGAAGATGGCCTCGGACGGCGCCACCAGCTCCGACAGCTTCGCGCGCAGGGCCTCGTCGGCCAGCTCGTCGCTGTCCAGGTTGAACACGTACAGGAACGGCTTGACCGTCAGCAGGTTCAGCTCGCGGACGGCCGCCAGGTCCACGCCCCCCTCGGCCGCTCCCACCGACAGGCTGGTGCCGGACTCCAGCACCGCCAGCGCCGCGCGCGCCGACTCCAGGGCCGCCTGGGCACCCTTGTCCTTGGCGTTGCGCTTGGCGTCCTTCTCCAGCCGCGGCAGCGCCTTCTCCAGCGTCTGCATGTCGGCCAGGATCAGCTCGGTGTTGATCGTGTCGATGTCGCGCGAGGGCTCGATGCCGCCGTCGACGTGGGTGACGTCCGGGTCGTTGAACACGCGGATCACCTGGCACACGGCGTCGCTCTCGCGGATGTTGGCGAGGAACTGGTTGCCCAGCCCCTCCCCCTCCGAGGCGCCGCGCACGATACCGGCGATGTCGACGAAGTCGACCGTGGCCGGGATCGTCTTGGCGGATTCAAAGATCTCGGCGAGCTTGTCGAGCCGTGGGTCGGGCACACCCACGACACCGACGTTGGGCTCGATGGTCGCGAACGGGTAGTTCGCGGCCAGAGCGTCGTTCTTGGTCAGCGCGTTGAAGAGGGTGGACTTGCCGACGTTGGGCAGCCCGACGATCCCGATAGACAGACTCACAGCCCCCGAGTCTAATTGCGCCGGGGCCCTGTCCTCGCCGTCCGTGTGTCCCGACCACCCCGAACGCCCGCTCCGTGGGCCTGCGGCACCCTGGAGCGGCGATGGGGGACTTTTCGGTTACAGATCGTCGATCTTCGGATGAAATGCCCTGCGCTCTGCGACACCGCGCAGTACGTTCGTGTCCTGCCGCACGTTCACCCCGGTCAGGGGTATGCGCGCACCGACCGTATCGACTGGGGGGATCGAGAATGGTTGCAGGGCAGGTCCGGGCGTTCGTCCAACGCCACCCGGTGGTGCGCCACGCCACGCGGAGGATCCGGATCCGGCTCCCCATCAGTCTCGGCGGCATCGACCCCGAGCGCGTTCCGCCCCGGGTGCGCCGCTTCGACCTGCCGCTGCCCCGCCGCGCCGGCGCCCCGCGCACCGGCCCCGACGCGCTGCGCGTGTGCGCGCCGGGCGACCTGTGGACCCCCGGCCGCCTGCACGCGCGCGGGCTGCCCGGGTACCGGCCCGACGCGCTGGCCTGCTTCCTGGCGGTGCTGGAGCACGCCCGCCCCGGCACCGTGCTCGACGTGGGCGCCAACGTGGGCGTGTACGGCGCCCTGGCCGCCGCGCGCACCCGGCGCAGGGTGGTCGCGTTCGAGCCCGCCCCGCGCGCCGCGCGCGCGGCGCGGGTGATCGCGGCCGAGAACGGGCTCAACATGGACGTGGTGGAGCTGGCGCTGAGCAACCACAGCGGGACCGGCCTGCTGCGCCTCTCCCCCGACGACGCCTCCAACTCCCTGCTGCCCGGCGCGGGCCCCGCGGCAGGCCGGGTGACTGTTCCGGTGCGGCCGCTGTCGCACTGGCGCGAGGAGGCCGGGGTGCTGCCGTCGGTGGTGAAGATCTCCACGTGCGCGTCCGAGCCCGACGTCGTCTCGGGCAGCCTGGAGGTGCTGCGGCGCTTCCGCCCCTGGGTGCTGTGCGAGGTGCGCCCCGGGTACGGCATCGGCCAGCGCCTCACCGCCCTGCTGGAGCCCTTGGACTACCACTGGTACCGGATCTCCGGCAGACCCCCGTACTCGCCGCAGCCGTCGATCTCCGAGGGGGCCTCCAGGCGCGGCGGCATGTGGCTCTTCGCCCCCACCCCCACCCCCGAGGGCCTGTGGTCCAGCGCGGAGGCGTGGCGGGCCGCCATCGACGACTGCCGATGACGGCCCCGGGCACGCGGCCTCTCCCGGGCCTCCGCGCCTAGATCCAGCCCTGCAGGCTCTCCATGTAGGCCGTGAAGTCGTCCCGGTGGCTGCAGTGCCCCGTCCCGGCGACCACGCGCACCTCGAACCCGCGCTCCTTCAGCCGGTCGGCCCCCTCGGGGGAGATGGTGAAGCTGGGGTCGGCCAGCTGCACCAGTGAGGGGACCACGGGCCGCTCGGGGATGAAGTCGCTCCCCGCGCAGGCCTCCACCATCGCGAAGAACTCCGGGTCGAACAGCGCGAACCCCGCCGCCTCCGCCTGCACGTCGGCCTCGCTCCAGCGCGGATTGGCCTCGGCGATCGCGGCCGGGGACGCGGCGGCGACCATCGTGCGCATGGCCGCCAGGTCGCCCGCGCGCACGGCGGAGAACTGCCAGCCCGGGTCGTAGTAGACCGCCCGCCGCGGGCGCAGGCGCTCGACGGCCGACGACAGCGCCAGGGCGCCCATGGAGTGGCCGATGGCCAGGTCGGCGCCCTCGGGCAGGCTCTCGGCCAGGTCCGCGGCGAGCAGCTCGGGCGTGTACTCCCCGCGCGGGCTCAGGCCGTGCCCGCGCATGTCCGGGGCGACGACCCGGTAGCCGCGTTCGATGAGCGCGCCCTCGACCGCGTGCCAGGTCCGGTGGTCGGCCATGGCGCCGTGGACGAGCAGCGCGGTGCGCTCGCCGTCGCCGCCGGTGTGCACGTTGAGTCGCATGGTGGTGGACCCTTCCCTCGGTGGTCGGTGAACGGCGCCGCCGGTCAGGCGACGCCCTTGACACGGGTGATGGCCAGCGCCCCGAGCAGGGACAGGAGCGCGCCGACGATGAACAGGTACTGGTAGCCCCCGAACACCACGACGATCCCGCCCGCCACGAACGGCGCGATGATCTGCGGACCGGCGTTGGCGATGTTGAGCACGCCCAGGTCGCGGGCGGCGTCCCCGCCCGCGGGCAGCACGAGGGTGACGATGGCGTGGTCGGCGGCCATGAACACCCCGAAGGCCGCCCCGGCGATGGTCGCCCAGACGAGGATGCCGGTGAAGGTGGGCACGAGGACGGGCACGACGGTGGCCGAGGCCGCGATCAGCCCCGCGACGAGCACGAAGGGGCGGCGCCGCCCGATCCGGTCCGACACCGGCCCGATCACGGCGGTGCAGGCCACGGTGAGCACGGTGTTGGCGATGGTGAGGACGGGCACCGCGTCGGTCGGGGAAAGCCCTTCTGGCAGCGCGATGTAGTCGGACAGGATGTAGACCTGGTAGCCCAGGATCGCGAAGAAGCCCATCATCATCAGGGCCCGGCTGGTGAACGCCCAGGTGAAGTCGGGGCTGCGCAGGGCCGAGCCGAACCCCTTGAGCTGCTGCACCAGCGGGTTGGGGCCGCCGGTGGAGCGGGCCGGGAGCTCGTCGCCGCGCGGGTCGTGGGTCAGGGCGGTGAAGAGCACGGCGACCACGACGAGGGCGGCACCGAGCAGGATGTAGCCGAGTTCGAGCCGGCCGACGAAGCGGGCGGCGACCAGGCTACCGGCGACCATGCCGAGCGACTGGGCGATGCCCATGACGGCCGAGGCGCTGCCGCGCCGCTCGGGCGGCACGCGGTCGGGCACGGTGGCGGTGATGGCGGCCTGGTAGACGTTGCCCATGGCCTGGGCGACGCACCAGCCCACCGCCAGCAGCCACAGGGCCGGGGACAGGCCCATGACGGCGAGGAAGGCCACGACGCCGAGAGCGCCGCCGAGCATCCACGGGTTGCGCCGCCCCCACCGGGTGCGGGTGCGGTCGGACAGCATGCCGCCGATGGGGTTGAACAGGGTGGCGAAGACGGCGCTGACGCCGGTGACGACGGCGAGGTTGATCTCCTTGGAGCCCGGGTCGAAGGCCTCGACCTGGACGGGCAGCAGGATGCTGACCACCCCCAGGTACATGGCGTACAGGGCGAGGTTCCCGACGGCGTAGAGGGTGAGGAACCGGGAGAGGCCGCGGCGCCCCCAGCGGCCGGACGCCGGGACGGCGGTTCCGGAGGGCCCGGCGGCGGGTGGGGGCGGGGGTACGGGGGAGGTATCGGGCACGGGAGGTCTCCTTCGCGCGGCTACGGCGTGAACGGTCGGCGCATCCCCCCAGGTCGTGCGCTGATTAGACGTTTAACCTAAGCGACCGCGCCCGCCGCGTCAACGGGGTCGACGCGGCACAATGGAGCCGATGAGTGCGACCCGATCCCGTCCACCGACCATTACCGACATCGCCCGGCAGGCCGGGGTGTCCACGGCGACGGTGTCCTACGTCCTGAACGACACCCCGGGGACGCGCATCCCCGAGGCGACGCGGCGCAGGGTCACCGAGGCCGCCGACGAGCTGGGCTACGTCCCGCACGCAAGCGCGCGCTCCCTGCGCACGGGCCGCAGCGACCTGGTCGTGTACGCGATGCCCGCGGTCACGCTCGGCCCGCTGGCGGCGCGGTTCCTGGCCGGTCTCGCCGACGAGCTGCAGAACCGGGGCTTCACCCTGGTCCTGCACGGCGACGGCGCCTCGCGCGGGGTACGGGCGGCCCGCCGGTGGGCGCGGCTGCGCCCTGCCGCGGTGATCGCCGAGGGGCACCGGCTCACCGACGCCGCCAAGGACCTGATGCGGCGGTCGGGGACGGTGCTGGTGGCCTCCGGCGGCGCGCCCGACCCCGACCTGCCGACGCTGGTCATGGACCACCGGGGCATGGGCGCGGCGGCCGGACGCCACCTGGCCGGGCGCGGATGCCGGGACGTGGCGGCCGTGGTCCCCGCCGAGCCGGGGCTGCAGGCCATGGGCGAGGCACGGGCCGAGGGCGTCGAGGAGGGGCTCCGTGAGGCCGCCGGAGGCGGGGACGACGGGGGCGGCGGGGACGGCCCGGCCGTGCGGCGCACGCCGATGGAGGAGACCCCCGAGGACGCGGGCCGCATCGTGCGCGCGTGGGTCCGCGACGGGCTGCCCGACGGGGTGTTCGGCTACAACGACGAGCACACGGGCCTGCTGCTGTCGGCCCTGTCCGATGCCGGGGTGGAGGTGCCCGGCCGGGTGCGGCTGGGGGGGGCCGACAACCTGCCGCTGTGCGGAATGCTGCGGCCCCGGCTGACGTCGGTGGCGCTGCGGGCCGAGTACGCGCCCGCCGAGACGGCGGACCGGCTGGGGGGGGGCG
>NZ_ANBH01000114.1 GCF_000341185.1 Nocardiopsis chromatogenes YIM 90109
GCCCTCATCGCGGGCGAGGAGGGGGCGGACCGGCTGCTCCGCCTGTGGACCCCGGAGTTGCATGTGCGCGAGTCGTCGTAGCAGCACGGCCGCCTTTCGTGTCGTGCGCGACACGTCTGCCGGCCGACGGCGGAGGTAGGCACCCCTGACGGTGGGGCTGTCGAGCGGCAGACGTGCGGGCGGCCACTGTGCTCGGCCGCGACGGCCCGAGCGGGGCGGTTCCCCGGCCCTGTCCGCCGCTCGGTGGGCCCTTCTCAGTCCGGGAGGGCTGTGCGGCTCAGGGGAGGGCGCGGTCTTCGGCGCCCGCAGCAGCCTCAGGCGATGGTGTCCGCGGAACTTCCGTCCGACCAGGCTGGCGCGAGCGCCACGGCCCTTAGGGCGGCCCGCCTCGGTGCCGGTGCCGTGAGCGGCGCCCCGCCTGGCGGCGGGCGGCCGAGGACCGACCGTCATGGGCGGCCGCGGCCACCGTAAGTCCCACCACTTCAGCGGACGCCGCTCCCAGGCCCGCACCACGACCCCCGAAAGGGTTATGACCTGGGCGAATACTCCGTTTGAGGTACGGCCGGAGGCGGGATGCGCCCTCCGCGACGCCCCGGTGCCGACGCCGACGCTTCCAGAACACGATCTGGAAGCGAAACGCTCGCCCAGTCTGAGCATTCCGATCGGGGGTAGGGGCGGGCGCCCCCGGGTCACCCCCGCCGGGCGCCGGCGCCCCTGCACTGGACCGATATCGGCTACACGCGGAGACACCGGGCCCGGCAAACGGCCCTGGCGTACCGCCAGGGGGCCTTCGGGGAGCCGGATCCCGTTCGGGGGGCGCGTTGAACGCATGCCCGCACCGCCCCCGGGGCCGCCCCGGGCGTCAGAGAGGTGCGGGAGGCGCCCCGACCGCCGGGAAACCGGAACGGACCGGACACCGGACCGGTATCGGCGGCCCAGCCGCCTCCCGGGCCCCACTTACGCGATCGCCTCCGTCTCGACCGTCGCGGACAGCCGCGTGTCGGCGTAGGAGCGGCCCACGAGGACGTCGTAGGACCCCGGGACCAGGCGCCACGCGTGGGCGTCCTCGTCCCACGTCTGTGCCGCGCGCTTGGGAAGGGTCAGCAGCGCCTCGGCCGTCTCCCCCGGCCCCGCCTGCACCGTCGCGAACCCTGCCAGCCAGCGGGCCGGGCGGTCCCCCGGCCGGTGCGGGGCCAGGTACACCTGGACGACCTCGCGCCCCGTGCGCTCGCCCGCGTTGGTCACCCGCACGCGCACCCGGGCCAGGTCCGGCCCGCCGTCCCCCACCGCCTCGACCTCGGCGTCGTCGTAGGACCAGTCCGTGTAGGTCAGCCCGTGCCCGAACCAGAATGCGGGGGAGGCCTCCGCGCGTTCCCAGGCCCGGTAGCCGATGAACACGCCCTCGTCGTAGTCCAGGCGCCCGTCGGTCGGCACGACGTCCCACACCGGCACGTCCTTCTCCTCGGCGGGCCAGGTGGTGGGCAGGCGCCCGCCGGGCTCCTGCCCGCCCAGCAGCACGTCGGCCAGGGCCGCCCCCAGCTCCTGCCCGCCGAACCAGGTGAGCAGCACCGCGTCGACGTCCTCGCGCCACGGCATGAGCACCGGAGAGCCCGCGTTGACCACGGCCACCGTGCGCGGGGCGGCCTCGGCGACGCGCGCCATGAGCTCGTCCTGGCGTCCGGGGAGCGCCAGGGTGGTGCGGTCGAAGCCCTCGGACTCCACGTCCTCGGTGGTCGCGGCGATGACGACGGCGATGTCGGCGTCGGCCGCCGCGGCGACCGCCTCGGCGATCAGGGTGTCGTCGTCGGCCATCGGGGCGCCGTGGTTGAGGCTGAACCCGACGAAGGCGAAGTCGCCCAGCGCCTGGCCGGTGGTGTGCAGGGTGAGTTCCACATGGACCGGCTCGCCTTCGGCGAGTTCGGCGGCGGCCTCCCTCTGGGGCGGATGCAGGAAGGCGGTCGCGGGGTCGTCGCCCTCAAGCTCGATCGTCCCGTCGAAGAGCGTCTGGCCGCCGACGGTGAGGACGAATCGGCCGATGCCCGCGATGGCGAAGGTGTGCGTCCCTGAGGAGGCGGGGGTGAACGTCCCTGAGGTGACGACCTTGGACAGCGTGCCCGGAACGACGCCTTCGGGGAGTTCGCCGATCCAGCGCACAGTGCCGTCGGCGAGGGGTTCGGACGCGACCCGCACGCCGTCGGTGTCGTAGAAGGCGGCGGTCAGCGGCCCGGGAAGGGGCGGGTGGTACGCCCTCGGGTCGGCACCGACGCTGTAGCTCAGCTCCACGCCCTCGGGGAGGGCGTCGCGCAGCCCTTCCAAGGGCGTGACGGTCCGCTCGGCGAAGACGGTGGCGCTTCCGCCGCCGCTGGTGCGCGCTTCGGACGCGGCGAGCCCGATCAGCGCCACCTTGCGGATGCTCCCGCCCTCGCCCACGTCGAGGGGAAGGGCGCGGTTCTCGTTGCGGAGGAGGACGAAGGAGCGCGCGGCCACCTCGCGGGCAACGGCGCGCCCGTCCAGGGGCTCGGGCAGCTCCTCCTCCGGCACGACGGGGTCGGCGCCGTCGAGCAGCCCCACGCGCGCGGCGAGCAGGAGCATCCGCCGCGCCATGGCGTCGACGGCGGCCTCGGGAACGCGCCCCTCTTGGACGGCGGCGACCAGCTTCGCGCCGTAGACCGTGTCGGGGCCCGGCATCGCGGCGTCGAGCCCGGCGAGGGCGTCGCCCACGGTGTCCCGGGCGGCGGTCCAGTCCGACACGATGAACCCGTCGAAGCCGAACTCGTCCCGCAGAACCGCGTTGAGCTGCTGGTGCTCGGTCATGGTCGTGCCGTTGACCTTGTTGTAGGCGGCCATCACGCCCCAGGGGCGGGCGTCGGCGACGATGTGCTCGAAGGGCGCCAGGTAGGTCTCGCGGAGCGCGCGCTCCCCGACACGGTTGTCGACGGTGAAGCGGTCGGTCTCGGCGTCGTTGGCGACGAAGTGCTTGACGGTGGTGCCGACACCGCCCTCCTGCACGCCCCGCACGTAGGCGGCGCCGATCGCCCCGGTCAGGCGGGGGTCCTCGGAGTAGCACTCGAAGTGGCGCCCGCCGAGCGGGCTGCGGTGCATGTTGACGGTGGGGGCGAGGAGGACGTGCACGCCCTTGCGGCGGGCCTCCTGGGCGAGCAGGTGCCCGGCGCGCCGCACCAGGTGGGGGTCCCAGGTGGCGGCGATCGCGGTCGGGCTGGGGAGCTGGACTGAGGGGTCGTCGGGCGTCCACCGCTCGCCGCGCACGCCGACCGGGCCGTCGGACATGACCAGGCGGCCCAGGCCGATCTCGGGGGCGGGGGCGATCGCCCAGACGGAGGCGCCGGAGAGCAGGCGGACCTTGCCCTCCAGGTCGAGCCGGGAGAGCGCCTCGTCGACGCGGCGCGCCCGCCGCTGCTGGGCTTCTCGCTCTTCGGCTCCGGCGGGTTCGGGTGCGGGCATGGCGGCCCCTTTCGGTCTCGGCCCGGACGTGACCCAGTTCACCTACCGAGTACTCGGTAGAAGGATACGGTGCCGAGTGTAGGCCGCGCCCCCGGCGCGCACCAGACCCTTCGCCGGGGTAACCTCGCGGCACCGCGGCGGTCAGCGGCGGGCAGCGGCGGTCGGCAGGCGCGACGGAGAGGACCACGGGCATGGGAACAGGGCGGGAACGGCGGCGCCCCGGCTACGCGCCGGGCGGACGGCGGGACGCGATCCTGGACGCCGCTCTGGACGAGTTCGCGGCCGGGGGCTACAACGGCACGTCGCTGGCCAAGGTCGCCGAGCGGGCGGGGCTGACCCAGCAGGGGCTGCTGCACTACTTCCCCAGCAAGCAGTCGCTGCTGGTGGCGCTGCTCAACCGGCGCGACGAGGAGGACGCGGCCGCCGCGGCGCAGGACGAAGGCGTCGACCTGCTGGAGATCGTGCGCCGCAACGTCGAGCGGCGCGGCATCGTGCAGGTGTACACGGTGCTCAGCGCCGAGTCCGTCACCGAGGGGCACCCGGCGCAGGAGTTCTTCCACGACCGGTTCGACCGGCTGCGCACGGACCTGGAGACGTGGCTGCGCGACCGGCACGGCGACCGCCTGCCGTCAGGGGTCGCCCCCGGCGACGCGGCGGCCCTGCTCATCGCCGCGATGGACGGGCTGCAGACGCAGTGGCTGCACGACCCGGAGGCGGTGGACATGCCCCGGCTCGTGAGCACCCTGGCCGATGTGCTGCAGTCCCCCGCCGAGGGCGACGGCGGGGCCTGAGGCTCACCGGCCCGCGAACACCTTCCCCTTCCGGGCGGCCCAGGCCACGAGCAGGGCGGTCGACGCCACCCCCCAGGCCGCCGCCACGGGCCCGGACAGGAGCCCGGACAGAGGCGGGGCGGCGGCGAGCACGATGGCCGCAGGCCCCTGCAGGTGCCACATGAGCACCTGGAACGGGGCGGTGTTGCCCATCGGCGACTCGTAGCCCGTCCACAGGTGGGCCGGGAGGCGGCCGCGGAAGGTCCCGCCCAACGCTCCGGCCACCACGGCGGGCAGCAGCGCCGCCAGGACCAGGCCCGGCGGGCCGACCAGCAGGAGCGCCGCCGCCACGCCGGGCGCGGCCGCCAGGAGCAGCACGGCGAGCGGGACGCCCCCGTGCAGCAGCACCGCCACCGGGGGCCGGTGCGGCAGCAGGAGAAGGCGCTGCGGAACCGCGGCGGTGTAGTCGGCCCCGACGAGCAGAGGCCGCGCGGCGGCGTACAGCAGCAGCGCGGCCGCCACCGCCGCTCCCGCTCGGATCGCGGGGTCCGCCCCGGCCCCCGCCGCGACCGCGACGGCCGCCAGGGCGGCGGTGACCGCCGAGCGGACCGGCGCCGCCGGGTTCCGCAGCAGCCCGGTCGCGTCACGCCAGAACACCAGGGCTCCGGGCCGGGACGGCGGGGGCAGGCGCAGCCGGGTGGAGGGGGCGCGGCCCGGCCCTTCCCGCAGCATGTCGTGGCCCCAGGTCGGCTCGTTGAGCCATACCCCGTAGCGGAGTGCGGCGTGCATGTCGGCCCGCGAGCGCAGGGCGTCGGCGGGGATGCCGCCGATCGGGCGCTCGGCCGCCACGGCCGCTGCGGCGACCACGGCCGCCGCCAAGCCGAGCACGCCCCATGGGCCGCTGGCGGCCAGGGCCGACAGCGCTGCCGCCGGGGCGTCCCAGAGGCCGAGCGCGGAGGCGAACAGGAGGGCGCTGGCGGCCAGGGCGAAGGGGGTCAGCCAGGCGAGCACCCGGGTGCCCTCCGGGAAGCGGACGACGGCGGCGCCGACCGCGGCGCTGCCCACCCCCACCAGGCCTCCGGCCAGGATCGCGGGGACGAGGGCGACCGACCCGATCACCGCGGCGGCGGCCAGCCCGGACAGCCCGCCCGCCGCACCCCGGACGGCGTAGGCGCGCAGCAGCAGCGGCCGCAGCAGGGGACGGCGCGGGACGGGGAGCACCAGGAGCCAGTCGACCATGGGGCGCTCGACCGCGATCGGCCCGCGGACCAGGGCGTCGCGGACGGACAGCCACACCACCGCGAGCACCGCGAGTGCGACCAGCTCCGGGAGCACGGGAGCGACGCGCCCGGCCCACGCGGGCGGTTCGGGGGCGGCCAGGGCCGAGTCCAGCCAGGACAGGAACGACATCCCCGCCATGAGGGCGGTGAAGACGGCGATGTAGACGCTGGTGGCCCTGCTCTCGGCCGAGCGGCCCCGGGCGGCCCGGCGTGCCCGGCGCAGGTGCCGGACGGCCTCGACGGCGGCTACCGGGGGCGGAGACGGGGCCGGGTGCGGAGCCGGAATCACGACAGGTCCGTCCGCGCGTCGCAGACCCGCTCGGCGAGGGCGTCGTTGTGCGTGGCCAGGAGGACGGCCGTCCCCTGCTCGCGCGCCTCCTCCACGAGGACGGCCAGCAGGTCGCGGGCGTCCCCGTCGAGGTGGCGCTCGGGCTCGTCGAGGACGGCCAGCCGGGCGGGCGGCCGGACCAGGAGCCCGGCGAGCATCATGAGCTGCTGCAGCCCTTTGGACAGGCGCCCGGGCGCCATGTCGGCGTGCCCGGCGAGGCGGCAGCGTTCGACGGCCCGGCCGACCAGGTCCGCGGCCCCGCGCCCGGCGCCGTGGCCGATGGCGGCCAGCTCCAGGTGCTCGCGGACCGTCAGGTCGGGGTAGAAGACCGCCTCGTCCAGGACGAACACGTCCCGCCGGAACCCCAGGTCCGCCTCGCGCGGAGGCCGCCCGCACACCCGCACCTCGCCTTCGGCGGGAGCCTCGCGCCCCGCGACCACGCGCACGAGCGTCGACTTGCCCGCACCGTTGGCGCCGCGCACGGCGAGTCCCCCGCCCGCCTCCAGGCGCAGGTCGACGGGGCCGAGGACGCGCCGCCCGCCGTAGCGCTGCACGACGCCGTCCGCTGTGAGTACCGGATCCACGGTCCTGAGCATGCCAGGGCCCGGCAGCGGAGGCCGCATCCCGGTCGATGTCCTGACGCGTCCCGCGCGTGGCGGAAAGGCCCCGGACGCCGAGGATTGAGAACATAGGCCGCCATGAACGGCCTTGAGATGATCCTGGTGCTTCTGGTGGGGCTCGCCATCGGGGCGGCCCTGGGGTGGATGCTGGCGCGCAGCCGCACCGCCGAGTCCCACGCCCGCGCGCGGGCCGCCGAGGAGCGCGCCGCCTACATCGAGGAGCAGCTCGCCGACAAGTTCCGCGCACTCTCGGCGCAGGCGCTCGACGACACCAACCAGCGCTTCCTGGAGCTGGCGGAGGGGCGCCTCAGGGCGGTGGGGGCCGAGGCGGGCCAGGACATGGAGCAGCGGCGGCAGGCCGTGGAGCGGCTGGTCGAACCGCTGCAGCAGGCGCTCTCCAAGGTGGAGGGACAGCTGCGCGAGGCCGACGCCGGACGCAGGGCGGCCCACGCCGAGCTGGCCAAGCAGGTCGAGTACGTCAGGGAGGGGTCGGACCGGCTGCGCGACCAGACGCGCGCGCTGGTGACCGCCCTCCGGCGCCCGGAGGCGCGCGGGCGCTGGGGCGAGATGCAGCTCCGGCGCGTGGCCGAGATGGCCGGGATGAGCTCGTACTGCGACTTCGAGGAGCAGGCGAGCGTGCGCACCGACGACGGGGTGCAGCGGCCGGACATGGTGGTGCGGCTGGCCGGGGGCAAGAACATCGTCGTGGACTCGAAGGTGTCCCTGGCGGCGTACCTGGAGGCGGCCGAGACCGACGAGGAGGACGTGCGGGCCGAGCGGCTGCGCGCCCACGCCCGCCACCTGAGGGCGCACGTCGACCAGCTCTCCGGGAAGGCGTACTGGAGGGCGTTCGACCCGGCCCCTGAGTTCGTGGTGCTGTTCATCCCCGGAGAGGCGTTCCTGGCGCCCGCCTTGGGGGAGGATCCGGGGCTGCTGGAGTACGCGATGGGGCGCAGGGTGCACATCGCGACGCCGACGACGCTGGTGTCGCTGCTGCGGACGGCGCAGTACGCGTGGCAGCAGGAAGCGTTGAGCGAGAACGCGCGCGAGGTGTTCGAGCTCGGCAAGCAGCTGCACGCGCGCCTGGCGAAGCTGGGCGGCCACGTGGACGGGCTGGGGCGCGCGCTGTCCCGGGCGGTGGCCTCGTACAACCAGACGGTGGGGTCGCTGGAGAGCCGGGTGCTGGTGACGGCGCGCCGGTTCGAGCGGCTGGGGCTGGTGGAGGAGGAGCTGGAGGCCCCGCGCGGGGTCGAGGACCAGGCGCGGCCGCTGGCGTCGGCCGAGCTGACGGCCGAACTCGCAGGGGATCCGGCGGCCGGGTCGAACGGTGGGCCGCCCGACGGGCCGAGCGCCGGGACGGCCGATCCGCCGCACCCGGAACCGGAGGTTGCGCTGCCCGGAAACGGGGAGGAGGAAACGGAAAACGGCGCGGAGTCGGCCCGCGCCGAACTGTACGGCGGCGCCTTCGCCCCACCGGATCCGGAAGACGCGGCCGACACGGCCCCCGGGAAAGAGCACGATTATTCACCACGGGTGACACACTGAACACTGTGAGTCATACAAGGGAGCGTGCGGGCATGGCCACGCGGAACACGGAGACGCCTGAGGACCCTCGGGCCCCCTTCTTCGTGCCTCCGCCGCCCCGCCGGCGCGGAAGCACCGACCCGGCCGCCGCACGGTCGGACTCCGGGACGACATCCACGCCGAAGAGCGGGAAGGCGAGGGCACCGTCCCGCGCCAAGGGGCCCCGCAAGCGGCCCCGGGAGGCGCCGCAGCACAAGGGTCGGCAGGGGAGGCAGGGACGTCAGGAGGCGGCGGCCCGAAAGGCACCGCAGAGGACACGGAAGCCGCAGGCGGGCGGCGAGGCGGCCGCGGCCGGTGTCGCCGGGATCCGGCTGACCGGGCGCGGCGGCGTGCTGGTGATCATGGCGGCGAGCCTGTCGGCCGCGCTGACCGCCGAGGCCACCGGGTGGGGGTTCCTCAACGGGGCGGCGTTCGTGGCGG
Organism: Nocardiopsis chromatogenes YIM 90109; assembly: GCF_000341185.1. GTDB lineage: Bacteria > Actinomycetota > Actinomycetes > Streptosporangiales > Streptosporangiaceae > Nocardiopsis_A > Nocardiopsis_A chromatogenes. The sequence continues at coordinate 8,465 of NZ_ANBH01000114.1, forward strand.
CCTGCGTCGTGGCGGCGCTGCTGGTGCGGCCGTCGGACCTACTGGGGCTGACCGTGAGCCCGCCGCTGGCCTACTTCACGGCGGCGGTGGCGGCCGAGTGCGTGCTGACGCTGGGCAGCACCGGCTTCGTGCGCGCGCTGGCGCTCGGCATGGGCACGCGGCTCGCCGACATCGCGCCGTGGCTGTTCCTCGGCACCGCGCTTGTCCTGATCATCGCGGTGTTCCGCGGGCTCCCCTCCAACGTGCGGGACTTCAGCGACGAGCTCAACGGGCGCCGCCCCCGCAGCTGAGGCGCACGGCTGAGGCACACGGCGGCGGGGCGTCAGAAGGGCGCCGGGAGGTCGCCGCGGGCAGTCACGGAAAACCGGTGTCGGCCATCGGCGCGTCGCTGGCAGACTGCCCGGCATGATCCCGTTCTCCGATTTCGACACCCGTGGGTACCCGACCGTCGACGTCGCCAGCGGCTACGGCGCCTGGGCGCAGACGTACGAGGGCACGGTCGAGGACCTGATGGACATCGACCTGTTGGAGCGGCTGAGCGGCCCCGAGTGGGCGTCGGTGCGGCGCGCGGCCGACCTGGGCTGCGGGACCGGCAGGACCGGCGCCTGGCTGCGCGAGAAGGGGGCGCGGGGCGTCGACGGGGTGGACCTGACCCCGGAGATGCTGGCGATCGCGGAGGAGAAGGGGGCTCACGAGAGCCTCCGCGTGGGCGACGCGACCGACAGCGGGTTCGAGGGTGGGGCCTATGACCTGGTCATCTCGTCCCTGATCGACGAGCACCTGCCGGACGTGGGGCCGCTGTACGAGGAGGCGGCGCGTCTGGCCCGGCCGGGCGGGTGGCTGGTGATGGTGACGTTCCACCCGCAGTTCATGATCACGACGGGGATGCCGACCCACTACACGGACAAGCGGGGGCGGTCGTTCACGATCGCGACGCACCTGCACTTGGTGAGCGACCACGTGAAGGCGGCGGTGGCCGCGGGTTGGCAGCTCAGGGAGATGCACGAGGGCGTCGTGGACGACCGGTGGGTGGAGTTGAAGCCGAAGTGGGCCAAGTTCCGGAGCACCCCGGTGTCGGCGGTGTACGCCTGGCAGAAGTAGGACGGTAGAGCCCCGCGCGCGGGGCTTCCGCAGCCGACCTGCGGGGTCCTGAGGAGGGAGGCGAGGGCGCCCTGCGTGACGCGGGGTGCCCCAGGATCCGGGCCACAGCTTTGGCGATGCGATGGTCCCATCCCCGCGCCGTGGGGAACACCTACACGCCGCGACCCGACCGGCTAGCTCGCGACGGGCCATCCCCGCGCTTGCGGGGCGCACACTTCCTCACCTGGGGCGACGACGCCCGTTATGCATATGAGACCGAACGCGGAAAGCCTCTGACCTCATTCCGCCCCGATACCACTCTCAAGTTGTCCTCGGGCCGAGTCTAGAACGGCGTGTCCGACTCGCCGTTCCCGTTCCCGTTACCTTCGGGCGCGTTCTCCTCCATGGCCACCGCCAGTTTCGCCCGTGCGCCCTCAAGCCACTGTTCGCACGTCTTCGCCAGCTGCTCGCCGCGCTCCCACAGGGACAGCGACTCCTTGAGGGTCAATCCCCCCGACTCCAACCGGCGGACGACCGAGTCCAGCTCCTCGCGGGCCTCCTCGTAGCTGAGCTCCGGCTCCTCGTCCGTCCCCGTCTGCTGCGAGTTCTGCGCGTTCTCCGCCTCAGCGGCCTCGGCGGTGCTGCTCTTCTTCGCCATTTCCCTCACTCGTCCCCGGTCTCGTCTGCGCCGTCCGCACGGTCTGCCCCGCCCGCGCTGTCCGTGTCGTCCGCGTCATCCGCCTTGTCGCCCGCAGTGGCCTTCAAGCTGTCCTCGGCGAACCGCAGCCGCAGTTCATCGCCCTTGGACACCTCATCGGCCGAGCGGACCACTCCCCCGTCCGGCCCCTGCACGATCGCATAGCCGCGTGCCAGCGTCGTCGCGGGCGACAGCGCGTGCAACCGCGCCCTCGTGTGCTTCAGGTCGTCGCCCGCCCGGTCCAGCGACACCGTCACGCACCTGCGCGCGCGGTCCCGCAGCCCCATCACCTGCTCGGTCAGCCGGTCCATCTCCTGCACCGGGTTGGCCAGCACCGGCCGGGAGCGCATGCCCTCCAGCCACGCCGTCTCCCGCGCGAGGCCGCCTTCGATCACCCGGCGCGCGCGGTGGCGCAGCCCCCGGATGAGCTCCAGCTGCTCCCCCACGTCCGGAATGGTCTTCTTCGCCGCGTCGGTCGGGGTCGACGCCCGTACGTCCGCCACGAAGTCCAGCAGCGGTGTGTCCTGCTCGTGCCCGATCGCGCTCACGACGGGCGTGCCCGCCGCCGCGACCGCGCGCACCATCGCCTCGTCGGAGAACGGCAGCAGGTCCTCCAGACTCCCTCCGCCCCGCGCGATGACGATGACGTCGACGCCGGGTTGCCCGTCCAGCTCCTTCAGCGCCTCGGTCACCTCGCCCACCGCGCGGTCGCCCTGCACCGCCACCTCGCGCACCTCGAACCGGACCGCGGGCCAGCGGCGGCGCCCGTTCTCCAGCACATCGCGCTCGGCGGCCGAGTCGCGCCCGCAGATCAGCCCCACCGTTCCCGGCAGGAACGGCAGCGGGCGCTTGCGCGCCGCGTCGAAGACGCCCTCGGCGGCCAGGGTCTTGCGGAGCTGCTCCAGCCGGGCGAGCAGCTCGCCCAGACCCACGTGCCGGATCTCCAGCGCCAGCAGGGAGAACGTCCCGCGCGCCACGTAGAAGTCGGGCTTGGCGTGGACGACCACCCGCGCGCCCGGCTCCGGCACCGGGGTGGTGGCCTGCAGCACCCGCAGGGGACACACCACGCGCGCCGACACGTTGGCGACCGGGTCGCGCAGGGTGATGAAGGCGGTGCCGCCGCGGCGGTTCAGCTCGGCGATCTGCCCCTCGACCCAGATGCGGCCGAGGCGCCCGATCCACCCGCCGACCGCCTGCATTACGACGCGCACCGGCTGCGGGGACTCGGCGGAGCTCTCCATACCCATGGGTCAGAGCCTAGAGGAGCCCAGCGACGGTTCCCTTCGCGGCGAGCCGGGGCGGCCCCAGGGCGTCGCCGGAGCGTCACACGATGTCGCGGGCCGTCAGCCGTCCCATACCTCGCCGACCACGCGCAGGACGTCCGGCGCCTGGGTCCGGCCCGCCCGCGCCGCCGGCGCGCGGAACTTCGGGTCCAGCACATTGCCGCCGAACGCCGCCACCGCCTCCTTGTCCGGCGTGACCAGCACCGTCCCGGGGGCGCCGGGCAGGTCGGAGAGCTGGGCGGCGGGGCCGGGCAGCGGTCCGACCCCGTGCGCGATGGGGGCGAGGACGACCACGCGGTCGTACCCGGCGGCGAGGTCGGCGTTGGCCGTCGAGTACACCCCGCCGTCCATGTAGACCGAGCCGTTGACGGGCACCGGAGGCCACACGCCCGGCACCGCGCAGCTGGCGGCGACCGCGTCGACGATGGGCGCCCCGCTGTGCCGGTCGAACACCTTGCGGCGTCCGGTACGGACGTCGACGGCGGTGACGCGCAGGTCGGTGTCGGGCCAGTCGTGGGAGACCAGGCGGCCCGCGATGACGGCGCGGCGCTCGGCGACGGAGGCGTTCGGGCGGCGGATCGCGCTGCGGTGGGCGGCGCGGCCGATGCGGGCCCGCGCCCGGTCGGGATCGCGTTCGGCCAGGTACGCCGAGGCGAGGCGGAGCAGGCCCGCACGGGACAGGTGGGCGGCCACCTCCCCGTCCGGGGGCGCGAGCTGGCGTTCGTAGAGCTTGGTGAGCGGCATGCCGGAGGTGATCTGCGCGCCGACCACCGACCCGGCGGAGGTGCCGACGACGAGGTCGGCGCCCGTGAGGTCCAGCCCGGCCTCCTGGAGCCAGGACAGGACGCCGATCTCCCAGGCGATCCCGGTGATGCCTCCGCCGCCGAGCACAAGGGCCTTGCGCATGCCGAGCCTCCTCGTTCTCCGCCCGGCGGGCCGGGCCGAAAGAGCTGTCCAGGGGCCAGAATATGCCGGTCGGTGGCGCGGACCACACCCGCGGGGGTGCGGGGACCAGGGCGGCGACGGCTGAGCAGGTGCCCCGCCCACGGGCCCCGGCCGGGCGGCGGGCCGTCGGGGGCGAGGAGATCAGGGCAGCGACGTCGCTGGACAGCAGCTCTTACGCCGACGCTGTCGGCCGCCCGGCGTGTACGTGGGCACCGGCGGGGCGGCGACACGGGTCGGCCTAGAGCCCCGGGCCGCTCCGCGTTGATCTCAGGGAAGGCCGCGCTCCGGACAGAACAGGCGTATTGAGCGGAGGTCGGTGATCCTGGGTGGCGAAATCGCCACCTGATCGCCCAAATGGTGTCGATTCCACCGCGCAGGATGCCCCGGGATCCGCCGGACGGCAGGCGGGGCAGGGGAACCGCCCCGCCCCGACCCTCGCCGCCCATCACGGCGACCACGAACACGCCGCACGGCCGACGGCGTTGCGGGAATGGCCTCCGGCCCTCCTCCCCGTCGCCCGCGAGCGGAGTACCGACCGTTCGCGTCGCCGCCGTCCTCGGTGTCCACGCACACACCGCGCGGTCGGCAGCGCGGCGAGGAGGGCCGCCCACCCCCTCGCCGCCTTCTCCGATTCCTCACTTGACGATGTGGAAAGTCAGTGGTTCACTTTCCGACATGGAAACTCAGAACCCCCCGAACGGCCACCCCTCCCCCGAAGAGGCCGCGGCCGCGCTGCGGGAGACCGAGAAGCTCACGACCGATGTCGCCGGTGTCAAGGTGCCCGCCTGGTACTTCCCGGCCCTCGGAGCCGTCGTCGCCCCCTACGGCCTGATCACCGTCCTCCCCGACACCCCGCTCGGCATCGGGGCCACGTTCGCCGGAATCGCGGCCTTCCTCGCCGCCGTCCTCCTCATCGCCCACTACGGCGTCAAGCAGATGGGGGTGCTGCGCTGGCTCACCTGGAAGGAGACCTGGCCGGTCTTCGTCCCGTGCGGAGTGCTCACCGTCGCCGCCCTCGCGGCGAGCTTCGTCATCGACTCCAACTGGCTCTGGGTCGGGCTCTCCGCCGCGATCGGCGTCGTCATCGCCGCGTTCGGCCCCTACCACCGCCGCACCAGCCCCTACTACAAGCAGAGCGATTCCCAGTGACGACCGACCCCGCATCCACCGCGGCCGACGGCTTCAACCCGACCATCCACGCCCCGAACCGGCTCAAGATCTGCGCCGCGCTCTACGCCGCGGGCTCCGGCGGGCAGGTGGAGTTCGCGACCGTGCAGGACAAGCTCCAGATCAGCGCATCGGTCCTGAGCAAGCAGGTGAGCACCCTGGTCGGCGAAGGGTACGTCCACCAGAACCGCGCCACGCGCGACCACAGGCAGCGGGTCTGGCTGTCGCTCACGAAGGAGGGGCGCGCCGCCTACGAGGCCCACGTCGCCGCACTGCGGGCGATCGTCGAAGGCTGACCGAGGCGTCGGCCGAGGGCCGACCGAGAACCGCCCCTCCCGCACCATGTCCCCCTGGGGACTGGCACCTTCCCTCAAGTGTCGAGCCAGGGACGTGAGATTCCCACGAACGAAGCCCAGACGATACCGTCCAGGGCTTCGTTCGCACTCAGGTGGTTCTACAGGTCGTCGGCCTTCACCTCTGCGAGGAGAGCGGCCCACGCGGTCGCTGAGACAGTGACGTGCCCGAGAGCGCGATTCTGAGTGTCTCGCACGTCCACCGTTCTACCGTTGTCCGGTGTTCGTGCCTCCACGCATTCACCGCCGCTCCCGTCGGAGTAGGTTGATTTGCGCCATTCCCGGTTCACAGCGACTCCCGTACCTCTCGAATGCGTTCCAGGGAAGCCCTAGGGGGAAGGGCTTCCGCTTGCAACTGGCCGAACAGCGTCATGGCCTCGCCTACACGGTCCGCCGTGTCTACGGTCTCACCGCCCATCATGTGTTCCGCGTACAGGACCGTCTGCGCGGATGAGAGCGTGAGCAGGCGGAACGGTGCGCACAGCCCCGGATGGTCCTGCGTCGTCGGGATCACCTGGATGCGGACCGCTCCGGGGTCCGCGAGGGACACCAGGTGGTCTAGCTGTCCTCCCATGATCTTCTCATCACCGATGACACGGGATATCACCACCTCGTCCATGACGAACCAGAGCAGGGGATGTGGGTCCGCGAGGGCCTGTAGCCGCTCCGTGCGTGCGCGAACCATGTGTTCCACGCTGTTCCCGTCCGCGTGTACGCGTCGTGCCCGGATCAGAGAGCGCGCGTAGTCCCCGGTCTGCAGAAGGCCGGGGATGAGCAGCGGCTGATAGTGCCGGATCTCGGACGCCCTGCGCTCAAGCATCAGGTGGTCGCGGAACCACTCGGGAACGTCGCGACTGTCGGCCAACTCGGACCACAGCCGGACCAGCGCGCCATTGGCTTCCAGCACGGAGTCGAGGGCTTCCGCGTGTTCCTTGCGAGGGCTACGGGTCCCGCGCTCGATTCCGCTGACCATCGCTTTCGAGACGGCTACCGCTTTACCCAGCTCACCTTGTGACCAGCGCTTTTCTGTCCGGAGCCGGCGCGCTTCCGAACCGAACCGCGCCCAACGGGGGGAAGGGGTCTCAGACATGCCACAAGCATCGAGCAAACGACTACAGACGTCTACGAATACTCGGGACAGTTCCGAGAATGTAGCTTTCCTGGCAGGTCATCGACTCTCGCAGGACAGTAGATAGCGAGAGCCCCGGCGACCGCTGGCACGGCCCCGGGGCGTGGCCACCGACGTCGGGAGTCGATGACATGTCCATCCTGCCACCCCAAAGCGGGCGTGAACGCCGCGCCGGATGCGTTCCACGTCGAAGCGACTGCCTTGCCACCGCCCATGCGCCTAGGCCGCCGTACCTCGCGCCACTACAGGCCATTCCGGCTGAGCGCTCGCGGGGTGCGGCCCGCCCTCGCCCCTACGCCCCTCTCCCGCACGCCCCGGCTCCGGATGCTTGCCCCGTGTCGTCCCGGGCACGCGCCGTGCGGCCCTACGTGCTCCACGCTGAGCAGCGGCGGCGTGAGGCGGTGAGCGCGCGATGAACGCCCTCAATCCCGTGAAGGTCGCCACCTGGGCAGCTTTGGAGAAGGTGGCCCAGGCCCACGGCGCAGCCATGACGGTGGTCGCGGAGGACTGGAAGTCCATCACCTATGAAGTCACCGCCGAGTACATGGACGGCGCCGTCCGCGTTCGCTACATCCACCGCATCCCCCCGGCGGCGGCGCTGCGCCGATGGGAGCGCACCTTCATCGTCGGTCTTCATCACCGCGACGGCGCCGCCGACTGCACGCACGTGCGCCACGTCATGGCGCCCACGACCGGCCCGGGCGCTCCGGACTCGGCCGTCCTGGTCGCCATGGCGGTCGTGGAGCGTGAGAAGCGTGCCGCCTGCGGAGCCACGGCCGCGACCCTGACCGCCCACCTGGTCGTCCGCGCGGCCGAATGGACGGGTGACTGACCTCCGGCTCCGCCCCTGAATCGAGGGGGAGGGACGGAGCCGGACAGCGCGACCCCCGCCGCAGACAGCGCGACGGGGGTCGCCTTTCTCGGAACGGCACGGTGGCCGTCCAGGTCAACCGGGTCCCGGGGATGGGGCACGGCACCCCGGCCCGTCCCGGGAACGGCCCAGAGGAGTGCGGCCAGAGCGGCCGGTACTTCCCCGACACCATCTGTTCCAGCCGCCACCTGCTCCGCTTCTTCGGCCTCCAGGAGTGACCGATCGATGTGAAAGGCCCCCGTCGGGGCCTTCACCACCCGGGCCGTCAGGTCGTACACGGCGACAGGGCGCCCCGGCCGGTGGAGGCGAAGGACGGCGAGGGTGCCGGATGTCTCCGTGTCCTCCGGCTCGCCCCTGCATCCGGCGTCGCCGCAGATCCGCCGCCCCCGCCCAGCGGTTCGCGGGCCCCGTCTTCCCTCCCCTACGACGTGCCTGACCCGGAAGCCACACTCACTGAGAGGACCGCCCGCTCGACGGAGAAGGGTGCTCACGCTCCAGCGGAACCTCCATCTCCAGGAGCGCCGAACTCATGGACTTGCCGTGCGCGTCGAGGCGCAGGGATTCGGTGACCGTGTCCCCCGGCGCGCGCGGGCATACGAACAGCAGTGCGCCCACCCCGTCCATGCGGTGCCGCACCACCTCGCCCACAACGCGCTCCCCCAGGTGCCGACCGACCTCCTCGGGGGTCACCGCCTCGCACAGCACCGGGTAGAGGGCCGGTTCGTAGGGGATCAGTGAAAGGGTCGTCACGTTCCCCTTGTCGCCCGCGCGCGAGTGGGCGATCTCGTAGAGCCGAACCATCAGCCCTCCTCCGCCTCGGTCGGAGACTCCGGCGCGCGCCCGGCCACGCGCACCACCGCGGTCTCCACGGCGTCACGGGGGATTCCGGCGGACAGCACGCCCACCACCTCGTCCACGCGGACCCGCACACCGCCGCCGCCCGCGGGCCCGGAGGTGTACAGCGCTTCGACCTCTTCGGCGACCGCCTCCGCCGCCTCACGCTCCTGGGAGCGCCCGGCGACCCTCAGGCGGCATTCGTAGGGTTCGGCGCCCTCCCGTTCCCGAGGGCCGTGCATCGCGTCCACGCCGACCACCTCGATGCGCAGGTCCCGCACCGCCCCGCCCAGGCGTTCCCGGACGACCTCCCCGGCCAGGCGGGCCCGCCGCACCGCGCCCCGGCCCGCGTATCCGATCTCGCCTTCGCCGCGGAAACCCGCCCTGTACCCCACGCTCACCTTGAGGGCGTCGGGCCGGGGCCGCCCGGCGGCGCCGCGCACCTCCACCCGGTCGGGGCCGACGCGGTCGGCCCGCACGGCGGTGAAGTCGGCCGCCACGTCCGGGGTGAGGTAGGCCGCGGGATCGGTGACCTCGTAGGCGAGCTGCTCGGCGACGGTGCGGGTGTCCACCACCCCTCCGGCCCCGGGCAGCTTGGTCACCACCGCGCTCCCGTCGGGGGCGACCTCCCCCAGCGGGTAGCCGAGGCGGGCCAGGCCGGGGACGGTCTTGTAGGGCGGGTCGGCGAAGTACCCGCCGGTGAGCTGCCCCGCGCATTCGAGGAGGTGCCCGACGGCGGTGCCGCGCGCCAGGATGTCCCAGTCGTCGGAGGCCCAGCCGAAGGCGTGCATCATCGGCGCGAGGAAGAGGGAGGGGTCGGCCGCCCTGCCGCACACCACCGCGCGCGCCCCCGTCTCCAGGGCGGGAAGCAGCGCGTCGGCGCCGACGTAGGCGTTCGCCGACACGATCTCCCCATGCTCGCCGAGCGGCCTGCCGTCCTCCCATGCGGGCTGGTCCAGGTCGATCCGGTCCAGGACGTCGTCCCCCACCACGGCCGCGGCGTCCATGGGAGCGCCCGCCTCCGCCGAGACCCGGGCGACGAGGCGCGCCGCGGCTTCGGGGTCGGCCGCCCCGGCGTTGGTGACCAGGCGCGCGCCCGTTCCGGCGAGCGGCCCCGCCAGCGCCCGGATGCGCTTGGCCAGCAGCGGGTCGGCTCCGGCGGACGGGTCGCGCAGGCGGCGCGCCTGGGCGAGCGCGACCGTCCGCTCCCCGAGGCACTCCAGTGCCAGGTAGTCCAGGCGCCCGTCGCGGACCAGGTCGACCGCCGGGGCGATGCGGTCCCCGGCGAAGCCGGCGCCGCATCCGATCCGGATCCGGTTCATCGTCGTCCCCCCATCGCGTGGTTCGCTCAGCCGGTCCAGGCGGGCACGGCGCCCGTCAGTACGGCGGCGGCGAGCATGATCAGGCTGACCAGCCATGCCCAGGGCAGCAGGAAGCGGATGTGCGCGCCGATGGGCACCCTCGCCAGGCCGGTCAGCAGGAAGAAGGACCCGGTGAGCGGGCTGATCGGGAACCCGACCGTCTCCTGCCCGACCAGGGACGCGCGCGCCAGCGCGTCCGGGTCCGCGCCGAAGCCCGCCCCCACGGCGTCGAGGACCGGCAGCACGGCGAAGTAGTAGGCGTCGGGGCCGAACAGCAGGCTCATCGGGACGCCGAGGGCGCCGACGACGAGCGGCAGCGCCGGGCCCGCGGCCTGGGGGACCGCCCCGGTGAGCGAGGAGGCCATCGCCTCGATCATCCCGCTCTCCTCCATGACACCGAGGAACACCCCGGCCGCCAGGAGTGTGGAGGCCATGAGCACCGCCCCCTGGGCGTGTGCGTTGATGCGCTCGGTCTGCGCGCGCATGCCCGGGTAGTTGACCACCAGCGCGGCCACGAGGCCGATCATGAACACCAGCTCGGGCGAGAGCACGCCCCAGATCAGCACGCCGACGACCGCGGCCGTGACGGCGGCGTTCACCCAGAACAGGCGGGGCCGGGCGTGCTCGGAGGCGGTGTGCCGGGGGCCGCCCGCGTCGGCGCCGACCGGTCCTGCGCCGGTCGCCTCGGTAGCCGCAGTGGCCTCGGTGGCCGCAGTGGCCCCGGTGGCCTCGGTGGCCGCCGCCAGGCGCCTGCGCTCGCGGCGCCCCAGGAGGTAGGCGACGGCGATCGCCGCGACGATCCCGACGGCCTGGGCGGGGACCAGGGGCGTCCACAGGTCGTTCGCCCCGGTGCCCACGGTGGTCGCGGCGCGGGCGGCGGGCCCACCCCACGGGACGAGGTTCATCACGCCCGCGCCGAGCCCGGCCAGCGCCGCGAGCAGCAGGCGCCGCATGCCCAGCGCCTCGTAGAGCGGGAGCATCGCGGGGACCGTGATGAGGAAGGTCGTCGCCCCGGCGCCGTCGAGGTGGCAGGCCATGGCCAGCACGACCGTGGCGACGGAGATGGTGACCGGGTCGCGCCCGGCGAAGCGCAGGACGCGCTCCACGACGGGGTCGAACAGCCCGGCGTCGCGCATCACGCCGAAGAACAGGATGGCGAAGACGAACATCGCCACCGTTCCGACGACCCCGCCGACGCCGGCGGAGACGAAGCCGGTGATCTCCCCGGGCCCGAATCCGGCGAGCGCGGCCGCGGCCAGGGGCACGGAGATGAGCGCGACGACCGCGCTGACGCGGTTCGACAGCAGGAGGACGAGCAGGACGGCGATCGTCGCGAACGCCAGGGCCGTGAGCATGCCGGGGCCTCCTCGGCAGGGGGAGACGTGCGCCGCCCGGGTGCGTGACGGCGATCACTTCCGATCATGGTGAGGGGGCCGATCGTTGCCTGTCCAACATCAGAAACCCATAGACTTATGCTGTGGGATCATGGATCTGACTTTGCGGCAGTTGGCGGCGTTCGAGGCGGTGGCGCGGTGCGGCGGGTACACGGCGGCCGCGCGGGAGCTTCGGGTCTCCCAGTCGTCGCTGAGCCGGACGGTGCAGGAGGTCGAGCGGCTGATGCGGGTGCGGCTGTTCGAGCGCACCACCCGGTCCCTGCGGCGCACCGCGGAGGGCGACGCGCTGCTGGCCGCGGCCGAACGGGTCCTGGGGACGCACCGCGCCGAGATGAACCGCCTGGACCGGGTGCTGCGCGGGGACGAGGGCACGGTCACCGTCGCGACGCTGCCGTCGGTGGCGGCGGTCCTGCTGCCGCCGGTCATCGCCGACTTCCGCGCGCGTCACCCCGGGATCGCGGTGCGGGTGCTGGACGGGATGGCCCGGACGGCGCTGGACCGGGTCGCCTCGGGCACGGCCGACCTGGCGGTGACGGCGCTGGACCCGCGGCCCGTCGGGCTCTCCGTGCGCCCCCTGGTGCGCGACTCCTTCTTCGCGGCGCTTCCGCCCGGACACGCGCTGGCCGCTCAGGAGCAGGTGACGTGGGCGCGCCTGGGGCAGGAGACGTTCATCGCCTTGGGGGCCGACTCCAGCGTGCGGAGGCTGACCGACCGCGCCTTCGAGGAGGCGGGCGGCGCGCCCGCCACGGCGATCGAGGCGGGGAACGTCTCGACCGTCGGGGGCCTGGTGGCGGCGGGCCTCGGGGTCACGGCGCTGCCGTCGCTGGTGCGCGTGCTGATGGGGTTCGCCGACATCGCGCACAGGCCTGTGGAGGAACCCGTGTGGAGCCGGGAGATCGGTGTCGTGACACCGCGGGGCCGGACACCGTCGCCCGCGGCCGCACGGTTCCTGGAACGCTTGGAGTCGGCCCCCGACGTGACCGGCCTGCTTCCCGAGGGCGCCGAACGGGTGTGACCGGGCCCCTCCCCCTCGGTGCCGCAGGGGTCGGCCGCAGTGCCACTGCCCGCCCGGCCCGCGAACGCCTCCGGGGCCTTCCGTGGCGGTCGGTTCCTCTTCAGGGTCGTCGTGCCCGAGAGGAAGGCGCTCACGGGCAGCGCCACACCGAGGGCGTTCATCAGGGGCGTCCGCCACTCGGGGAGGGGGCCCGGAACCTGCCCGGCATGAAGAGCAGGACCAGGACGCCGACCAGCACCACGTGGACTCTGGGCGGGCCGACGTTCTCCTCGGAGCGGGCCTCCTCGGTCATGCCCGACTTTCAAACAAAAGAAAGGGGGGCGGGGCTGCCTCTGCCGCCTCTCCCCGTCCGTGGGTGCGCGGGCGTGTTCGGCCCGAGGCGGCGGCCTACTGGTCTTCGCTCTGGAGCTTGGCGATGCGGTTGTCGTACATCTTCACGAACTCCGGGCGCTCCTGGTGGGCGACCTCGTAGGCGCGGAGCAGGCGGACCTCGTCGATGGTGAGCTTGCGCAGGCGCGCCCGGATGGACGGCAGGGTCAGCCCGTCGTAGTTCGGGACGGGCAGGTCCTCGGCGGCGGGGGCGGAGTCCTTGCGGACCTTCTGCAGCACCTCGTCGCTGGCCACGTGGGTGTCGTCGGTGTTCGCGGACAGCTCTTCGGCGACGGCCTCCCGCTCCTCCGGCTGGACGAGGCGCTCGGGCCCGTCGGACTCCTCCGCCTTCCCCGCCGCCTCGGCGCCGGTGGTTTCCGCGTCCTTCCCGTCGGCCGCGGAGCCGTCCGAATCGGCGGCCTGCGCCCCCGCGGGCTCCGTTTCGGCTCCGGCGGACTCCTCCGACCGCTCGGCCTCTTCCCGGCCGGCCGCCCGGTCCTCGACGGCGTCCTCGGTCGCCGCGTCCGTCGCGGCCGCCCCGTCCGCCACGGCGGCCTCGGCCGCCTGCTCGGGGACGGCGGGCTTCTCGGACTTCTCCGCGGAGGCGGGGGCGGCCGCGGCGGGCTCGCCCTTCTCCTTGCGCCCGAAGATGCCCTTCACCATGGTCACGAGCTTGTTGACGGTCGACGCGTTCGACATTGGACTGGGGCTCCTGCCGCTGTCGCAGTGCTATACGGGGGTGGCTGCTATCGGGGGTATAGGCGTATGGGGGTACGCAAGTCAACCAGGATAGGGCTGCAAGGGTCCCGTGAAGGGTGCCGTATTGGGTACGAATTCGCCATCTCGGGACGCAACCGATCGCTGACCGTTATCCCTTCTCCACCGGCACCGTAGGGCACCGTGCCGACCGGCGGCCCCAGCGGCCCCGGGGCGGCGATACCGCGTCGATGCTGTGGCGATGGCGACATCAGGACGCCCCGGTGGACCAGGGCCCCTAGGATGGGGTGCATGACTGCGACGAATCGCCGCCGTGTCCTGCTCGCCAACCCCCGCGGCTACTGCGCCGGGGTGGACCGCGCTGTCGTCACGGTCGAAAAGGCCCTTGAGCAGTACGGTGCGCCGATCTACGTGCGCAAGCAGATCGTGCACAACACCCACGTGGTGAGCACGCTGGAGAAGCGCGGCGCCGTCTTCGTGGAGGAGACCGACGAGGTCCCCGAGGGCGCCATCGTCGTCTTCTCCGCCCACGGCGTCTCCCCCATGGTCCACGAGGAGGCCGAGAAGCGCAGCCTCAAGACCATCGACGCCACCTGCCCCCTGGTGACCAAGGTGCACAAGGAGGCCAAGCGCTTCGCGTCGCAGGACCGCGACATCATCCTCATCGGCCACATCGGCCATGAGGAGGTCGAGGGGACCAGCGGCGAGGCGCCCGAGCACATCCAGATCGTGGAGAGCCCCGACCAGGTCGACCAGGTCGAGGTGCGCGACCCCGACAACGTCTCCTGGCTCTCGCAGACCACCCTCTCGGTGGACGAGACCAATCAGACCGTCGACGCGCTGCGCGGGAAGTTCCCGAACCTGCTCGACCCGCCGAGCGACGACATCTGCTACGCCACCTCCAACCGGCAGGACGCCGTGAAGTCGATGGCGCCCGAGTGCGACCTGGTGATCGTGGTCGGCTCGGACAACTCCTCCAACTCGGTGCGCCTGGTGGAGGTCGCCCTGGAGGCCGGTGCCTCCGCCGCCCACCTGATCGACAACGCCTCCCTGATGGAGGAGGCGTGGCTGGAGGGCGTCGACACGGTCGGCGTCACCAGCGGCGCGTCGGTCCCCGACATCCTGGTGCGCGAGCTGCTGGACAAGCTCTCCGGCCACGGGTTCGACACCGTGGATACGGTCCAGACCGCCGAGGAGAGCCTCACGTTCTCCCTGCCCAAGGAGCTGCGGCGCGACCTGCGCGCCGAGACCGTCTGAGCCGGCGGCGCCCAGAAGGCCTGAGCACGTGTAAGGGGCCGCCCTCCTGAGGGCGGCCCCTTACACGTGTTACGCGTGTCGTCGGCTCCGTGCCCTGCGGCGCCCGGCCGGCCGCATCGCTACTCGCCGATGCGGCCGCTTCCCCGGCCGCCTCAGCGCTCGCCTTCGGGCCCGTTCCTGAACGCGTCCTCGGCCGCGGCGGTGGGGTCCTGGGCGACGTCCTGCACGGTCTCCCCAGCGCTCTGGGCCTGGTCCGTGTACTCCTGCGCCTGCTCGCCCACGCCTGCGGCGGCGTCCTGCGCCTGTTCGGTCACGCCTCCCGCAGCGTCCTGGGCCTGCTCGCCCACGCCTCCGGCGGCGTCCTGCGCCTGTTCGGCGTAGCCCTGCGCCTCCTCGGCGTACTGCTGGCCCTGTTCCTCCGCCGTCCCCTGCAGGGTGTCGACCGCTTCCTGGGCGGTGTCTCCGAAGAGGCCCTTCAGCCAGTCGAGAATGCCGTCCATCATGGTGTCCGCTCCGTGGCGGGCGCCGTGCGCCCCTAGGGGTGTGACTGTCGCTGCGCCCCTACCCACCTGATGTAAGCGCGGCGTGAAGGACGGTCGGCGCCCCGGGCACCGCGGTCGGTACGGGCGTCAGCGCTCCTGGAGCGACGCGGCGAGCCGCTCCAGCTCCTCCTCGCCGGCGCTGCCGCTGACGACCAGGAACTCCCCGTCCTCGCCCTCGTGCACCAGGGCCCGGTCCCCCTCGGAGTCGGCGGCGCGGCGCTCCCATTCGAGGCCGCCCGCGTCGACGGTGCCCCCGGCCTCGCCGGCCGCGGCCGCCCCGGCCGCCTCCCCGTCCCCGGTGATCAGGTACTCGGCGTGCATGTCCGAGGGGGTGGCGAACCCGACCGTCCACGAGGCGGCGCCGTCGGCGCTCATGTTCGTGCTCGTCGGCACCCACCCCTCCGGCAGGCCCTCGGGGGCGTACACCGGGAAGTCGGCCTCGCGCTCCATCGCCTGGGCGTGCGGCGCGTAGTCGACGCTGGGGATGTGCTCGACGGTGTGCCAATTGACCACCATCGCCATGAGGAGCAGGATCCCGACGATGATGGCCATGGCCAGCACCATGGGGCCCATGGCGGCCTGGGAGCGGTTGTACGTACTCATGATGCTTCCAGCTTGCCGCACCCCGGCCGGTGGCCCGCACCGGGTCCGGTGTGGCCCGCGCCCCTCTTCGGACGCGCCGCCGCCCAACCGTGCCGGTGCTCAGTCCTCGGCGTCGCGGCCCGCGGCGCCGCGCCGCGGGCGCAGGTCGGACAGGAGCTCGGTGACGTCGTCGGCCAAGCGCCGGGCGTCCTCGTCGGTGCGGTGCACCACCTCCGACACCGCGAGCAGCATCGCACCGCTGACGACCATGAGCAGCGCCTCGTCCACCGGCTCGTCCGCCTTGCGGAACAGGGCCACGTTGCGGTCGGTCCACTCGCGCAGCCGCACCCGAAGCTGGGAGTCGAAGCCGGGCGGGCCGTCGCCGCTGAAGAACAGCCGGGTGGTCTCCCGCTCCTCGATGCAGCCGTCGAGGTAGGCGCGGGCGGCCGCGTACATCAGGCGCGTGGGGTCGGTCTCCCCCGCAGCGCGCGCCCGGGCCACCGCGGTGTGCGTGCGCTCCTGCTGGCGCTGCTGGAACTCCTCGTACAGGGCGAGGAAGAGGTCGGCCTTGCCGCCGAAGTGGTGGTAGAGGCTGCCGACGCTCGCGCCCGCCTGCTGCACGACCTCGCTCACACCGGCCTTGGAGAAGCCGACAGTGTGGAACACGTGCGCCGCGGCCTCCAGTAAGGCGCTCCGCGTCGCCGCACCGCGTGCAGAGCCGCGCTCCGCCCTGCGTTCGGTTTCGGCCTTGTCGACTGTCACGTCCGTGTCCCGTCCCTATTCGTCGCCCGCCTCAGGATGAGGCTACGCCAGTTCAATAGAGTTGATCCAAGCCCGCGTGCGCGGGCCCCTTCTTCACCAGCTCACGCCCCTTTTGAGAGGCCACCCATGACCGAGTCCACGCCGCCCGCGCCCAACGGCGACACCGCCCCCGACCGCAACCTGGCCCTGGAACTGGTCCGGGTCACCGAGGCGGCGGCGCTGGCCGCCGCGCGGTGGGTCGGCCGGGGCGACAAGAACGGCGCCGACGGCGTGGCCGTGCACGGGATGCGCCACCTGATCAGCACCGTGTCCATGAAGGGCACCGTGGTGATCGGCGAGGGCGAGAAGGACAACGCCCCCATGCTCTACAACGGCGAGCGGGTCGGCGACGGCAGCGGGGCCGAGTGCGACGTCGCGGTCGACCCGATCGACGGCACCCGGCTGACGGCGATGGGCATGCCCAACGCGATCTCGGTGATCGCGGTGAGCCCGCGCGGGTCCATGTTCGACCCGTCGGCCGTGTTCTACATGGAGAAGCTGGCCGCGGGCCCCGAGGCGGCGAACGTGGTGGACATCACCGCGCCGGTGGCCGAGAACATCCGGGCCGTCGCGCGCGCGAAGGGCGGCGCCCCGCAGGACGTCACCGTCGTCATCCTCGACCGGCCCCGCCACGAGGGCCTGGTCCGGGAGGTCCGCGAGGCCGGGGCGCGCATCAAGTTCATCACCGACGGCGACGTGGCCGGCGCCATCATGGCGGCCCGCCCCGGGACCGGCGCCGACCTGCTGCTCGGCATCGGCGGCACCCCGGAGGGCATCATCACCGCCTGCGCGATGAAGTGCCTGGCCGGCACCATCCAGGGGCGGCTGTGGCCCAAGGACGAGGAGGAGCGGCGCGCCGCCCTGGACGCCGGGCACGACCCGGACCGGGTGCTGACCACCGACGACCTGGTCTCCTCCGACGACGTGTTCTTCGCGGCCACGGGCATCACCGACGGCGAGCTGGTGGGCGGTGTGCGCTACGAGGCCGGGGGCGCCATGACGGACTCGCTGGTGATGCGGGGGCGCAGCGGGACCGTGCGGCAGGTGCACAGCGAGCACCGCATCTCCAAGCTCACCACCTACAGCGGGGTGGACTTCGCCTCGGCGACGCCCTGACGCGCACCTGCGGCTTCCTCCCGGTGGCCGGGCCCGGCCGGTCTCGGCCACCAGAGGCGAACGTCCCCGCCGCCCGGACGATCGGACCTGTGCGCATTGGTACGGTCTTACAGGCAAAAGCGCACTCCGGAGGTCCGATGTCCTACCCCGATCCCCCCGGCGGCCCGCAGTGGCAGCCGTCGGGGCCGCAGCCCTCTGGGCCCCAGATGCCCGGCGCCGCAGGGCCGCCCCCGATGGGGCCCGGGTATCCGCCCCAGGGAATGGCGCAGGGCCCGCCGCAGGGCCCGCCTCCGGGAGGGGCCCCGCGCCGCAGCCGCGTGTGGATGATCCCCGTGGCGGCAGGGCTCGGCGTGCTCCTCATGGGGTCCGGGGTGTGGGCCGCCAACACCGTGGTCACGCGCCTGTTCGGCGGGCCGCAGCCGGACACCGTGCTTCCGGGCGACGCCGCCGCCTACTTCCAGCTCGACCTGAAGCCGTCGGGGGCCCAGCTCGCCGACTACGCGAGCTTCGCGGGCAAGCTGCCCGACTCGGTCAAGGACGAGCTCGGTGACGACGAGGACCCGGCCGCCGCCGTCTTCGACGAGATCCTCGAGTCGAGCGACAGCGACCTCAACTACGAGGACGACATCCAGCCGTGGGTCGGCAAGCGGTTCGGCGCGGCCATGATGGCGAACGGGGACGGCGATGAGGGGCCCGCCTTCGAGGCGGTCGTCGCGATCGCGGTCACCGACGAGGGCGCGGCCGACGAGGTCGTGGACGAGCTCGCCGAGGACTTCTCCGGCGGCGACAGCGGCGCGGGCGAGGTGCGGGACGGCTTCATGTTCCTCGCCGAGTCCACCGCGACCCTCGACAGCGTCGAGCGGGATGTCGACGAAGAGGGGGCGCTGGCCGACAACGAGACCTACGCCTCCGACATGGCGGGCGTGTCCGACGACAGCCTGGCCGCCATGTGGTACGACCTGGGCGCCACCTCCGACCTGATCCAGGAGGGGCTGGCCGGGTCGACCTACGGCAGCGACCCGTTCGGCACCGACTACGACGAATACGGCGACTACGGGGACTACGGCTCGGGCGGCGGCTCCTTCGAGGACCTGAAGTTCGACGGCCGCATCGCCGCCGCCGTCTCCATCGATGCCGACTACGCCGAGCTGCGCGCGGACGTGGTCGACTTCCAGATGGGCGACTTCTCGATGGCGGACTACACCACCGGACAGACCGGGCTGTCCGAGATGGCCGAGCTGCCCGACGACACGATGATCGCCATCGGCGGCAGCGGCCTGGACGAGCTGTCCGAGCAGTCGTGGAACGACATGGCCGCGATCATGCCGGAGGAGTTCGACGAGGCCGAGTCGGCCATGCAGGAGATGGGCGTCTCCGTGCCCGACGGCTTCACCGACCTGCTCGGCACGCAGACGGCGCTGGGCCTGAGCGACCTGGACAGCGGCCTGGACGACCCGTTCGAGGGCTTCGACAGCGGCTCGATGCAGTACAGGGCCTCGGGGGCGGACGCCGGGCTGATCGAGGACCTGGTGGAGGAGGCCTCGCAGGGCTCCTACTCCTCCCCGCCCGGGGTGAACTCCGACGGGGACACGGTCGTGGTGTCCTCCGGGGCGACCGGCCAGGGGCGCCTGGGCGACGACCCGGTGTACAAGCGGGTCATGCAGAACAACGAGAACGCCGTGTTCGGCATGTACATGGACCTGCGCCCGTTCGCCGAGTCCGAGGGCGAGTCCGACGCCGACCAGTGGGGGGCGGTCGGGTACGCCTCGGCCCTCGACGGCGAGCGGGCCACCACCAACGTGCGGTGGGCGCCCAGCGGGGAGTGACCGCCCCTTACGGGAGTGCGCCGGAGGCCGCGCCGGGGAGCCGTGACTCCCCGGCGCGGCCTCTTCCGTTCGCATCCCGTGGGCCCCGTGGGGCACTTGGGCGCTGGGGTAGGGAATTTCCGCCCGGCCAGGCCAGTGCGGTCGCTACGGCGCTGGGGTGGCCCTCCCTTGCATCAACTGCTCTTCATCAGCGCCCGACCGGCGCCCTGCCTGTCAGGGGGCCGGTCGGGGCGCATTCGGCCACCCGTCCACGGCCGCCGCGACCGCCGAAGGTTCCACCGTTCCAGCGCACGCCATCGCCTCGTGTGCCCCGGCACTGCCGCCCGTCGGTCGACCGGTCGGTCGGTCAGCCCGTCAGTCGATCAGCCGCCGCCGCATCTGGAACACCGCCAGGCCCCAGGCGACCGCCACGAAGGCGGCCAGGGCGGCCCAGTGGAGCGCGGCCGTGCCCGCGTCGATGCCGAACGCGGCCCCGCGGACCAGCTCCACGCAGTGGTAGAGCGGGTTGGCCTTGGAGATCCACTGCGCCCAGCCGGGCAGCTCGTCCAGCGGGAAGAAGGTGCCCGCCACCAGGAAGATCGGGGTGATCAGCCCCGAGATGACGTAGTCGATGGTCTTGATCGAGGGCACGAGGGCGGACATCCAGATGCCCATCAGGGCGAATCCGAAGCCGGTGACCAGCGCGATCAGGGGGACCACGACCATGCCCGAGGCGGGGGGCAGCCCGAAGCCGACGGCCACCAGCAGCGGGGCGCAGCCGTACACGCCGGCGCGCAGGGCGATCCAGGCGGCCTCGCCGGTCACCAGCTCCCGCACGTCGACGGGCGCGGCCAGCATGCCGTCGTAAGTGTGCTGGAAGACGCGGCGCACGTAGGTGTCGATCAGGCCGGGGTAGATGGAGGTGAACAGGACCGAGGTGGCGACGATGCCGGTGCCGATGAAGTCCAGGTACCGGTACCCGGCGACGACCCCGACCAGGGAGCCCAGGCCGAAGCCGAACGCGAGCAGGAAGATGACCGGCTCCACGACGGCGGCGAAGGTGGTCGGCTTCCAGCTGCGGCGGTACAGGGCCCACTCGCGGGTGAGGACGCCCTTGACGGGCGCCAGCTCGAAGCGGCCGGGCGGGCCCGTGCGGGCGTCGACGGCGGCGCGGGGGGCCTCCGGGCGCTCCGCGGTCTCCTGCACGCTCATTCGACACGCTCCCCCGTCAGGCTCACGAACACGTCCTCCAGGTTGCTGGGGCGCACGTCGCCCCGGCCCAGTTCGCCGCGGAGGGCCTCGGTGATCTCCTCGGCGCGCAGGACGGCCAGGGCGGCACCGGTGCGGCGGGTGGGAAGCCCGGCGGCCTGCGCGCGGCGCTCCAGCTCCTCGTGGCCGTCGGTTCCGGCGGGGAACTCCTCCACGGTCTTGCCCGCGTACTCGGCGATGAGGTCGGCGGGGACGCCGCGGCGGACCACGCGGCCCTTGGCCATGAGGGCGACCTCGTCGGAGAGGCGCTCGGCCTCCTCGATGTAGTGCGTGGACATCAGGACGGTGACGCCCTCGTCCCGCAGGGAGGAGACCAGGCTCCACAGCTCCTGGCGGACCTGCGGGTCCAGGCCGACCGTGGGCTCGTCGAGGAGGACCAGGCGGGGCCGGTGGACCAGGCCGCGGGCGATGAGCAGCCGGCGCCGCATGCCGCCGGAGAGCCTGTCGGCCCGGGTGTCGCGGCGGTCCTCCAGGTGGGCGATGCGCAGCGCGCGCTCCACCGCTTCGGTGCGCTCGGCCTTGGGGACGCGGTACAGGTGGGCGAACACCAGGAGGTTCTCGGCGGTGGTCAGCTCCTCGTCGAGGTTGTCGTGCTGGGGCACCACGCCCATGAGGGCACGCGCGCGCTTGGACTCGCGGGGGACGGAGTGGCCCAGGATGGTGATCTCCCCGTCGTCCGCGCGGGTCTGGGCGGTGAGCATGCGCATGGTCGTTGATTTTCCGGCCCCGTTCGGGCCGAGGAGCCCGAGGACGATCCCCGACGGGACTTCAAGGTCGAGCCCGTCGACGGCGCGGATGGCGCCATAGGACTTGACCACCCCGCGAAGGGTGAGGGCGGGGGGTTCACCTCGTGATGATGACGGCATTGGTAGTCAGAGGCGCGGTGCCCAAAG
>NZ_ANBH01000115.1 GCF_000341185.1 Nocardiopsis chromatogenes YIM 90109
GAACACCCCGATCGGGTACGAACAGGGCATTCCGCTCCTAGAACTTGTTCTGGAATCGCGCTCTTCGTCACCCCGGGGCCGCTGGGAACGTCGTTGGGTGCGCTTCCCGGCCCCGACCGCACCTAACGCGGAGTATTTGCCCTGGTCACGGCATTGCCGGGTGGTGTGGTGCAGGCGAGAGGGGCGCCCCGGGTGTCGAAGAGCGCGAACCCCGGTGCCGCGCCGCCCCTCCCGGACCGCGAGGGCCCGCCGCCCGGCAAGCAGCGCCGGGAAGGAGCCCCGCTCTGGCCGTCGCCGCCGATTACGGCGAGCACGCGCACGCCGCTCAGCCGACAGCGCTAGCGGGAAGGGGCACGGGCCGTCGTCGCTGCCTTCCACCCCGCACCTCGGGGGGACGGCTGGGGTCACGGAGTGGGGTGCCTGCTGGGCCGCCGCGACCTGGACCGCGAGGGACCTGCCGGACGGCAGGCGGCGCTTGGGAGCCGCTCGGCTCTGGCCGTCGCCGCCATCAACGGCGACTACGCACACGCCCGGCGGCCGACAGTGCTAGCGGGAAGGGGCACGCGCCGTCGTCGCCGCCTTCCACCCCACATCCGGGAGGCCCGCCGCTCGGCCAGAGCCGCTCGTGGGGTACCTGCCGGCTCCGTCGCTGCCCGTCACCTCGACCACGGACGCGCCCGCCGCCCGACAACGCCGCCTTAGTGGCCGCCCCGGTGTCGGGGACCACGTTGTTCGTGTGGGGGACCCGCGTTCGTGTGGGGAACCCGCCGTCCGGCGTCGCCGCCTTCCGCGGGGCGGAACCTTCCGTCGGTGCTCACACCCCCTCACCGCACGTGACCCGGCGCCTGTCAGGTGGGTCGGTCCCGGCCCGCCGACCGGCGACACGCCGGGGAGGGGCGGGGCGGGCTGTTCTCCCGCCCCCGGCATTCGCGGCAGTATGGGACGGACCGCGGAGGCGACGGGATGAGGGAGGCACGGGTATGCCGCGCGAAGACCGGTCCCGCTCGGTCCGCACCGGGACGGCTGGATCCCCCCTGGAACGCGCCCGGGCCGCCTACCACGCCCGGCCGCCCAAGACGCGCTGGACCGCGGGGCTGGTCGTGGTCGCCGTCGCCGGGATCACCGCCTTCATCGCGGGCGTCCCGGTCCTGGCCGGGATCGCCGCGGCCGTGACCCTGCTGGCCCTCGGCGCCGCCCTCATGCACTCCTCCGACGCCGTCGCCACCACCCTGGTGAGCATCGCCTGGCTGGTCGTCGCCTTCTTACTGCTGCAGATCCCCATCCCCGTCGCCGACCGCTCGGTCCTCCTCCTGCTCCCCCTCATCCCCCTGCTGGTCTCCCTGGCCGCCTCCCGCATCCGCGAGTTCCCCGCCTGGCACACCACCCTGCTGGCCCTGCTCGTCGCCCTCATCGCGGGCATGGGCACCGGGCTCGCCGGGATGATCGCGGGCGGCGCCCCGCCCGCGCTCGGCCCGCTCACCGCCGCCTGCGCGGCCGCCGCGGCGCTGGTCTGGCGCGCCGTGGCCGCCTACCGGCTGCGCCGGGGCATGGTGCAGGTGGGCGGAGGCCCCGGCGGTCCGGCCGGTTCCAGGGGCCCCGGCGGTCCCGGCGCGTCGGGCCGGGGCGGCGCCGCGGGCGCCGCGCCCGGCGCGGCACCCGACCTCCGGTCCGTCCGCGCCCACGGCGCCCGCCCCGCCCCCGCCGCCCGGGACACCGGCGCGGGTCCGGACGACGACGAGCCCGTCCCGGTCGACGAGGCCCTGGCCCGCCTGGAGAACATGATCGGCCTGGACCCGGTCAAACAGCAGGTGCGGGCCATCGCCGCCTCCATCGAGGCCGCCCGCCTGCGCGCCGACGCCGGGTACGCCGTCGACAAGCCCCTGCGCCACCTGGTCTTCTCCGGCCCGCCCGGCACCGGCAAGACCAGCGTCGCCCGCACCCTCGCCACCGTCTTCCACTCCTTCGGGCTGCTGCCCTCCGCCCGCGTGGTGGAGGCCCAGCGGGCCGACCTGGTCGGCGAGTACCTGGGCGCCACCGCCATCAAGACCAACGCCCTGGTGGACAGCGCCCTGGGCGGGGTGCTCTTCATCGACGAGGCCTACTCCCTGGTCAACGAGGGCGACGGGCAGCCCGACCGGTTCGGCAGCGAGGCCGTGCAGACCCTGCTCAAGCGGGCCGAGGACGACCGCGACCGCCTCGTCGTCATCCTCGCCGGATACGAGGACGAGATGGACCGCTTCCTCGCCTCCAACCCCGGCCTCGCCTCGCGCTTCTCCACCCGGGTGACCTTCCCCAGCTACTCCTGCGAAGAGCTGCGCCGCATCTGCGAGCACCTGTTCGCCGCCCGCGGCGACCTGCTCGACCCCGACGCGCTGCCCGGGCTCCGGCGCCGCCTGGAGGAGGTCGAGCAGCGCGGCGCCGTCGACGAGCTGGGCAACGGCCGCTTCGCCCGCTCCCTGGTGGAGAAGGCCGCCGAGGCGCGCGACGTGCGGGTGGTCACCTCCGGCGACGCCGACACCCCCAGCCCGGACGACCTGGTGACCGTGCGCGAGCCCGACATCGCCACCGCCTACGAGGGGCTCACCGCCCGCCTCCCCGGCTTCGGCGACGCCCCCGACCTGGAGGGGGCGCTGGCCGAGCTGGACGAGATGATCGGCCTGGAGCCGGTCAAACGGCAGGTCCGCTCGATCGCCGCCCAGCTCCGCGTGGTCCGGCTGCGCGAGGAGCAGGGGCTGCCCACCCAGCCGCCCATGCGGCACTTCGTCTTCTCCGGCCCGCCCGGCACCGGCAAGACCAGCGTCGCGCGGGTGCTGGGCCGGGTCTTCGCGGCCCTGGGCCTGCTCACCCGCGCCGAGGTCGTCGAGGCCCAGCGCTCGGACCTGGTCGGCGAGCACCTGGGCGCCACCGCCATCAAGACCAACAAGCTCGTCGACCGCGCCCTGGGCGGGGTACTGTTCGTCGACGAGGCCTACGCCCTGGCCAACCCGGGCTACAGCGGCGGCGACGCGTTCGGCTCCGAGGCCATCCAGACGCTGCTCAAACGGGCCGAGGACGACCGCTCCCGCCTGGTGATCGTGCTCGCCGGATACCCCAGGGAGATGGACCGCTTCCTGGCCAGCAACGCGGGCCTGGCCTCGCGCTTCAACGTGCGGGTGGGCTTTCCCAGCTACACGCCCGACGAGCTGTCGGCGATCGCCGACACCGTGGCGGCCCGCACCGGCGACTCCTTCGACGAGGAGGCGCGCGAGGACCTGCGCAGCATCTTCGGCTACGTGTGCGAGGAGGGGTGGATCGACGAGCTGGGCAACGGCCGCTTCGCCCGCTCGCTGTACGAGAAGGCCTGCTCGCACCGCGACCTGAGGGTGGCCGAGGAACTGGGCGAGGCCGCCACCGCCGAGGAGCTCACCCGGGTGACCAGTGCCGACCTGCGCTCGGCCTACGAGGAGATCACCCAGCGGTGACGAGCGGCCCCGCGGCGCCCCGCGGCGCCCCGTGGTGTCTCGCGGCGCCCCTCTGCGGCCCCGCCGAGCCGCCGCGGGCCCTGCTAGTGTCCGCTCCATGAACGCACCCAGCGCTCCGATCCGGGAAGCCGTCATCCTCGCCGGGGGCCAGGCCACGCGCCTGCGCCCGTACACCGACACCCGCCCCAAGGCGATGGTCGAGGTCGCCGGGCGGCCCATCATCGACTACCAGTTGGAGTGGCTGGCCGGCCACGGGGTCGAGCACGCCGTGGTGTCCTGCGGCTACAAGGCCGACGTGCTGCGCGAGCACCTGTCCCTGCGCACCGAGGGCCCGGACGTCACCCTGCTGGTGGAGGACGAGCCGCTCGGGCGCGGCGGCGCGCTGCGCTTCGCCGCCACCGGGCTGCGCGACAAGGCCGCCCCCTACTTCGGGCTCAACGGGGACGTGCTCACCTGGTTCCCGCTGGACGAGTTCACCGCCTTCCACCGGGACAAGGGCGCCATGGCCAGTCTGGCCCTGGCCCAGTACCAGACCAGCTGGGGCATCGTGGAGGTGGACGAGGACGGCACCATCGGGGGCTTCACGCAGAGCCCCATGCTGCCGTTCTGGATCAACGCCGGGGTGTACATCTTCGAGGCGGCCGCCACCGAGCTGCTGCCGGTCAAGGGCGACCACGAGTCGACCACCTTCCCGCGCCTGGCCGAGGAGAAGCGCCTGGCGGGCTACCGGATCGACGGCTTCTGGCGCGGCGTCGACACCGTGAAGGACGTCAAGGAGGCCGGCGAGCAGATCACGGAGCTGCTCGCGCGCAAGGGCTGACCCCCGCCCCCGCACCGGCCCCCGCCCGGCTCCCGCCCCGGTGGGGGAGGGCCGACAGACCGGAAGGTAGGCTCGGCCCCGATGACGAACGACTCCGCCCTCGCCACCCTCCCCAACCTCCGCGACCTCGGCGGCTACCGCGCGGCCGACGGCGCCGCCGTGCGCCGCGGCCTGCTGTACCGCGCCGACGCCCTGGCCCGGGTGGACGACGGGGACTTCGCCGCGCTGTCCCGGCTCGGGCTGCGCCAGGTGCTCGACCTGCGCACCGCGCACGAGCGCACCGCCGAGCCCGACCGGGTGCCCGACGGCGCCGAGTACGCCGTGCTCGACGTGCAGGGCAACCACTCCACCGGCGGTGACCTGGAGCGCCTGCTGACCGACCCGCGGGCGGCCGCCGAGGCGCTGGGCGGCGGGGGAGCGGCCGCGTTCATGCTGGAGGTCAACCGGGTCCTGGTGACCGAGCCGGACGCCAACGCCGCCTACTCGGAGCTGGTCCGCCGCGCCGCGACCGGACCGACCGCCGCGGTGTTCCACTGCACCGCCGGGAAGGACCGCACCGGCTGGGGCGCGGCGCTGCTGCTGACCCTGCTGGGCGTGGACCGGGAGACCGTGTTCGAGGACTACCTGGCCAGCAACCCCCGCATGGACCGCCTGCGCCGGGCGATGCGCCGCCAGGCCGAGCGCAACGGCGTCGACGGCGACCTGCTGGAGCCGATCATCCAGGTGCGCGAGGAGTACCTGGCGGAGGCCTTCGCCGAGGTGGAGCGGGCCTACGGGACCTTCGACGCCTATGTCTCCAAGGGGTTGAAGCTGGCCCCGGACCTCGTGAGTACTCTGCGCGAGCGCATGCTGGAGGGTTGAGCGCCCGCGGCGCCCGCCGAGTCCGACGCGTCCGCTGTGGTTGCAGGGGAATGCCCGGGAGGGCGGAACGAGCGCGGACGGTGGCGCCCCCTCGGACCGGCTACAGCTCGTTCAACCGGCTGACCAGGGCGTCCGGGCAGCTCGACCGGTCGGCCGCCTCCATGGCGGTGATCAGCGCCCGCAGGACCGCCGGGCGGCTCTCCCCCCGGTCCAGGAGGCGTTGCGCCGCCGCCCACAGTTCCGGGGGGTCGCCGTCCCACAGCCGTTCGGCCAGCCGCTCGTGGGCGGCCAGCTCCGCCTCGGCGGCGGCGCGGTCCGAATCCCGCTCCGAAGCCCGGCCGGAACGCCGCGCCCCGATCCGGCCCGCCCCCGAGGCGGCGCGGCGGTGGGCCCCGGTCCTCCCGCCGTCGACCGAGTGGCGGCCGCGCGGGCGCCCCTCGGGGTCGTCGATCTCGCCGAAGTGGTCGAGTTTGAGCAGCGCCCGCCGCCCCTGCGGGGTCGACGGGTCGAACGTCCCCTCCGCGTCGTCCAGCAGGTCGCCCGCCAGCAGCGGGAAGGCGAACATGCGGCGCGGCAGCGCCTCGAGGTCCCCGTCCGGCAGCAGCCTGCGGACCTCGCGGCGGCCCAGCCCGAGGGACTCGGCCGGGTCCCGGTAGGTCTCGGTGAACGGCCCGATCGCCTCCCACAGCGCGTCCAGTGCGGCCCCGACCGCCGGTTCGGGCAGCCCCCACCGGGGCCCTGCCCAGCGGATCCACGCGCCCAGCACGTGCGGCATCGCCTCGCACTCCTCGCGCAGCAGCACCACACGCCGCGGAAGCCACGTCAGCAGGAACGCCTCCACCTTGCGCGGGCTCACCCGCAGCGGGCGCCCGCCGTCCACGTCGCACCCGTAGGCGATGATGTGGTCCACGCACCGGCTGGCGGCATAGGAGTCGGACAGCTCAGCGGCGGTCTCCGAGGCCAGGAACCGCGCCGCGAGGGTGGCCCGGTCGTCGCGCCGCCACACCGGCTCCGGTGCGGGGCGCCCCTCCCGGGGCAGGGCCCGCATCCGCGACCGCAGCAGCGCGTGCACCGAGCTGAGCGACCCGCCGAGCAGGTCGTCGCGCCGGGCGGCGGTGAGCCGCGCCGGGCGCCCCGTGCCGCCCGCGACGACCCGGTCGGTGCGCCGCAGCGCCGCCTCCAGCAGGGTGCGCGCCCGGCCCGGCGAGATCCGGGTGAAGACCGCCATCGGGTTGCGCCCCGCCTCGGAGCGGGCGTGCTCCAGCAGGCGGCCCACCTTGCTGGTCACCCAGGCGTCCCGCAGCACCCCGCCCGCGTTGTGGTCGATGACGGCGATGAGGGCGTGGGTCGCCGAGGCCTCGTCCGGTTCACCGGGGGTGTCGGGCCTCCCGGACGCTCCGGGCGCCGCGGGTCCCCCGGGCTCCCCGGAGCCCTCGCCCTCCGGTGCCCGGCCCGCGGCCGCCGCGTCCTCCTCCGGGTCCTCCGCCTCGTTCGCGCGCCGGAAGGTGCACACCACCTCGTCGGCGTCGCCGAACCGGTCCCCGGACCGGTACGCCGCCACCGGCTCGGCCGCGCCCAGCTCCCGCACCCACGAGGGCAGCGCCATCCCCTGGTCGGACAGGGCCAGCATCCCCTGCCGGGCCAGCTCCCGGCGGTGCTCGGTCGGACCGAGCGCGGCGATCCCGGACAGCAGCGCCAGCCCGGCCGGGCTCCGCGCGGCGGTGGCGCGCGCGATCAGCCCCTCGCCCAGGTGGCGCTCGACGTCCTCCCCGCTCATCCCCGGCATGCTCCGGCCCCACCAGGCGCCCAGCATCCGGCTCAGCGCGAGCTCGGCGTCGAGCGGGTCGCGCATCGCCAGCAGGGCACGGGCCACCCGCAGCATCTCGTCGAAGACCGGCTCCGGGGCGGCTCCGGAGCCCGGGGGAAGGGGAGGTACGGACACCTGCCCGAGCCTATGGCACGTGCCGCGGCCGCACGCCGCCGATGAACAGGACCGCGGAAAGGCGGGACGTCCGACGTCCGCGGGCGGCGGTGGAGGCGTCGGGGGCATCGGCGCGGATCTCATGCGAATTCCGGCGAAATTCCGCAGGAAACGTGTGTGAACGCCGAAGAGGCGGCGGATGGTGGCCGCTGGGAGCCGTGGTGGCGCCGTCGGAACGCGGCGCCGTCCGTGTCCGCCGGGGCGGCGCCCGTCCCCTGAGGCGCCGCGGCCGGTTCAGCCGAAGGTGTCGTGGTCGGGAAGGCGCGGCGGCACCGGCCGCCCCGACGGTGGCTGGGACATCACCATGGCCTGGAGCCGTTCCCGGGCGACCCGTTCCACAAGGACCGGGGTCGCCTGGAAGCCGAGGTGCTCGGCGCAGTTCCAGGCGTCACAGACGCAGCGCTCCACGAATCTCGGGGACAGGGAGCCGAACTCGTCGTTCAGGCGCCGGGCGACGTGTTGCAGCCCGGTCGCGGGAAAAGTCTGGAGCATCCTCGCTCACGCCTCTCGCCGGCGGTGGTCGGACGGTGACCACCATCCATTTCATCCGCGCGGGAAGCAGTGTCAAGACCCGTCGGGGCAGACCTTGCCCAGCCTTTAATCCCTGCGGGCGAACCGGTGGGGCGCGCGGGGTGCGGGCCGGGAGGAGGGGTTTCGGACGTGGCGGCCGGAACCGATACGACGGCCCCCGCCACCGCGGCGTGCGGGGGGCCCACGGGACGCGGCGAAAAAAGGGGGGCCGAAAAACCGGCGGGGGAAGGCGGGGAGAAATGGGACGGCGTATCATCTGTCCTCTGCCGTCCCCCGACTTTCCGTCGCCGTCCGGCCCGTCGGAGTGATGTGGCTTATGCTGTGGCGGTGGCGGCGACCGAGCCGCGCCGCCCCTCGGGCGGGGCCGCCCGCCCCGTCCGCCACCGAGCGCGGCGCGGCCGGATCAGATGTGCACGTGTTTTCCGGCGCTCGCGCGCGCGAGCCCCCGTCCAACGGGGGAAGGACCCCCGGAGGTGTCACTGGTGAGCACCGAGACGTCCGTTCCGCTCCCTCGCATGTCCGGACTCGGCCCCTCCGACTCGGCGCTGCTGGACACGATCCTCAAGGAAGCCCCGATCGGCTTCGCGCTCTTCGACTCCTCCTGCCGCTTCCAGCGGGTCAACCCGGCCCTGGCCGCGGTCTACGGGGTCGACGAGCAGGACTGCCTCGGGCTGCGCCCCGCCGACGTGCTCGGCCCGGCCGACGCCGCCGCGCACGAGACCGCCCTGGCGGCGGTCATCACCGGCGACCGCGACCTGTGCGGCGAGCACCGCTTCCCCGCGGCCGGGGACGGCGGCCACTGGGCGCTGTCCTGGTTTCCGGTGCACGACGGCGCCGGCGACGTCGACGGGGTGGCGCTGATCGCCGTCGACCTGGGCGAGAAGAACGGGCGCCGCCGCACCGAAGAGCGCTACCGGGCGCTGCTGGCCGCCACCAACCAGGTGGTGTGGACCGCGTGCACCGACGGCCTGATCACCGAGGACTGCCCGGAGTGGCGCGCCGTCACCGGGCAGTCGGAGGAGGAGTACCGGGGCCGGGGCTGGCTGGACGCGGTCCACCCCGACGACCGTCCGCGGGTGGAGCGCGCCTGGGACGACGCGGTCGCCGACCGCACCCTGTTCGACGAGACCTTCCGGGTGCGCACCCGCTCCGGCGACCACCGCCACTTCCGCTCCCGCGCGCTGCTGATCGGCGAGGGGACGGCCTCCGAGTGGGTCGGCCACAACACCGACGTGACCACCCAGCACGAGGGCGACGAGATGCGCCAGCGCCTCACCCAGCAGCTCGGCGAGGCGGCCCTGCGCACCGTGCGGTTGCAGAAGGCCACCGCCGACCTGGCCGAGGCGCTCACCGTCGCCGAGGTCGTGCAGGCCATGGCGGAGATCGGCCGCTCGGCCGTGGGCGCCGACCGCACCCGCGTCGCCGAGCTGGACGACGGCCGCACCCGGCTGCGGGTGATCGGCGAGTCCGGGGTGCCCGAGCGCGGCCGCGCCGCCGGGGCCGGGCAGGACGCCCTGATGGGGCTGTCCGTGCGCGACCAGCGCCCGCGCTTCGCCGGAGGGCCCGGGGAGCTGCGCGCGCTGCTGGAGGAGGAAGAGCACGAGGCCGCCGCGGACGAGCCCGCCCCCGGCGAGCGGGCGTGGGCCGCGCTGCCGCTGCTCAGCGGCGGCAAACCGATCGGCGCCCTGGGCTTCTCCTACGCCGCGGCGCGCGACGTGCCCGACGAGGAGAAGGTCTTCCTGGAGGCGCTGGCCGGCCAGTGCGCCCTGGCGCTGGAGCGGGCCAAGCTCTTCGAGCGCGAGCACCGCACCGCCGAGGCGCTGCAGGCCAGCCTCCTGCCCGAGGACCTGCCGGAGGTGCAGGGCGTGCGGATGCGCGCCTTCTACCGTTCGGGCACCCAGCACGTGCAGGTCGGCGGCGACTGGTACGACGCCTTCCCGCTGCCCGACGGCCGCGTGGCCGGGGTGCTGGGCGACGTCATGGGCAAGGGCATCAAGGCCGCCACCGGGATGAGCCGGGTGCGCAACGCGCTGCGGGCGCTGGCGTTCAGCATGCCCGAGCCCGCCGACGTGCTCACCGGCCTGGACCGCATGTTCGACGCCACCGAGGGCGCCGACCAGGTGACCACGCTGGTGTACTTCGTGCTCGACCCGGAGACCGGGCAGATCGACCTGAGCAACGCCGGGCACCTGCCGCCCCTGGTGGTCACCGAGAGCACCGAGCCGTGGCTGCTGGAGACCGAGCCCGACACGCCCCTGGGTGTGCGGGCCGAGCGGGGCCACCACAAGTTTTTCGTCCAACCCGGTAACACCGTGGTGCTCTACTCCGATGGACTTGTTGAGAACCGGAGGCGGTCCGTCGCGTCCGGGCTGGAAGAATTGGTCACCGTTGCGTCTCAGGCGCCGCCGGAGGTGGTGGGGGATCCACAGCACATGCTCCAGTACCTTGTGGAGGGCATGCTCGCAGGGTATGAGCAGGACGACGACGTCACACTGCTCGCCGTCCACCTCCCGGTGATCGAGGCCGCACCGGAGGCGTAGACCGTAAGAACAAGTCCGACACCTAAGGTGGAGGAACCATCAACCCCGCTCACGCGGGGGGTGGGGTCAGGACCCGACGGTGGGATGGGATCCGTGCGGCCGCGGAGAAAAATCCTACCGAGCGGATGGGCCCAAACGCTAGAGAGGGCGCATACGCTGATAGGGAATCGGCAACCCCGCCTCGCGGGCGGGGACGATCCCGGGCAACAGCCGGGGGGCGGTGGCTCCGCCTCCCACAGGTCTTCGGACCGCCGGGTCCAGCAATCTCGCCACACGTCCGTTCGAGAGGTGTTTGTGTCACCTGCCAGTTCGACCCGCTCTAAACAGCCGGAGTCGCTGCAAGAGCCCGTCATCCAGCAGCTGATCGAGCGTGGGCGGTCCCAGGGGTACCTTGAGCCCGAGGACGTGCGCCGTGCCTTCGAAGAGGCCGACATCCCGATGTCCCAGGCCCAGGCCGTGCTGCGCAGCCTGACCAAGGAGGGCGTGACCCTCGTCGTCGGCGCCGAGGAGTCCGCGCCCTCGCGCCGCAAGTCCGCGCGCCGCAAGAACGCGGCCCCGAAGAAGACGTCCACCCGGTCCTCCTCCGCGTCCGCGTCCTCCTCGTCGGCCGAGTCCTCGGCGGCCCCCGCCTCCGGTTCGGCCTCCCGCACCACGCGGCGCGCCGCCGCCGCGCAGGAGCAGCCCGAGACGGTGACCGCGGTCGTGGACTCCGGCGCCGCCGAGGCCGCCCCGCGCAAGCGGGCCGCCGAGGCCGAGGAGGCCCCCGCGCGCCCGGCGAAGAAGGCGGCCGCCAAGAAGCCCGCCGCCAAGCCGGAGGCCAAGGCCGAGGCCCCGGCCAAGAAGGCGGCGGCCAAGGGCGGGGCCAAGAAGAAGGACGAGCCCGCGCTGGAGGTCGCCGAGGACGGCGGCGACGACCTCGACCTCGAGGTCGCCGACTCCGAGGAGATCGAGGACACCGGCGCCGAGCTGGAGCTGGTCGAGGACACCGAGGACAAGCCCGAGCCGGTCGGCGGGCCGATCGCCGCCGCCGGGGGCAAGCCCGAGGTCGTCGGCATCCCCGAGAAGGCGGCGGCCAACACCTCCGAGGACGAGGCCTTCGTCCTCTACGACGATGACGACGACGCCCCCGCCGCGCAGGTGGTGGCGGCCGGCGCCACCGCCGACCCGGTCAAGGACTACCTCAAGCAGATCGGCAACGTGGCGCTGCTCAACGCCGAGCAGGAGGTCGAGCTCGCCAAGCGGATCGAGGCCGGCCTGTTCGCCGAGGAGAAGCTCGCCGAGGAGCGCGACGTCCTCAGCGACGAGTTCCTCGACGAGCTGGAGTGGATCGCCGGTGACGGCGCCCGCGCCAAGAAGCACCTGCTGGAGGCCAACCTCCGGCTGGTCGTGTCGCTGGCCAAGCGCTACACCGGGCGCGGCATGCTCTTCCTGGACCTGATCCAGGAGGGCAACCTGGGCCTGATCCGCGCGGTCGAGAAGTTCGACTACACCAAGGGCTTCAAGTTCTCCACCTACGCCACCTGGTGGATCCGCCAGGCCATCACGCGCGCGATGGCCGACCAGGCGCGGACCATCCGCATCCCGGTGCACATGGTGGAGGTCATCAACAAGCTGGCCCGCGTGCAGCGCCAGATGCTGCAGGACCTGGGCCGCGAGCCCACTCCGGAGGAGCTCGCCAAGGAGCTCGACATGACCCCGGAGAAGGTCGTGGAGGTGCAGAAGTACGGCCGCGAGCCGATCTCCCTGCACACCCCGCTGGGCGAGGACGGCGACAGCGAGTTCGGCGACCTCATCGAGGACTCCGAGGCCATCCAGCCGGGCGAGGCGGTCAGCTTCACCCTGCTGCAGGAGCAGCTCCACTCGGTGCTCGACACCCTGTCCGAGCGCGAGGCGGGCGTGGTCTCCATGCGGTTCGGCCTGACCGACGGCCAGCCCAAGACCCTCGACGAGATCGGGAAGGTCTACGGGGTCACGCGCGAGCGGATCCGACAGATAGAGAGCAAGACGATGTCCAAGCTGCGGCACCCGTCGCGGTCCCAGGTGCTGCGCGACTACCTGGACTGACCTCGTCTGAGGAATGCGGCCCCGCGGGCGCCGACCGTTCACCCCGGTCGGCGCCCGCGGCGCCGTCGGCCCCGGCGGTGCGCCCGCGGACCGCGCGTCCCCGCCCCCGGTGTGGCGAGGCCCGGGAACAGGGCGCCGCGGTGCGCTCCGCAGAGGCGGATGTCGTTCGCGTCCGTCATCCGATCCAGCATCTTGCCGGTCATGATCCTCGCGGAGAGGGCGTATGGACGGGATAAAGCGTCGATACGCCTTCGTTACGCTCGGCACCCCTGCGCGGCGGACGCCGTTCCCCGGCGTCCCCGGCGGCCCCCGGCGGAGAACAGGCCCGAGAGCACCGCTCACGGGCCTGAAGGCGTTTCGGGACGGGGCGCCCCGCCGCCCCTCAGTCGCGGATGACCACGTCCAGCGTCGACGGGCGCCCCGCCTTGGCCGGGGTGGTCAGCTCGGCGGTGTGCCCCAGGTCGTTAAGGGCCTCGGCCAGCTCGGCCTGCGTCTCCGGCGCCCGTCCCTCGGAGAGCAGGGTGTGGGCGATCGCCCCGCGCGTGGCCTTGGCCATGTGGCTCACCACGCTGCGCTTCACCTCGCCGCCCTTCACGGTCTCCTTCAGCACCCGCACGGAGGCCGTGTGGTCGGCGACCTCCCCGGAGGGCTTGAACGCCGCTGCGTACGTCGACGAGCGGCAGTCGACGATGAGCCGCCCCTCCGCGCGCTTGGCCACCGGGTCGGCCAGGTGCGAGCGCCAGAAGGTCCCCAGGGCGCCCATGGGCGGCAGCTTGACGCCCATCGACAGGCGGTACGGCGGCAGCGGGTCGCCGATCCCCACCGCGCCCCACAGCCCGGAGAAGACCAGCACGGACTCTCGCGTGCGCGCCGCCGTCGGTCCCTCCAGCAGCTCGCCCAGGCGCAGGTTGTCGTAGAGCACACCGGTGTACAGCCGGGCGGCGGGCAGTGTGGGCGACGCGCGCAGCGCAAGGTTCCGGTCGACGGCGTCGGCCTGCCCCGGGGTGAGGCCGAGGACCTCCATGGCCCGCTCGCGGGGGCCGGAGCACAGGGCCTCCAGGGACTCCAGGACCGCCTCCCGCGCCCCGTTCACCTCGGGCAGCGACAGCTCGGCGAGGTCCAGCGCGGGGCCGTCCCCCTCGGTCGCCTTGCCTTCGGACGGGGGCAGCAGGATGAGCATGGGCTCCCTCTCACAGCGAACCGGGCGGTGCCAGCCATGACATGGACTGCCCGGTGTGCTTCGCGATGGTCTCGAAGTCCCGATCGTAGTGCAGCAACGTCAGTCCGCTGAGCTCCGCGCAGGCAGCGACCAGCAGATCGACGGTCCCGGCGCTTCTGTGCTCCCCGTTCTCTGTCAGGATCCGCTGAACCTCGAAGGCACGCCGGGCTTGCTCCTCGTCCAGCGTGGCCGGTAGGAGTGCGGAGTTGAGGAACGAGACGGCCTTCCTCCTGTCCTTGCCCGATCGCGCGCTGTGGAGGAACTCCAGCTCAGTGATCGGAGAGATCGCGATGAGCGCCTTGTCGACGTTCTCGATCCACGAGCGGAGCTCGGGATTCTCCAGCCCTTGGACCAGGCGGTTGAGAGCGCTGGTGTCGATGAGGAAGACAGCCGGGCTCATCGGCGGTAGTTGCTCTTGTCGTTCAGGAGCTCCAAGTCGAGTCCGCCCTCGTCCGCGAGTGCCTTGAGGCCTGCCAACGCCTCCGCCCGCTCATAGTCCTCGTTGGCGCGCCGCAGCGCGGTGTTGACGGTGTCCTTCTTGGTCTTGGTGCCGAAGCGCTTGGCAGCGGCCTCCAGTGCCTCGTCGTCGATGTCGACCAGGATCTTCGTCATGTCTGTTCCTTCCGTTCCGGGAGGGATCGCACCCCAATGCGTATATTTAACGCACTCTTGAGTATATCCTCCAGAGGGTTGCAGCGGCAGAGCTTTTGGGAGCGTGCATGACCATCGGCACATGGGCGGCGCGGCTGGCCGAGGACTGGTCAGCGGCCGAGGTCGAGGTGCGGGACGGGTGGCGGCTCGGCGCGGACGCCGGGATCACCCGTCGCGCCAATTCCGCGCTCCCCGTCGGCCCCGAGCCCCGCATCGAGGCCATGGAGGGGTTCTACCGCGAGCGCGGCATCACCCCCTGCGTCCAGGTGTGGAGCGGCGACCCCGGGGCCGACGGCGCCCTCATCGCCCGTGTCGACGCCGAACTCGACGCGCGCGGCTACCAGGCCGAGCAGCGCACGCTCCTGATGACACGTCCCCTCGGCTCCGCCCCGGCGCAGCCCGAGGGCATCGACGTGCTCCCCGCGCCCGACGAGCGGTGGCGCGCCGTGGCCGACTCCGTCGGCGAGGGCCCAGACCGCACCCGAGGCGTACTGCGCATCCTCGGCCGCGCGCCCGTCGTCGGGTACGCCGTGGACGCGGACGGCGCCGCGCGGGGGAGCGTGATCGTCGGCGGCGGCCGCTGCGGGATCTACACCATGGGCACGGTGCCCGCCGAGCGCGGACGGGGCCGTGCGGGCCGCATCATGGACGCCCTGCTCGCCTGGGCGCACGCCAAGGGCGCCCGGGAGGCATACCTGGTGGTCGAGGCCGACAACGCCGCCGCCGTGCGCGCCTACGAGCGGGCCGGGTTCACCGGTGCGGGCGGCTACCGCTACCGGGTCGCTCCGGACTGAGCCCCGCCGCGCCCACGCGGCGGACACGGACGGACACGGTACGCAGTGCCTCGGGAGACGCAGTGCCCCTGGAACGGCACCGAGGCGGCGGCCCACTCGGGCCGCCGCCTCGGTTCTGCCAGGGGTCGGGAGTTCCTAACGCTCCTCATCGGGGGTCGTGGCCGGGGTCTCCTGCAGCCGGCTGGTCTCGTCCTGGATCTCAGCGGCGATCTTGCGGATCTCGTCGTCGTGCTCGCGCATGTGGTGCGCGCAGAACAGCAACTCGCCGCCGGAGTTGAGAAGCACCCGGACGTAGGCCTGCGCACCGCAGCGGTCGCAGCGGTCCGCGGCCGTCAGCGGCTGAGTGGGGGCAAGGGTTCCAGTCACTTCGCCTTCCTCAATGCTCGGCGTTAGTCACCTCAGCACAACACCTAACCGGCCCCTGACGTTCCCAACCAGGTCTTCTGTACGCCGACAGCGGAATCGGACGGGCCGCGGGCCGGGATGCGGACCGGCGACACGCCGTGCGGGGCGGGCGATGGCGCGGCCGGAGCCCCGTGGTAGAGAGGTGGTAATGTCGCTTGGGCCCGGCCGCGCGCCGCCGCCCGCACGCGCCCCGCCGCACCGCCGCGGTCGGGGGGAGGCCGGTCCGAGGAGGTCGGCCCGGCGATGTCCCCGCGCGCGGATAGGCTGACCCGAGCCCCGGCGCCGGCGGGGAGAGGCCTCCCCGCCCGCCCCGCGCCCCGCGCACGCGACGCCCCACCGGGCGCCCGCGTGCCCTGTCCGACGAAGCAGGAGACGTCCAGGTGACCGCCCTTACCGCCGCCGTCCACGAGCCCGAGGATTACTCCGCACGGCATCTTTCGGTCCTGGAAGGCCTGGAGGCGGTCCGCAAGCGCCCCGGCATGTACATCGGCTCGACCGACAGCCGCGGGCTCACCCACTGCATGTGGGAGATCATCGACAACTCGGTCGACGAGGCCCTCGGCGGGTTCTGCTCGCGCATCGACGTGGTGCTGCACGCCGACGGGTCGGTGGAGGTGCGCGACGACGGCCGCGGCATCCCCGTGGACGCCGAGCCCAAGTCCGGGCTGTCCGGCGTGGAGCTGGTGATGACCAAGCTGCACGCCGGGGGCAAGTTCGGGTCGGGCTCCTACACCGCCTCCGGCGGCCTGCACGGCGTGGGCGCCTCGGTGGTCAACGCCCTGTCGGCCCGCCTGGATGTGGAGGTCGACCGGGACGGGCGCACCCACTCCATGAGCTTCCGCCGGGGCATCCCCGGCACCTTCGAGGAGGCCGGGCCCGACGCCGCCTTCTCGGCCGCCTCCGGCCTGCACAAGGGCAAGAAGATCGCCAAGAGCGCCACCGGCACGCGCGTGCGGTTCTGGGCCGACCGGCAGATCTTCCTCAAGGAGGCCGACATCGCCCGTGAGGCGCTGCTGGACCGGGCGCGCCAGACGGCCTTCCTCATCCCGGGGCTGACCATCGCCGTGCGCGACGAGCGCACCGAGGGCGAGCCCCCCTTCGTGGAGGAGTTCCGCTTCGACGGCGGGATCGGCGAGTTCTGCTCCTTCCTCGCCCCCGACGAGCCGATCTGCTCGGTGCTGCGCTTCCAGGGCCAGGGCCACTTCACCGAGACGGTGCCCGTCCTGGACGAGATGGGCCACATGACGCCCACCGACGTCGAGCGCACCCTCGACGTGGACGTGGCGCTCCGGTGGGGGACCGGCTACGACTCCACCCTGCGCTCCTTCGTCAATGTGATCGCCACCCCCAAGGGCGGCACGCACATGGCCGGGTTCGAGCGCGCGCTGGTGCGGGTGGTCAACGACCAGCTCCGCGCCACCAAGCTGCTCAAGGCCAACGACGACGCCGTCACCAAGGAGGACGTCCTCGAAGGCCTGACCGCCGTGGTGACGGTGCGCCTGCCCGAGCCGCAGTTCGAGGGCCAGACCAAGGAGATCCTGGGCACCTCGGCGGCCTCGCGCATCGTGTCCCAGGTGGTCGCCAAGGAGCTGAAGGACTTCCTGGCCTCCACGAAGCGCGCCGAGAAGCAGCAGGCCCGCACGGTGCTGGAGAAGGCCGTCAACGCGGCAAAGGCCCGCCTGGCCGCCCGCCAGCAGCGGGAGACCCAGCGCCGCAAGAACGCGCTGGAGAGCTCGGCGCTCCCGGCCAAGCTGGTGGACTGCCGCAGCGAGGGGCTGGACCGCAGCGAGCTGTTCATCGTCGAGGGCGACTCGGCCCTGGGCACCGCCAAGCTGGCCCGCGACTCGGAGTTCCAGGCGCTGCTGCCGATCCGCGGCAAGATCCTCAACGTGCAGAAGTCCTCGGTGGGGGACATGCTCAAGAACGCCGAGTGCGCGGCCATCCTGCAGGTCATCGGCGCGGGCTCGGGCCGCACCTTCGACCTGGACGCCGCCCGCTACGGCCGGGTCATCCTGATGGCCGACGCCGACGTGGACGGCGCGCACATCCGCTGCCTGCTGCTGACGCTGTTCTACCGCTACATGCGCCCGATGCTGGAGGCCGGGCGGGTGTACGCGGCGGTGCCGCCGCTGCACCGGATCGAGCTGACCAACGTGCGCAAGAAGCGCGGCGCCAAGCCCGAGGACCGCTACATCTACACCTACTCCGACGCCGAGCTGCAGCGGACGCTGCTGGAGCTGGAGAAGAAGGGCAAGACCTGGAAGGAGCCGGTGCAGCGGTACAAGGGCCTGGGCGAGATGGACGCCGACCAGCTCGCCGAGACCACGATGGACCCGCGCCACCGCACCCTGCGCCGCATCCGGGTGGAGCACGCCGAAGAGGCGGCGAAGGTGTTCGACCTGCTGATGGGCAACGAGGTCGCCCCGCGCCGCAAGTTCATCGCCGACGGCGCCCAGGAGCTGGACCCGGACCGCATCGACGCCTGAGCCCTCCGCCGTCCCGAGGGGATGCGCCCGCCCTCGGCGCGGATCCGCAATCCTGACGCTCGGGTGTGTTTGAATCACCGTAAGTCACGCAACGCGCCCGGACCCGGGCGGGGCGAACGCGAAGCGACGGTGAGCGATGAGCGACGGACAGCAGTATCCGGAACCGGGGGGCCAGGACCGGCCGCCGCAGGGCGGTGGGCCCGGGCAGGGCGGTGGGCCGCCGCCCGGCTCCCCGCCTCCGGGCGGGCAGAACCCCTATGGCGGCCCGTCCGGGCCGCAGCAGCCCCAGCAGTGGGCCCAGGAGCCGCCCGGCCACGGTGCGCAGTCCCCCGGCGGCCCGCAACAGCCCGGACAGCCCGGGTACGGGGCCGGGCAGCCGGCCTACGGGGCGCCCGGCCGGGCTCCGCAGGGCTACGGCGGCTACGGCCCTCCCGCGGCCGCGGGAGGCGTCCCCGGCGACGTCGACGTGGTGGGGCGCCGGGTGGGGCAGTACATCATCGACGGCATCCTGTCGTCGATCATCCCGTTCGCGGCCATGATCGTGCTCCTGCCGCTGGCCTTCACGCCGACCGAGCCGGACGGGTCGCCCAGCAACCCCGGTCTGGCCGTGTTCCTCACCCTCCTGGTGATCGTGCTGTGGGTGCTCATCTACATCGGCTACTGGGTGATCTGGCCCGCGAAGGCCGGAGGCCAGACGCTGGGGATGAAGATGCTGGGCCTGCGGGTCGTCTCCGCCGACGGCTCCGAGGCCACCATGATGCAGCACTTCATCCGCTGGATCCTGCTGATCGTGGACGGCATCTTCTACGGCCTGGTGGGCCTGGTCGTCATCCTGGCCAGCGAGGGCAACCAGCGGGTGGGCGACATGCTCGCCAAGGCCTACGTGGTGCGCGCCTGAGGCGGGCGGGGGCCGCCCNGGAGCCGGGCCCGCGGGGTCACTCCGCGGGCGGCTCCCAGTCGCCCGTGGCCAGGAAGCGCTCGATGGCGGCGGTGTAGGGCTCCAGCTCCATGTCCTGCCGGGCCACCCACGCATCGTCGTAGTAGCTGTGCCGGTAGCGCTCGCCGCCGTCGCAGATGAGGGTGACGACGCTGCCGCGCACGCCCTCGCGCAGCATCCGGGCGACCAGCTGCCACACGCCCCACATGTTGGTGCCGGTGGACCCGCCCGCGCACAGGCCGGTCACCCGGTCCAGGTGCCGCATGGCCGCGATGCTCGCGGCGTCGGGCACCGGCACCATCACGTCGATCACGTCCGGCACGAAGCTCGGCTCCATGCGCGGCCGCCCGATCCCCTCGATGCGCGAGGGCATGCCGGTGCCGTAGTCGGCGGCCCCGGTGACCCACCCGGGGAAGAACGCCGAGTTCTCCGGGTCCACCACCGCCAGCCGGGTGTGGTGCCGCCGGTAGCGCAGGTAGCGGCCGATGGTCGCCGACGTGCCGCCGGTGCCCGCGCCCACCACGATCCACTCGGGGACGGGGTGGCGCTCCATGGAGAGCTGGTCGAAGATCGACTCGGCGATGTTGTTGTTGCCCCGCCAGTCGGTGGCCCGCTCGGCGTAGGTGAACTGGTCCATGTAGTGCCCGCCGGTCTGGGCGGCCAGCTTCTCGGCCTCCTCGTACATCTCCGGGGGCCGGTCCACGTAGTGGCAGCGCCCGCCGTAGCGCTCGATGAGGGCGATCTTCTCGGGGCTGGTGGAGCGGGGCACCACCGTCACGAAGTCCACCCCGATGAGCCGGGCGAAGTAGGCCTCGGACACCGCGGTCGACCCCGAGCTGGCCTCGACCACCGTGGTGCCCTCCCGGATCCAGCCGTTGGCCAGCCCGTAGAGGAACAGCGACCGGGCGAGCCGGTGCTTGAGGCTGCCGGTGGGGTGCACCGACTCGTCCTTGAGGTACAGGTCGATGCCCCACGCCTCGGGCAGGGGGAAGGCGTGCAGGTGGGTGTCGGCCGACCGGTTGGCGTCGGCGACCACCCTGCGCACCGCCTCGTCGACCCAGCCCCGGGTACGCGCGCACGAGCGGTCCACGGGTCCGTTGCCGGGGCCGTGGGCAGAGGATCCGTCCATGCGGAGAAGCCTAGCGCCGACCCGTGCCGACGTGCGGGGCCGCCGCCCCGCCGCCGCTCCGCCGGGCCCGGGGACCGGCGGGGGCGGGTGCGGAAAAGGGCTGGGCCCCTCGCGCGGAGGGGCCCAGCCCTGGTGTCGGGGGAGGTCGGACGGTGCGGGGCGGTCAGTCGAGCGACCCGCCGGACATGGCGGCGTGCATCCTGCGGTGGGCCGCGGCCTCCTCGTCGCGGCTCTGCCGCTCCAGCGACCTGGCCAGGGCGATGTGCGCCCAGCTGTCGCACGGGTCGAGTTCGACGATCCGCCGGAAGGTCTCCTCGGCCTTGTGCAGCTGCGCGGAGTGGAAGTAGGCACGGCCGAGCAGCTCCAGGACGGAGCGGCTCTCGGGCTCTTCGGCGGCCAGCGGTGCCAGGACCTGGGCGGCGGCGATCGGGTCGCCCATCTCGAAGTAGAAACGGCCGACGGTGAAGGTCTCGTAGGTGGAACCCTGCATCAGCGCACCTCTCATGGGTTGTCCGCCGTCGGGCGTCACAACCACCGCGCTGAGCGCCGTATTCCCAGCTCCTCAGGGAGAGGGGGCCCTGGGAGCGGCGGGGCGCCCCCGGGGCCGCCACGGCTGCAGGGGCGCTCCGCCGACCCCTCGCTCAGGCGTCGACCAGCTCGGCGCGGCCCGTGTCCACGTCGTAGAGCGCCCCCGCGACCGGCAGGTCCTTCGGCAGCAGCGGGTGGTGCCGGACGCGCTCCAGGTCGTGCCTGAGCGCCCCCATCTGGTCGTTGTCGGTGTGGAACTCCAGGCTCCGGGTGTCCACCCCGTGCTCGCGCTTGATCAGGTCGTGCACCTCGTCGTCGCTCGATACCGAGGCCATCTTGCACTTGGTGTGCGGCATGACGAGCACCCGCTCGACCTCCAGCAGGTAGGCCGACAGCACCAGCGCGGTCAGCACGTCGTCGGTGACCCGGCCGCCGGGGTTGCGCAGGATCTTGGCGTCGCCGACCTCCAGGCCCAGTGCGGCCAGCGGGTCGATGCGCGAGTCCATGCACGTCACCAGGCCCAGGCCGCGCGCGGCCGCGGGCCGCAGGCCCGCCGAGGCGAAGTCCCGCGCATAGGCGGCATTGGCGCCGATCACATCGTCGAAGGCATTGCTCATCGCGGTCTCCTCCATGGGTGCGGACCCGGCCGCCCCTCACGGCCGGGCGCGTCCGTTCGCGTCATTCCCCGGGGCGCTCCAGGAACCCGGTGTCGTGCTGCCCGCTGCCCACCGTGGCGACCGCGCGCATCAGCGGCTCGCCCGAGCCGTCCCGGCGCGGGTCCATGTCGGGCAGGCGGACCGGGCCGCCGTCGGCCCGCGAGGCCCGGGCCGGCGCGCGGCCGATCCAGGCGAACACCAGGGCGTCCTCGCCCTTGAGGAACCTGTGGCAGCGTACGCCGCCGGTGGCCCGGCCCTTCACCGGGTAGGCCTCGAACGGGGTCACCTTGGCCGAGCCGCCCTCGGCGGCCACCAGCGTGCCGTCGCCGGAGGCCCCGGCGACGGTCACCACGACCGTGTCCTCGGGCACGGCGACCGCGCCGAACCAGAGCACGCGCGCGTCCTCGGCGAGCTTGACGCCCGCCACCCCGGAGGCCGGGCGTCCCTGCTCGCGCACGGACGAGGCGTCCAGCCGCAGCAGCTGGCCGGTGGAGGTGACGAACGCCAGGTCCTCCTCGCCGGTGGCGAGCTGTACCGCTCCGGCCAGGCGGTCGCCGTCCTTGAGCGTGATGACCTCGAAGTCGTCCTTGTTGGCGGGGAAGTCGCGCACCACCCGTTTGACCACGCCCTGCTCGGTGCCCAAGGCCAGGCCGGGCCCCTCGCCGTCCATGGAGGCCAGGGCGATCACGCGCTCGTCGGGCTCCAGGGCGACGAACTCGCCCACCGGCAGTCCCGAGGCCAGCGGCGGCGCGTCCTCCCCGGCGTCGGGCAGCTCGGGCAGCTCGACCACCGGCAGCCGGATGGCCCGCCCCAGGTCGGTCACCAGCCCGATGTCGCCGCGCAGCCGCGCGGGCACCGCGCAGGCCACCGCGTCGTGCTTGGTGCGCAGCCCGTCGTAGACGCGCGGCACGGCCGCGCCCTTGCTGCGTCCGAGCATCCCGTCGGCGCTGAGCAGCACCGCGCAGGGGGCGTCGTCGACCTCCAGCGGGACCGCGGAGGTGCGGGCGGCGCCGTCGCTCTCCAGGAGGACGGTGCGGCGCGGGGTGCCGTACTCCTTGGCGACCTCGGCCAGCTCCTTGGAGACCGCCTTGCGCAGCTTGGAGTCGGACTCCAGGACCGCGGTGAGCTCGGCGATCTCCTTCTTGAGCTGCTCGCCCTCCTTCTCCAGCTCCAGCCGGTCGAACTTGGTCAGGCGGCGCAGCGGGGTGTCGAGGATGTAGCGGGCCTGGGTCTCGGACAGCTCGTAGGTGTCCATCAGGCGGGTGCGCGCGTCGGCGGTGTCCTCCGAGTCGCGGATCAGCGCGATGACCGCGTCGATGTTGAGCAGCGCGACGAGCAGGCCGTCGATCAGGTGCAGCCGCTCGCGGCGCTTGGCGCGCCGGTGCTCGCTGCGCCGCCGCACCACCTCCAGGCGGTGGTCGACGAAGACCTGCAGCAGGTCGCGCAGGCCCAGGGTGCGCGGCTCGCCGTCGACCAGGGCGACGTTGTTGATGCCGAACGACTCCTCCATGGGCGTGAGCCGGTACAGCTCGGCGAGCACGCCCTCGGGGTTGAAGCCGTTCTTGAGCTCGATGACCAGGCGCAGGCCCTGGTTGCGGTCGGTCAGGTCCTTCAGGTCCGCGATGCCCTGGAGCTTCTTGGCCTGCACCAGCTCCTTGATGCGCGCCACGACCTTCTCCGGGCCGACGCTGTAGGGCAGCTCGGTGACGACCAGGCCCATGCGCCGGGGGGAGACCTTCTCGATGGAGACGGTGGCGCGGGTGCGGAAGGTGCCGCGGCCCTTGGCGTAGGCGTCGCGGATGCCGTCCAGGCCCACGATGGTGCCGCCGGTGGGCAGGTCCGGCCCGGGGACGAGCTCCATGAGCTCCTCCAGCGGGGCGTCCGGCTTGGCCAGCAGGTGGCGGGCGGCGCCCACGACCTCGCCCAGGTTGTGCGGGGCCATGTTGGTGGCCATGCCCACCGCGATCCCCGAGGCGCCGTTCACCAGGAGGTTGGGGAAGGCGGCGGGCAGGACCTCGGGCTCGTTCTCCTGGCCGTCGTAGTTGGGCCGGAAGTCGACGACGTCCTCGTCGATGGAGGTGACCATCATCTGGGCGGCCCGGTCCATGCGCGCCTCGGTGTAGCGCATGGCGGCCGGGGCGTCGTCGCCGCCGAGGGAGCCGAAGTTGCCGTGCCCGTCGACCAGCGGGACGCGCATGGCGAAGGCCTGGCTCATCCGCACCATGGCGTCGTAGATGGCGGCGTCGCCGTGCGGGTGGAGCCGGCCCATGACCTCGCCCACGACGCGGGCGCACTTGACATGCCCGCGGTCGGGGCGCAGGCCCATCTCGCTCATCTGGTAGAGGATCCGCCGCTGCACCGGCTTGAGCCCGTCGCGGGCGTCGGGCAGGGCGCGCTGGTAGATCACCGAGTAGGCGTATTCGAGGAAGCTGCCGCGCATCTCCTCG
Organism: Nocardiopsis chromatogenes YIM 90109; assembly: GCF_000341185.1. Lineage (GTDB taxonomy): Bacteria > Actinomycetota > Actinomycetes > Streptosporangiales > Streptosporangiaceae > Nocardiopsis_A > Nocardiopsis_A chromatogenes. Next base: position 23,511 of record NZ_ANBH01000115.1, read on the forward strand.
GAGACGTCGATGTCGATGATCTTCTCGGCGAGCTCCTCGGGCGGAGAGGGAGTGCTTGAACGGGCCATGCCGCCAATTCTGGCCCGACCCGGGGACCATCGCGAACCGGGGCGCCCCGCGCCGCGCGGGCAGTGGGGCGCAGATCACCGTTAGGGTTCCGTTAACACCGCATTGCGGTGGCGCTTCACGACTGCGGCGGCGGGTGTCGCGGGCCGGTCGACGCTACGTTGTGTGACATCCGAGGGGGCGGCGCGGGTGGTGCGGGCGGGGCCGCCGATGCCCGGGGGCCGAGGTGATATCTCCCACGTGCGATCCGGGAATGCGCCTCCGCCCGGGGCGGGCGCGGCAGGGGAATGCGCTGGTGACGGCCGGAAATCACCGTGAGTAATCATTCCGCATCGTGGAAAATTTGGGGCGAATGTTACACGCCATCGCGTGGGAGTCAAGCCGGTCGGATCCGCCGCCGCTAACCTTGGTGTCCCCGTACCGCACCGCCCCCCGCCGCCCCGTGCCCGACGCCGCCCGACCCCGCCGCCCACTCCGAGGTCCATGCTGCTGCCGCTGATCATCGCCCTGCACGCCGCCGCCGCGGCCGTGCTGCCCCTGCTCGCACGCGCCCTGGGGGCGCGCGCCTTCCTCGCCGCGAGCGCCCCGCTCGTGCTCGCCGCCGCCTGGGCACTGGTCCGGGCCCCCGCCGTCCTCGCCGGGGACCCGGCCGCCTCCCGCCTGTCCTGGGTCCCCGCCCTGGGGATCGACCTCGACTTCCGCCTCGACGCCCTCGCCCTGGCCATGGTGCTGCTGGTCAGCGGCGTGGGGGCGGTCATCTTCTGGTACAGCGCCGGGTACTTCCGGCGGAGCGAGCGCGGCCTGGGCCGCCTCGCCGCGACCATGACGCTGTTCGCCGGGGCCATGCTGGGCGTGGTCACCTCCGACAACCTGTTCGCGCTCTACGTCTTCTGGGAACTGACCTCGGTCACCTCCTTCCTGCTGGTCGGGCACGACGACCGCAAGGAGGGCGCGCGCCGCGCCGCCCTGCAGGCCCTGCTGACCACCGCCGGCCTGGGCCTGCCGATGCTCATCGGGTTCGTCGTGCTCGGCCGGGCGGGCGGTACCTACCGGATCTCCGAGCTGGTCGCCTCGCCTCCGGACGGCCCCGCGGTCGCCGTGGCGCTGGTGCTCGTGCTGGCCGGGGCCTTCGCCAAGTCCGCGCAGGTCCCCCTGCACTCCTGGCTGCCCGGGGCGATGGTCGCGCCCACCCCCGTGAGCGCCTATCTGCACGCCGCCGCCATGGTCAAGGGCGGCGTGTACCTGGTGGCCCGCCTGGCCCCCGGGTTCGCCGACACCGACCCCTGGCGCGCGCTGGTGCTGGCGTTCGGCCTGGCCACCATGCTCCTGGGCGGCTGGCGCGCGCTGCGCCAGGACGATTTGAAGCTGCTGCTGGCCTACGGGACCGTCAGCCAGCTCGGCTTCCTGATGCTGCTGGGCGGCATGGGCTCCTCCACCGCCGCCGTCGCCGCGGCGGGGGCGCTGCTCGCCCACGGCCTCTTCAAGGCCGCGCTGTTCCTGACGGTCGGCGTGATCGACCACCAGACGGGCACCCGCAGTATCGCCGCCCTGACCGGTCTGCGCCGCCGGATGCCCGTCCTCGCCGTGGCCGCGGGCGCGGCCGCGGCCTCCATGGCGGGGCTGCCGCCGCTGCTGGGCTTCGTGGCCAAGGAGACCGCCCTGGAGGCGTTCCTGCCCGGCCACGCGACCGAACTGCCGACCTGGGCGTCGGCCGCCATGCTCACCGGGATCGTCCTGGCGTCGGTGCTCACCTTCGCCTACAGCGCGCGCTTCTGGTGGGGCGCGTTCGCGGTCAAGCCCGGCGTGGACGAGCCGAGCTTCCACCGCCCCACGGCGGCCTTCCTCGCCGCCCCCGTCGCCCTCGGGGCGCTCAGCCTGGTGTTCGGCGCCTACCCCAAAGCCATCGACCCGATCGCGCAGGCCTACGCCGCCCCCTACGACGACCACGGCGCCCCGTACCACCTGGCGCTCTGGCACGGGCTCGGAGCGCCCCTGCTTCTCACCGTCGCGGTCATCGCCGCCGGAGCCGCCCTGTTCCACTGGCGTCCGATCGTCTTGCGCCTACGGGCGGCGCTGCCGCGCGGCCCCAACGCCGAGGTCGGGTACCACTTCGCCGTCCACGCCGTCTACGCCGTCGCGCTGAGCGTCACCCGCCGCCTGCAGACCGGTTCGCTGCCCGCCTACCTCGGCATCATCCTGGCCACGCTGCTGGCACTGCCCGGTGTGCGCCTGGTCCGCGCGCTGGCCACCGGCGAGCTCGCCGTGCCCGCCGGGGACGACCTGCGGCTGTGGGACAGCCCCCTGGAGGCGCTGGTGGCCGTGGTCATAGCGGTCACCGCCATCGCCGCGCTGCGCGAGCACCGCAGGTTCGCCGCGCTGATCCTGCTCAGCGCCACCGGGTTCGCCATCGCCGGGCTCTTCGTCCTGCACGGCGCCCCCGACCTGGCCCTGACCCTGGTGCTGGTGGAGACGCTGACCACGGTCATCCTCGTCTTCGTGCTGCGGCGCCTGCCCGCCACCTTCTCGGTGCGCCCGCCCGGCTGGCCCAAGCGGCTCATGGTGCTGCTGTCCGGCGCCGCCGGGGCCTTCGTCGCGCTGACCCTGTGGCTGGCCACCTCCGCCCGCACCGAGCCCCCCGTCGGAGCCTCCTACACCGGGGCGGCCCAAGAGGCCGGGGGGCGCAACCTGGTCAACACGATCCTGGCCGACTTCCGGGCCCTGGACACCTTCGGCGAGGTGGTGGTGCTGGCCACCGCCGCCGTGGCGGTCGCCTCGCTGGTACTGCTCAACCGGCGCGACCGGGTCATCGACGAGCCCGCCGCCGAGGCCCCCGAGGCGGTGCCCGGGGTGCCGGGCGCACCCGCGGGAGATGAGGAGGGGAGCGCCCGATGAGCGAGGTCTCCGACGAGGGCACCGCCGCCCCCGGCGGCGCCGGAACGCCCCCCGAGGGATGGGAGGCGCCCCGCGAGCGCTGGCTGAGCACCGTCGTCAGCCCGGCCTTCGGCCCCCGGTCGGTGCTGCTGGAGGTGGCCGTCAGGCTGCTCGTCCCCTCGGTCCTGGTCTTCTCGGTGTTCCTGCTGGTCGCCGGGCACGACCGGCCCGGCGGCGGGTTCGCCGGGGGACTGGTGGCCAGCATGGCGTTCGTGCTGCGCTACATCGCCGGCGGCCGCCACGAGCTGGCCGCGGGCATGCCGCTCAAGCCCAACACCCTGCTGGCGGGCGGGCTGCTGCTGTCCGGGGTCACCGCCGGGTTTCCGCTGATCAGCGGCGGCGACCTGCTGGAGGTCATCAAGCACTCCGCCGAGCTCCCGGTGTTCGGAAAGGTCACGTTCGCCAGCTACCTCGCCTTCGAGGCCGGCGTGTTCCTCATCGTGGTCGGCCTCGTGCTGTCGGTCGTGGCCGCGCTGGGGGCGCGCATGGAGGCCGAGGAGGAGGAAGTGCGCGCGGGGCGCCGTCGCCGCCGCGCCCGGAACAAGGGAGGCCCCCGATGACACCGGCACCGAGCCTCGTGCTGATCCTCGCCGTGGGCGTCCTCTACTCCTGCGGCTTCTACCTGCTGCTCCAGCGCTCCCTGATGCGCGTCGTCTTCGGCATCCTGCTGCTGGGGCACGCCGCCAACCTGTCCCTGATGCTCACCGACCGGGCCATCACCCTGCCGCCGCTGCTGCCGGGCGAGGCTTCGGCGATGAGCGACCCGCTGCCCCAGGCCATGGCGCTCACCGCCATCGTCATCACCTTCGGCGTGACCACCTTCCTGCTCGCGCTGGCCTACCGGGTGTGGCTGGGCGACGGTGACGACGAGGTCCCCGACGACCTCGAGGACCGCCGCATCAGCAGCCTCCAGGAACCGGAGGAGTCGGCGTGAGCACACTCCTGGCGATCCCCTTCCTCGTCCCCGTCCTGGGCGCCGCCGCGGCGCTGCTGCTGCGCTCCTACCGGCGCGGCCAGCAGGCCGTCGCCGTGGTCACCCTGGCCCTGGTCGTCCTCGCCGCCGCCGCGCTGGTGCGGCGCACCGCCGACGGGACGGTGCTCACCTCCCAGGGGGGCGGCTGGCCCGCGCCCCTCGGCATCACCATCGCCGCCGACCCGCTGACCGCGCTGCTGCTGCTGGTCTCCTCGGTCGTGCTGCTGGTGGTGCTGCTGTACGCGATCGGGCAGGACACCGCGGGCCTGAGCCGCGCCACCCCGGCGGTCTTCCACCCCATCTACCTGGTGCTCACCGCCGGGGTCTGCCTGAGCTTCCTGGCCGGGGACCTGTTCAACCTCTTCGTCGGCTTCGAGATCATGCTGACCGCCAGCTACGCGCTGATCACCCAGGCGCCCACCCGCGCCCGGGTGCGGGCCAGCATGATCTACACGGTGGTCAGCCTGACCTCCTCGATCCTCTTCCTCACCGGGATCGCGCTGGTCTACGGCGTCACCGGCACGGTGAACCTCGCCGACATCGCGGTGCGCCTGGGCGGCGCCCCCGACGCGCTGCGCACGGTCCTGGCACTGCTGTTCCTGGTGGTGTTCGGGATCAAGGCCGCCATCGTGCCGATGCACTTCTGGCTGCCCGACAGCTACCCGGTCGCCCTCACCCGCATCTCGGCGATCTTCGCCGCGCTGCTGACCAAGGTGGCCGTGTACGCCGTCATCCGCACCCAGACGCTGCTGTTCGCCCGGGACGACATCGCACCGGTGATCATGTGGCTGGCGATCGCCACCATGATCGTGGGCATCCTCGGCGCCCTGGTGCAGGACGACGTCAACCGGATCATGTCCTTCGCGCTGGTCAGCCACATCGGGTTCATGCTCTTCGGGCTGGCGCTGGGCAGCGTCGCCGGGCTGGCCGGGGTCATCGTCTACCTGGTCCACCACATCGTCGTGCAGGCCGCCCTGTTCCTGGTCAACGGGCTGATCCGGCAGTACGTGGGGCACACCTCGCTGCGTGCGCTGCGCGGGCTGACCGCGATCTCCCCGGTGCTGGCGCTGCTCTTCTTCCTGCCCGCGATGAGCCTGGCCGGACTGCCGCCGATGTCGGGCTTCGTGGCCAAGGTGGCGCTGTTCCAGGCCGGGGCGCAGGCGGGCGGGTGGCTCGCCTGGACCGGCGTGGCCGCCGGGGTCGCCACCAGCCTGCTCACCCTGATGGCGATCTTCCGGGTGTGGGTGCGGGCGTTCTGGGGCGTGCCGCTGCCGGACGTCGTCGAGGCGGGCGAGCGCCTCCAGGGCCGCCGCTCCGGCGGCGCCCTGCTGATGGCGGGGGCCACCGGCGCCATGGTCGCCCTCGGGCTGGCCCTGGCCGCCGCGTCCGGGCCGCTCACCGCCCTGGCCTTCACCGCCGCCGAGGACCTCATCAGCGGGCAGGCCTACCTGCAGGCCGTCCTGGGAGGTGCATCGTGAACATGCTGAACGACGCCGCCGTGCGCATGCTGGGCCGCCTGCCCATGGTGCTGTGGCTGACCGCCATGTGGGCGGTGCTGTGGGGCGACGCGAGCCCCGGCACCCTGCTGGCCGGGTTCGGCGTGGGGGCGGGGTGTTATGCCGCCGCCAAGCTGCCGCACCTGCCGGTGCGGCTGCGCTTCCGCCCGCTGCGGGCGGCCCTGCTGGCCGGGCGCATCCTCCTCGACCTGCTGACCTCCAGCGTCCAGATGGCCTACTACGCGCTGCACCGGCCCGGCCGGGTGCGCGGGGCGATCGTGGCGGTGCCGCTGCGCACCGACTCCGACCTGCTCATGGCCATGGTCAGCGGGGGCCTGTCGCTGGTCACCGGGAGCCAGACCATCGAACTCGACCGGGAGGGCGGCGTGATCTACGTGCACGGCGTCCCCATCCGCGGGGAGGGCGACGTGCCGCGGCTCCGCCGCGACGTGCGGCGCATGGAGGAGCTGTTCGTGCGCGCGTTCGGCTCCGCCGCCGACATCGCCGACTTCGAGGCCACCGAACGCGAGATGGACGCGGCCCGCGCCGCGGGGAGGGGGGAGCGGTGAACGCTCTGGACGTGTCCTTCATGGCGACCGGGGCCATGCTCGCGGCGGCGGTGCTGCTGGCCGTCTACCGGCTGGTGCGGGGCCCCTCGGTGCTCGACCGCGTGATCGGGCTGAGCACCGTGTCGGTGCTGCTGGTGTGCTTCATCGCGCTGGAGGTGGCGGTGCGGGGCGACACCTCCTACGTGGGGGTGATGGTGAGCATCGCCCTGCTGGGGTTCATCGCCACCCTGACCGCCGCGCGCTTCGCCGAGAGGAGGGCCCATGACCGCGGCTGACTGGGCGACCGCGATCCTGCTGCCCCTGGGGGCGCTGTTCGCGCTGACGGGGACCATCGGCATGGTGCGCTTCCCGACCCTGCTCGGGAGGATGCACGCCTCGACCAAGCCCGACACGGTGGCGCTGCTGCTGATCCTGGCGGGGGCGGCGTTCCGGCTTCCGGACGTGCCCACCGCGCTGCCGCTGGCGCTGGTGGCGGTGTTCCAGTTCATGACGATGCCGGTGCTGGCGCAGACCCTGGGCAGGGTCTCCTACAGCCGCGGCATGGTCGTCGCCGAGCACCTGGTGACCGACGAGCTGGAGGAGGTCCTGGAGAAGCGCCGCGCCGAGACGGGCGAGGCGGGCCGGGGGCCCGTCGACGGGCAGGGGTGAGGCGCCGCCCGCCCGTCCCCTCGCCCGTCCACAGCCGCTGAGGCGCTCCGGGCGCCGCCCCGGCTCTGGTAGCAAGGAGGGCATGGTGCCCTCCGACGACCCTGCCGCCTCCACCGCCCCGGACGCCCCGCACACCGGTCCCGCCCTGCGCGAGGCCGCCGAGTCCCACCTGCGCGCCCTGGCCGGGGACCACGCCCGGCTGCGCGAGGACCAGTGGACCGCGATCGCCGCCCTGGTCGAAGGGCGGCGCCGCGCCCTGGTGGTGCAGCGCACCGGCTGGGGCAAGTCCGCGGTCTACTTCGTGGCCACCGCGCTGCGCCGCGCCCAGGGCGCCGGTCCCACCGTGATCATCTCTCCGCTGCTGGCGCTGATGCGCAACCAGATCGCCGCCGCCGAGCGGGCGGGGATCCGTGCCCGCACCGTCAACAGCTCCAACACCGCCGAGTGGGACGAGGCCTACGCCGCCATCGAGGCCGGTGAGGTCGACGTGATCCTGGTCAGCCCCGAGCGCCTGAACAGCCCCGACTTCCGCGACCGGGCGCTGCCCCGGCTGGCCGCCGGGGCCGGGCTGGTGGTCGTCGACGAGGCGCACTGCGTCTCCGACTGGGGGCACGACTTCCGCCCCGACTACCGGCGCATCCGCACCCTGCTGCGTGAGCTGCCCGCCGGTATCCCGGTGCTGGCCACCACGGCCACCGCCAACGAGCGCGTCACCCGGGACGTGGCCGAGCAGCTCGGCGCGGGCGACGGCGAGGAGCCGCTGGTGCTGCGCGGCGCCCTCGACCGGGAGAGCCTGCGCCTGGCCGCGGTCGAGCTGCCCGACGGGGCGTCCCGGTGGAGCTGGCTGGCGCAGTACCTGCCCGAGCTGCCCGGGTCGGGCATCATCTACACGCTGACCGTCGCCGCCGCCGAGGAGACCGCCGCCTTCCTCGCCGAGTGCGGCTTCGAGGTGCGGGCCTACACCGGCCGCACCGAGCCCGAGGAGCGCCGCCGCGCCGAGGAGGAGCTGCTCGGCAACAAGGTCAAGGCCTTGGTGGCCACCAGCGCGCTGGGCATGGGCTTCGACAAGCCCGACCTGGGGTTCGTGGTGCACCTGGGCGCCCCGCAGTCGCCCATCTCCTACTACCAGCAGGTGGGCCGCGCCGGGCGCGGCGTGGAGTCGGCCGAGGCGATCCTGCTTCCGGGGCGGGAGGACCGGGAGATCTGGGCCTACTTCGCGGGGCTGTCCTTCCCCGCGGAGGAGACCGTGCGCCGTGCGCTGTCGGCGCTGGAGTCGGCCGGGGGCCCGGTCTCCCTGCCCCGCCTGGAGACCGAGGTGGACCTGGGCCGCTCCCGGCTGGAGCAGATGCTCAAGGTGCTGGACGTGGACGGGGCGGTGCGCAGGGTGCGCGGCGGCTGGGAGGCTACGGGGGAGCCGTGGGCCTACGACGCCGAGCGCTACCGGGCGGTGGCGGCCGCGCGCGAGCGCGAGCAGCGGGCCATGCTCGACTACATCGGCCACGGCGGGTGCCGGATGGAGTTCCTGCGCCGCCAGCTCGACGACCCCGAGGCGGCGCCGTGCGGGCGGTGCGACAACTGCACCGGGCGGCACTGGCCCGCCGACGTGGACGCCGCCCGCCGCCGGGAGGCCGCCGCCCACCTGGACCGTCCGGGCGTCCCGGTGGCGCCGCGCCGCCAGTGGCCGACCGGGATGGCGGCGCTGGGCGTCCAGGCCTCGGGCAAGATCCCCGAGGGGCTGCGCGCGGCCGAGGGGCGGGCGCTGGCGCGCCTGACCGACATCGGGTGGGGGACGGCGCTGCGCCGCCTGCTCGCCGACGACGCCCCCGACGCGCCCGTGGACGAGACGGCCTTCAAGGCCGTGGTGGACGTGCTGGCGGCGTGGCCCTGGGAGCGGCGCCCGGCCGGGGTGGTGGCGATGCCCTCGCGCACCCGCCCGGCGATGATCGCCGACCTGGCGTCCCGGCTGTCCCGGGTCGGGCGCCTGGCGCCGGTGGGGGCCCTGTCCTACACGGGCCCGGACCGGCCCGGGCCCCGGCGGCACAACAGCGCACAGCGGTTGGCGTCGGTGGCCAAGGCCCTGGAGGTCCCCGAGGCGGTCCGGGCGTCCGTGGCGGCGCTGGACGGCCCGGTGCTGCTCGTCGACGACTTCACGGACACCGGATGGACGTTCGCCGTGGGGGCCCGGCTGCTCCGCGAGGCGGGTGCCGAGGAGGTCCTGCCCCTGGCGCTGGCCGCCACGTCGTAGGGGCGGGCAGCGCCCCGGCCCCTGCACGGGTGCGCGCGGGCCGACGGAGCGTTGGCCGGCCGCCGGGTGCTGTGGCGGCCCCGGTCCGCACCGTGCCCGGCGGTTGACCTCAACCTGACTTCAGGGTGTTGGGTCGTTCTCGGGGCCCGGAGGGCCCCCGGGGCCGGCGCCCGCCGGGACGGAGCGGTGCGACGCCGGCCCCGGCCACGGGTGAGGACAGGGGAAGGGGAGGCGGCCATGGCCGAGGGGATCGTGGTGGCGGGAGACGTCCCGACGGAGGAACGGCAGGCGGCGATGGCGGTGGTGAAGGACCTGGAGGAGGCCTTCAACGCCCACGACGCCGTCGCCCTGAGCGCGTGCTTCGCCGAGGAGGCGTCCTGGACCAATGCCGCGGGCATGCGCCTGGACGGGCGCGAGGCGATCGCCGGATTCGGCGGCCCCGCGTTCCGGGGGCCGCTGCGCGAGGCCTACGCGCGCTACGAGGTCGTCAAGCTCCTCGCGGTCGCGCCGGGCGTGGTCGGCGTGAACGTCCGGCAGGTGCCCACGGACGGGGCCGGGCGGACGGTCGAGGGCCCCCGCGGCGTGACGACCTGTGTGATCGCGCGCGACCAGGGGGTCTGGAGGATCGTCGTCGGCCAGAACAACGCCGTCGCGGCCCTGCCCGACGGCTGACCGGCGGGCCGTCGGCCGCCCGGCGCCGCTACAGGTCGCCCAGGTCGGGGCGGGCGCCGGGCATGTGCAGTGCGCGGGCGGCCAGGTGCTGGGCGCGGGCCAGGGCGTCCTTCGGGTGCTTGCCCGACAGCCACAGCGGCAGGAACCCCGCCATGAACGCGTCGCCCGCGCCGATCGAGCCGGGGGAGGGCTCCACCGGCTCGGCCGGGACGCGGATGATCTCGTCGCGGCCCTTGGCCGCCCACAGCGCGCCCTCGTCGCCGAGCTTGATCACCACGGCGGGGAACCACGCGGTGAGCACCTTGGCGGCCGCCTCCGGGTCGTCCCGGCCGGTCAGCACCTCGGCCTGGTCGGTGTTGGCGAACAGCAGCCGCGCACCGTTGGTCCAGTCCAGGAAGTTCTCCGCGCCCGCCCGCTTGAGCGGGGCGTGCGAGCCGCCGTCGACCGAGATCGACATCCCGGACTCGCGCGCCATGCGCAGCGCCATCCGGGCCGCCCGCCGGGAGTCCTCGTTGATCAGCGTGTACCCGGACACGTGCAGGTGCCCGTCGGGGGCGAACACGTCGCGCGGCAGGTCCTCGGGCTGCAGGCGGGCGTTGGCGCCCGGGTCGCTGAGCATGGTCCGGTCGCCGCGGTGGGTGATCATCACGACGCAGGTGCCGGTCGCCCGCTCGGGGTCCATCACCAGGCGCGAGTCGACCCCGTAGCCCATCAGCTCCATCTCGCGGGTGCGGCCGGTGATGTCGGAGCCGCGGCGCCCCACGAACGTGGCCTCGGCGCCCTCCAGCGCCAGCCAGGCGGCGACGTTGGCGCCCGACCCGCCGCCGTAGGTCAGGACCGAGGCGGGGGTGTCGCTGCCGCGCGCGAGCGGGTAGAACGCCCGCGCGACGGAATCGGTCATGAGGTCACCGATCACGACGACTCGTGCCATTGCGTCCACCACCACCTTGCGTCCCCGCCGAGCGGGGGAGAACTCCCGACCGTACGCGCCTTCCGGCCCGCCGGCGCCCCGGTCGCCCGACCCCGTGCGCGCGGGCCTGCGAGCATATGCACAGAGACGTTAACAGGTTCTCCGGTACGGCGAGGTAACGAAGCGGCACCGCCCGAACGTCCTCCGAAACGGGGTGCGGCGTTCACCACACCGGGGCCGATCTCCCTTAGGCTCAAATCCGTGCAGCCATACCCGAACCACTGGGAAGCCGACGTAGTACTCACCGACGGCGGGACGGCCCACATCCGCCCGATCACGCCCGACGACGGCGACCTGCTGCGCGCCTTCCACGCGCGCCTGTCGCCCGAGACCATCTACTACCGCTTCTTCGCGCCCTACCCCCGCCTGTCCGACCGCGACGTCAAGCGCTTCACCCACGTGGACTACGACGAGCGGGTCGGCCTGATCGCCACCATCTCCGGCGTGATGGTCGCCGTCGTGCGTTACGACAAGATCGGCGAGGACGAGGCCGAGGTGGCCTTCCTCGTCGAGGACGCCCACCAGGGGCGCGGCCTGGCCTCCGTCCTGCTGGAGCACATCGGCGCCGCCGCACGCGAGCGCGGGGTGCGCCGCTTCATCGCCGACGTGCTGCCGGAGAACCGGCGCATGATCAACGTCTTCCGGGAGGCGGGCTACACCGCCCAGCAGACCTTCGACGAGGGCGTCATCCGCCTCACCCTGGACCTGGAGCCCACCGACCACTCCGAAGAGGTCATGCGGGCCCGCGAGCAGCGCGCCGAGTCGCGCTCCATCGCGCGGCTGCTCTTCCCCGAGTCGGTCGCCGTCATCGGCGCCAGCCGCACCGCCCACACCGTCGGGCAGACCGCGCTGCGCAACCTCCTCGCCGGGGACTTCCAGGGGCCCGTCTACCCGGTGCACCCCGAGGCGCGCGCCGTCGCCGGGGTGCGCGCCTACCCGAGCGTGCTCGACATCCCCGACCCGGTCGACCTGGCCGTGGTGGCGGTGCGCGCCGACATGGTGGGCGACGTGGTCCGCGAGTGCGCCCGCAAGGGCGTGCACGGGCTGGTCGTGGTCACCTCCGGGTTCGGCGAGGTCGGCCCCGAGGGCAAGGCCCGCCAGGACGACCTGGTCACCACCGCGCGCGCGGAGGGCATGCGGGTGGTGGGCCCCAACGGCCTGGGGGTCGCCAACACCGACCCGGCCGTGTCGCTGAACGCGACCCTGTCGCCATACGTGCCGCCGCGTGGGCCCATCGGCTTCTTCTCCCAGTCCGGCGCGCTGGGGCGGGCCATCCTGCAGCGGGTCTCCGAGCGCGGCATCGGCTTGTCGACGTTCGTGTCGGCGGGCAACCGGGCCGACGTGTCCGGCAACGACCTGATCCAGTACTGGCAGGAGGACCCGGCGACCGAGGTCGTGCTGCAGTACCTGGAGTCGCTGGGCAACCCGCGCAAGTTCACCCGGCTGGCGCGGCGGCTGGCCCAGCACAAGCCGGTGGTGGCGGTGCGCAGCGGCGGCTCCTCGGGGGTGCCCACCGGGCACGCCGCGGGGGCGCTGTCGCTGCCCGACTACGCGGTGACCTCCCTGTTCGAGCAGGCCGGGGTGGTGCGCGTGGACGACATCACCCAGATGTTCGACGTCGCCCAGCTCTTCGCCTACCAGCCGCTCCCGGCCGGGCCGCGGGTGGCCATCCTCGGCAACTCCGACTCGCTGGGGCTGCTGGTCAAGGACGCGTGCGTGCGCGAGGGGCTCAAGCCGCACGACCCGGTCGACCTGGGCCCCAAGGCGACCGCCGAGGACTTCGACCAGGCCCTGTCCAAGGCGCTCGCCGACGACGCCGTGCACGCGGTCATCGTGGTGTTCATCCCGGCGCTGACGCCCATCTCCGACGATGTGGCGGCGGTGATGCGCTCCAAGGCGGCCACCTCCGGCAAGCCCATCCTCACCACCTACCTGGGGCACCAAGGGCTCCCCGAGGAGCTGCGGCAGGTCAACGAGAAGGGCGAGACCGCCCGCGGGTCGGTGCCCTCCTACCTCGCCCCCGAGGACGCGGTGCGCGCGCTGGCGCACGCCACCCGGTACGCGCTCTGGCGCGAGCGGGACCCGGGGCGCCACCCCGAGCTGGCCGACGTGGACGGCGCGCGCGCCCGCGCCGTCATCGACCGGGCGCTGGAGCGCGGCGGCGCCGAGGCGGCGCGGCCGGTGTGGTTCACCAGCGAGCCGGTGCACGGCGAGGAGTCGGCGGTGCCCCCCGAGACCGCCCGCGAGCTGCTGTCCTGCTACGGCATCGACGTCTGGCCCGACGTGCCGGTCTTCGACGCCGACGGGGCGGTCGCGGCCGCCGAGGAGCTGGGGTACCCGGTCGTGGTCAAGGCCAACGCCCCCGACCTGCGACTGCGCGCGGGCGGCACCGGCATCCGCGCCGACCTGCGCACCCCGGACGACGTGCGGGGGGCCTTCACCGCGCTGCACGGCCGCCTCGGCGACGAGGCGATGCTGGTGGTGCAGCGGATGGTGGTGCCCGGCGTGCCCACGGTGGTGCGGGCGGGGGACAACCCGTCGTTCGGCGCGGTGGTGGGGTTCGGCCTGGCCGACGTGACCGCCGAGCTGCTGGACGACCGGGCCTTCCGCCTGGCGCCGCTGACCCACGCCGACGCCAGCGACCTGGTCCACGCGGTCCGGGCGGCCCCGCTGCTGTTCGGCCTGCCCGCCGGGGCGACGACCCTGGCCGAGCAGCCGAACGTGGAGGCGCTGGAGGAGCTGCTCGTGCGGGTGTCCCGACTGGCGGACGCGTTCCCGGAGATCGGCCACATGGACCTGGACCCGGTGACGGTGAACGCCGAGGGGGCGCACGTCCTGGGGGCGAGGGTGTGGCTGCGCGAGGCCCCCGACATCCGCCCGGACTCGGGCCCGAGGAGGCTGCGCGGAGTGGCGTTCTAGGAGGCCGCAGGGCAGAGCCGGTACAGGGCGAGCCGGTACACGGCGGAAGCGGCGCGGGGCGGGCCGCCCGGACAGGGCGCCCGCCCCTCCGCCGCTCGGCGACCTGGATCGTTGCCGGGGACTGTGTGCCCCGGCCATCGGTCGTCGGCCACCGGCGACCGCTTGGCCGGGGCACCGGTCAGGCGGTCGTGCCGGGTCGCGGCGTAGGGCGCGCGGTGCCTTCGGCGCGCCCCGGGCCATGGGCCCCGGCGGTGCGCCCGGCACGGCGCTCCGCACACACCGGCCACGGGCGCCCCTCGCCGTGTCCGCGGCCGATACAGGGGTTCCCATCAACGATCCAGGGCGCGTTTCCCGGGCCAGGCCCTACTGCGCGGCGCCCGGGCACGGTCCTCGCCGTGTTCTCACCGGTCGACGGCGAGCAGGCCGACTCATCCCCGGGCCGCATGACCCCGCCGGTGCCCCGCTACGGACCTGATCCAGAAACACGCCCGACCGGCCCGCCGCCCCGCGGCCTTGGAGCCTCAGGCCGGTTCGGGCTGCGGTTCGGGTTCGGGCGGCACGGGGCCCGGTCCGGGGCCGGGCCCCGGTTCAGGGTCGGGGACAGGCGGCTCCGGCGGGACCGGGGCCGGGCCCGGCGGGGTCGGCCCCGGACCCGGCGGCGGCGGTTTCGGCAGCGGCGGGACCGTTCCACGGGGCGCGGAGCCGCGGGGAATCCGGAATCGGATGCGCGCAATCGCCTTCATGCCCCCGCCCGTACCCGCCCTACCGGTGCGCTACCCATGGGCGCCCGACCGCTCCCGGGTCGCCGCGACCGCGCCGACCAGGGTGCGATCTGTCTGCGGGAGAGGGCAGGATGGAGGTATGAGGAAAACGCGTGCCGTGTCCACCGACTGGCGCTCGGAGATCGAGCGCAGCGGGTACTACCCCGGCCTGGTGACCGACGCCGTCGCCGCCGCTCTCGGCAGTGAGAGCGCCGACGCCTTCGTCGTCCACCACGAGGCCACCTTCGATCCCGCGATGGAGATGCGGCGGCACATCACCGTCCTACTGCTCACCGCGACCCGGCTGGTGGTCTGCCACACCGACGAGCACCCGGCGACGGAGGGCGCCGACCGGCCCCAGGCGTCCACCACCACCGACGCCATCCGGCTCGACAACATCCAGTCGGTCGCCCTGACCCGGGTGGTCACCGACCCCGCCAACCACGTCGCCGGGACCCTGCCCGCCGAGCTGGTCCTGAACATCAGCCTGAGCGTGAACTGGGGCGCCGTCGCCCACGTGGACCTGGAGCCGGCCGCCTGCGCCGACGAGACCTGTGAGGCCGACCACGGCTACACCGGCGCCATCACCGCCGAACCCCTGACCCTCAGGGTCAGCCAGGCCGCCGACGGGCCGGAGGCGGTCGCCACCATGCTCAACTTCGCCTCGGTGCTGGCCGAGGCCGCCTCCGGCTGAGGCGGCCCATCACGGAGCCTGGAGGAAGCCCGTGACCACCCCCTTCGACGTCCCCGGCTACGGCACCGCGTCCCTGGCCGACCTGGCCCCGTCCGTGCTGGCATCGCTGGGGGTGGACGGCGAGCCCGACGTGCTCGGCCTGCCCCCGGCGCGCCGCGCCTGCGTGCTCCTGGTGGACGGGCTGGGCTGGGAGGCGCTGCTCGCCCACCGCGAGCGCGCCCCCTTCCTGTCGTCCCTGATCGGGGACGCCGCACCGATCACGGCGGGCTTCCCCACGACCACCGCGACCAGCCTGACCTCCTTCGGGACCGGGCTGGCGCCCGGGCATCACGGGGTCGTCGGCTACAAGGTCGCCGTGCCCGGCCAGGACACCGTCCTCAACCAGCTGCGCTGGGACGCCGACGTCGACCCGGAGTCCTGGCAGCCGTGCACCACCGTGTACCAGCGCGCCGAGCGCGCCGGGGTGGCGACCGGGTACGTGGCCGCCGGGTCCTACGAGGGCAGCGGGCTCAGCCGCGCCTCGGCCCGGGGCAGCCGCTACCTTCCCGCCAACGACATCACCGAACTGGCGGTGCGCGCGGGTGCGGCCATGTCCACGGGGGAGCGGTCGCTGGTCTTCGTCTACCACGCCGACCTGGACACCTACGGGCACATGTTCGGCATGGACTCCGACTACTGGCGGCTGCACCTGGGCCACGTCGACCGGCTGGCCGAGCAGGTCGCCGAGGCGCTCCCGCCGGACGCGGCGCTGTACGTGACGGCGGACCACGGCATGGTCGACACGGGCCCCAACTGCCGGATCGACGTGGAGGCCGACCCGGGGCTCACGCGCGGGGTGCGCGTGCTCGCGGGGGAGGCGCGCGTGCGGCAGGTGTACACCGTCCCGGGCGCGGCCGCGGACGTGCGGGACGCCTGGGCGGAGCGCCTGGAGGGGCGCGCCCGGGTGATGACCCGGGAGGAGGCGGTCGCGGCGGGCCTGTTCGGCCGGGTGGACGACGGGGTGCGCGAGCGCATCGGCGACGTGCTGGCGGTCGCCACGGGGTCGTGCGCGCTGGTGGCGCCCCGGGCGGAGCCGGTCGAGAGCGCACTGGTGGGCCAGCACGGTTCCCTGACGCCGGAGGAGCTGCGGGTGCCGCTGCTGACGTACACGACCATCGGCGAGTGACCCCGCCGGGCCGCGGCCCAGGGCACCGGAACGGGCGCGCGGTGCGGGGCTGGCGAGGTGCCGACCTGTGGTGAACGTCGGTCCCGTCGGAGGGCTCGGAGGGGCTGGCCCGGCGCCGCCGGGACAGGGCGCGCGGTCCGTCCGCCGTGCCCCCGCCGGACACATGCGTCGGCCTCCGGACCATCGGTGCCCACCGCCCACCGCACCGCTCCACCTCCTGTTCCACCGCCGCGCCCCCACACGGGCGGTGATCAAGGGTGGTGGCCGAGCGGCGGGTGGGCTAGATTGCGCCCCGTGGTTGATATCGGAGACACCGCGCCCGGGTTCTCCCTCCCGGACCAGAACGGGCGCGTGCGCGACCTGGACGGGCTGCTGGCACAGGGGCCCATCGCGCTGTTCTTCTACCCTGCGGCGATGACGCCCGGGTGCACGGCGGAGAGCTGCCACTTCCGCGACCTGTCGGAGGAGTTCGCCCGGATCGGTGCCGGATGCGCGGGGATCAGCGCGGACGCCGTCGAACGGCAGAGCGCCTTCGCCGGGATGCACGGGTTCGGCTTCCCCCTCCTCTCCGACGCGGACGGGACGGCGGCCCGCGCCTACGGCGTCCGGCGCGCCGCCCCCGGCCTGTCGGCGCTGGCGCCCACCCGCCGGTGCACCTTCGTCATCGGAACCGACCGCCGGGTCCTGCACGTCGTCAGGAGCGAGATCCGGATGAACGCCCACGCCGACGGGGCGCTGGCCGCGCTGCGCAAGGCGGGCGGCGCCGGGTCCGCGGGCCGATGACCGCAACGGAAGGAGACCCGATGGCCGAGGCCGACGGCGCACCGCCCGTACGGCGCGGCACCGACCGCGGGATCGCGACGATCACCCTGGACTCCGAGCGCAACCGCAACGCCCTGTCCGCGCCGCTGCGCACCGCCCTGCTCGCCGAGCTGCGGGCCGCGACGGCCGACGAGGACGTGCGCGCGGTCGTGCTGACCGGGGCGGGGACCGTGTTCTGCGCGGGCGCCGACCTCAAGGAGGTCGCCGAGCGACTGGCGGGGCGCGATCCCGGCCCGGGGGCGCCCGGCATGGGGGAGATCTTCTCCGCGATCATGGACGCCCCCAAGCCGGTGGTCGCCCGCTTGAACGGGACGGCGCGGGCTGGAGGGCTCGGCCTGGTCGCGGCGGCCGACATGGCGATCGCGCCGGAGGACACCGAGTTCGCCTTCACCGAGGTGCGCATCGGCCTGGTCCCCGCGGTGATCTCGGTCCCCGTCCGGCGGCGGCTGCACGACCGCGCCCTGAGCCGGTACCTGCTGACCGGCGAGGTGTTCGGCGCCCGCGAGGCGGTCGCGGCGGGGCTGCTGACCGAGGCGGTCCCGCGCGCCGGGCTGGACGAGGCCGTGGAGCGGATCGCCGACGGGATGCGCGCGGCCGCCCCCGGCGCGCTGGCGGGTGCGAAGGCGCTGCTGGCCGGGCAGGGGGCGGCGGACAGGGCGGCGGAGTTCGCCCGGATGACGGAACTGTCGGAGGGCTACTTCGCGGGGGAGGAGGCGGCCGAAGGCCGCAGCGCCTTCTTCGAGAAGCGCAGACCGCGGTGGGTGTTGTAATGGGAGACGTGACCTACTCAGGAGATACCAGGGTCGGCGGACCGGCCGACGTACGCGACCTGGCAGAACTGACCATCAGCAAGCTCGCCGTGGGGCGGATGGACAACAACGCCTACCTGCTGCGGTGCAAGCGGACCGGCGAGGCGGTGCTCATCGACGCCGCCGCGGAGGCGGACCGGATCGTGGACCTGGTCGGCGACGGCGGCCTGGCCCGAGTGATCACCACCCACCGGCACCCCGACCACTGGCAGGCCCTGGCCGAGGTGGTGGGGGTCACGGGGGCGCGCACGGTGGCCCACCCGAGCGACGGCGACGAGCTCCCGGTGTCGGTCGACGACCCGGTGGAGCACGGTGCCGGTGTCCCGGTGGGCGAGTGCACGCTGCGGGTCATCCACCTGCGCGGGCACACGCCGGGGTCGATCGCGCTGCGCTACGACGACCCCGACGGGGGGACGCACCTGTTCACCGGCGACAGCCTGTTCCCCGGCGGCGTGGGCAAGACGTGGTCGGAGGCGGACTTCCGGTCGCTGCTGGGCGACGTGGAGGAGCGCGTCTTCGCCGAGATGGACGACGAGACCTGGGTGTACCCGGGCCACGGTAAGGACACCACCCTGGGCGCCGAGCGCCCCCACCTGGACGAATGGCGGCAGCGGGGCTGGTGAGGCCCCGGCGCCGTCGGCACCGGCCGGGCGTCGTTCGCCCTGAGAGGGACGGGGTGCTCCCCTACAACGGCCCCGGAGCGAGACGAAGCCGAACCGGCGGACGCCGCCGGCCCTTCGGCGCTCCGGGGCTCCGGCGCACGTCGGCAGGGCTCCGGAGCACGGCGGCCGGGGGCTGCGGCGCGGTGGACACCAGGGCGCGTCTCCTGGATCGGGGCCGTGGAAGGCACCGGCGGCGTCACCCGGCCCGAATAGGGGCGGGTCAGCAGGCCGTCGACCGATGAGGACGCGGCGAGGACCGTGCCCGGGCGTCGCGTCATCGGGTCTGATCCGAGAGACGTGCCCCGAATCGTTGCTGGGGAATGTGTGCCCCGGTCATTGGTCGGAGACCACCGGCAGCCGCTTGGCCGGGGCACCGATCAGCCGGTCGTGCCGGATCGCGGGGCAAGGCGCGCAGCCCCTCCGGCGCACTCCCGGCCCATGCGCTCCGGCGGTGCACCCGGCACGGCGCTCCGACCCCGACCGGCCCTTCAGCGTCGGGACCACCGCCCTGGTCCGCTGGCGCACCCGGCCCGCACACACCGGCCACGGGCGCCCCTCGCCGTGTCCGCAGCCGATACAGGGCTTCCCATCAACGATCTAAGGGAGGGGGCGGCGGCCGAAGAAGCCGAGTTCGCTCCGGTGGTACCACCCGAGGGCGGTCTCCCCTTCGAGCCAGCACAGGCGCACGGACGCCCCGTCGAGCATGGCGGGGAAGTCGAGCAGGATCGGTGCCAGCCCTTTGACCTCGATGCCGTTGTCGGGAAACCAGGCCTGGAGTTCGCTGAAGCGCGCTTCCATCCCCTTGAGCTCGGCCCGCCCTCCGAGTGCCGAGTCCCCGGCGATCCGCAGGTCGGCGGCGAGTTCGGCCATGTCGGCGCGGAGCGCGACCAGCTCACCGGCGCGCTCCATGACCTCCGGCATGAGCGCGTGGACCTCGTCGAGGGTGAACTCCCGATGCTCTGGGGCGTCGTCGTTCTCGTAGCTCATCGGTCGACCTCCGGGAAACCCCCGCGTTCACGCGGGAAGGAAACGGACTCCTGCGGAGCAGGGCGGGACACGGCGGTCCGCCACCGGGCGGATCGCGGTCCCGCCCGATGGCCCCAGTCTGTACCATCCGAACCCCCGCCCGGGGCCACGAGGACGGCGTCGGCCGGAGGCGACCCGCCACCAGGCCGGGCGCCGGTCAGGATGCCGACGCAGGGGCAGTGCCGCCCAACTCCGCGACGACCGTACCGACCTGCTCGGACGGAGATGCCGCGGACGTGGTCGCGAAGGCGCGGTCCGCCTCCGAGGCCAGGTCCGCTGGGGTGGTGGAGCTTCCGCCGACTACGACCGCCTTCGGAGGGCGTCCCCCGGCCGCGCGCCGAAGGGCGGGGCCCAGGTCAGGGCTTCAAAGGCGGTCCGGTCTTCCCCCAGAACCGGAACCAGTGGGCTGACCTGGTGGCGTCCGCTGGAGTGGTGGATTTCTCGGCGGCCGCGGCCGCCCTGGCCGGTCGGTCTTCGGCCACCCGCCGACAGGCCGGGGCGCCGGTCATGGCACCGGCACCGAGGCGGGCCGCCCCTGGGCCGTGACGCCCGCGCCGACCTGGTCGGACGGAAATGACACCACTCCAGCGGACGTGACCGCTGACCCGGCTGGACGGAAGTTCCGTGCACGTGGCCCGGGCCGCGGCGGCCGCGGCCGCCGGAAGTT
Organism: Nocardiopsis chromatogenes YIM 90109; assembly: GCF_000341185.1. Classification (GTDB taxonomy): domain Bacteria; phylum Actinomycetota; class Actinomycetes; order Streptosporangiales; family Streptosporangiaceae; genus Nocardiopsis_A; species Nocardiopsis_A chromatogenes. The sequence goes on from NZ_ANBH01000115.1 coordinate 43,606, forward strand.
GTGCGGACGTCACCGCCTCCGAAGATTCGCGGTCCGCTTGAAAGCCGGTGGGGGAGGGCCTTCCACGGTCGGTCCCGTTCACTGTCGCCGCGTTGCGGCCGCTGGCCGGATTCGCCCCGCCCCGGAGGCGCAGCTCGGCGGGCGCGGGCCGATCGAAACGACCTGATCGGTCCGCGCCCGCCGTGGGTTCACCGGGTCAGCCCGCGCCCATGCACAGGAAGCCGTGTTCCGCCAAGTGGTCGGCCACCGCCCTGGCCGGGGGCGTTCCCGCCGCCACGGCCGCGTAGAACGCCCCCATCGGCCCCTTCACCTCCCTGTCCTGCACCGGTACCGCCGAGGCCACCACGGTCCCGGCCCCGCGCGACAGCAGAGCCGTTCCCATCCCCAGCGGCGCGCCGGACGGTGCCGGGGTCGACATCCCCAGCCAGCACGCCGACAGCACCGCCAAGCGCGGCGCCCGCGGGAGCATCTCCGCGTCGTAGGCGAACAGCGGCCCGTCTTTGAAGAGGAGCGCCGCAAGCATCGGTGTCGCCGGTGCCATCCCTCCGTGCCCGATCAGGTGGGCCACCCGCGCCCCGGGCAGGCTCGCGCGCAGCTCGGCCACGGTGGCCTCCGGCCCCTTCAACACCCGTGTCTCCACCCCGGCCCGCTGCAGGATCTCCCGCACCCGTCCGGCCTCGGCGGCCGCGCCCGGAACCCCCGGGCCNGCCGGTCCCGCGGCCTCCGCCCACCCTGCCGCCGCTTCGGCATCCAGCCATGAACGGGCGGAGGGAACCACGCACACCTCCCGGCCGCGCAGCGTGGGCAGCCGCCCCCAGGGAAGCTCTTGGGCCACCGGCGCGGGGCACACCACCACCGGTCGGTCGCTCAGAGCCTCCGCGAGCGGCCCCAGCAGCATCCGGTCCAGCAGGCGCGCCGACATCGCCGCGCCCCGGCTCTCCTCCACACCCCGCAGGGCCCCCATGCGCACGTCGAACGCGAACTTCGCGCATTCCCTGGCGACGTGCGCCGCAGGGGCCAGGACGTGCGCCTCCGCCCGGCCGTCGGCCACCACCACCGCCGCGCAGTCCCCGTCCACGACGGCGTAGGAGACCAGCGCCCGCCCGCCGAGCCGGTCGCGCAGCTCCTCCAGGACGCGGGCGCCGCGCGGTGGCGCGGACCGGCACCGGTGCAATTGCGCGGCCGCCAGCCGGGCCGACCAGTGCCCGATCTCCGAGTGCGCCGCGTCGTCCCCCTCCTCGGCCCGCCGGTAGGCGTCGCGCAGCCGCTCCAGCAGCCCCGCCCACGCCCGGTCCCGGCAGGCCGCGGCGCCCCGGCCGGACCGGCCGTACTCCAGCCAGGCCAGCAGGTCCTCCCCGCGCCCCTCCGCCAGGGCCCGGCGCGCGCCCTCGGCGGCGATCGCGCGTTCACGCGGCCGCGTGTGCCCGGCCGCCTCGGCGTGGCCGGGGCGGTCCGCCGCCAGCCGGTGCAGCGCCGCGGCGTGTCGGCCCGCGTCCACCAGCGCGGCAGCGGCGGCCTGGTCGCGGGTGGGACGGACGGCCCCGGCGGCCCCGGTCGGCGCGTAGACCGCGCACCGCGCGGCGGTGCGGCGGCGGACTCCCGCCGACGGCGTCGGCGCCGACAGGCAGCGGGCCGACCACGCGACCGTCCCGGCCAGGTGCGCCCACAGCGAGTCGGGGGCGAACCGGGCGCGCACCCGGCGCGCCTGGGCGAGGGCGGCCTGCCGGTCCCCGCGGGCCAGCCGGTGCTTGGCGTCGACGAGCAGGGCCGCCGCCTCACCCAGCAGCGGACCGGCCGCGCCGGGGCCTCCGAAGGACTCCAGCCGCAGCCGCGCCTCCTCGGGCAGGCCCGCGGCGAGGAGCGCGTCGGCGCCGTCGATCAGCAGGGCGACGCGCCGGGAGCGGGTGGACCCCGCGGAGGCCTCGGTGAACAGGCGGAGGGCCTCGGCGGTGTCGCCGCGCCGGGACTCCAGGCAGCCGAGGTTCTGCAGGATCGCGGCGCGCAGGTAGCCCAGGCGCCGTGCGTCCGCCAGGGCCAGGGCGCGGGAGAGGTCGTCGGCGGCCTCGGCGAGCCGGTCGGCGTAGACCAGGGCGAGTCCGCGGTTGGCGAGCAGGGCGGGCAGCAGCCGCTCGGGGGTCCGCGGGCCGACCCGTTCGAGCGCGGCGTCGAGGGCGACGACGGCGCGGGGGATATGGCCCCTCTGCGCGTCGGCGACGCCGCACCGGAGGAGGGCGGCGGCCGGGTCGGGGCGCCGGTCGAGCGCGGGCCCGGACAGTCCGGGCCCTCCGCGGAGGGCGCGAATGGCCAGCCGGGCCTGGCGGGGGCGGGG
>NZ_ANBH01000116.1 GCF_000341185.1 Nocardiopsis chromatogenes YIM 90109
GCGGGGTCGCCCTCCTCGTGCTGGCAGATGCCGATCGTGCACAGGGCGTGCGCCCGCGTCTCGGGGGCGGGGGCGGAGGCGAGGACCTCCTCCGCCCAGGCACGCGCGGCGGCGGGGTCGCGGGCGACGAGTGTCGCGGGGTCGTCGGTCGTGTCGAACGGTCGTCGGGGGCGCGGGCTCTCCAATGGCGGCACCTCTCGCCGGGGGATGGACCGGTCGGTCCGGAAGACACGGATGCTGGCGCACAACGCACGGAAGACCGGTGCAATGCGCTCCAGAGCCTTGTTAGCAACCCGAAGGCCGCACGGGGAGCCCGATCGGGCGGGTTGTGGAAGACGCCGGTCGGCGAAGGGTGGTGAACCCCCGCATTTCCCTTGCGAGGGTGTGCGGGCACAAGCCGCCGGACGCCGGCCCGAAATGGGGAGCCGGGCGAACGCGGGTCGCCCGAATGGGAAAAGCCCAGGCCAGAACGGCCCCGGTATCGGCGAACCTGGCCACCAGGTTCCGTCGCCGCAGGTGGGGACGGGCGTAGTGAGGTGACCGACATACCGGGAAGACAGGCGAGATGCGCGGCCGTGTCCCTGATGACGTGGACCGGAGTATTCGTCGCGATACGGGAACGGCCGCACCCGAGGCCGAGCGGCCGGGAGGCGATTCGGCGCGGTGCGGTACGGGAGGCGTGGACGGACGGGGTCCGGCGCCCCTCACCGCGGCGCCGTCGCCCCTCAGGCATGCACGTGGTCATCGGAGAGGGCGACGACAGCAGCGGGGCACCGAATCCGTTCTGGTATCGCGACGAACGCACGCGCGCGGCCCGTCCGGGTGTCGAACAAGGTGCGGGAGGCTTTCCCCGCCCCGAGGACTCGGGGTCAGGGCCGGTGGTGATGGAACGGAACCGTCTTCCGGATGGTGTGCGCTGGAGTGGTGGAACTTCTGCCGACTGCGGCCGCCCGACGAAGGGCGGGGCGCAGGTCGGGGCTTCTCAGGCGGCCCGGTCCGCCCCCCAGGGGCACAACCAGCAGGCTGACCTGGCCGGACGGAACTTCCACCACCCCAGCGGACGTGACCGTCTTCCGGGCGCCTCGGGCGGCCCGGGGGAGCTCTGCGGAGAATCGACGCCTGATCAGTGATTTCGCGGCCATCCCGCTCAGCCCTGAGGGCGCGGCTGCCGCTCGGCCTACTCGGCCACGGGGAGGGAGCGGCCCTTCGTCAAGCGGACGAGTTCGTCGTGGGTCGTGGGGAAGACCGTCTCCGGTGTTCCCGCCGCTGCCCAGATGCGGTCGTAGTCGGCCAGGGCCTCGTCCACCACCGTCGTCAGCGGGGTCGGGTGGCCCACCGGGGCCACGCCTCCGATCGCCTGGCCCGTCGCCGTCCGCACCTGCTCGGGCTCGGCCCGGTCCAGCCTCGGCAGGTCGAGGCGGGCCGCCAGGGCCTTGGTCGCCACGCGGTGGCGCCCGCTCGTCAGTACCAGGACCGGTGCCTCCCCGGCCATGAACACCAGGCTGTTCGCGATCGCCCCGACCTCGCTCCCCAGCGCCTGCGCCGCCAGGGCCGCCGTGCGGGCCGACTCCTCCAGCCGCCGGACCTGCGGCCGCACCCCCGCGGCCTGCAACGCCTCGGCCACCTGCCTGCTGCGCTCGGGCAGCTCCTCCAGGGGCGTCTCGGGGGCGCTGTTCTCGGACATGGTGCCTCCTCCTCGGATGGGGCGTGGACCGCGCGGCAAGCGTGGGGGATCGCGGACCCGGGGTTCCCACGGGAATGGGATCGCCGGAGATCCTATGATCGGCCGCGCCGCCGCACCACCGGGCGGAGGAGGGCAGAGGAGATCGGGGCCGGGGAGAGGCGCCATGCCCCCGGGGAGGGGGTCACATCGAGATCCAGCGCGTCGCCAGCCTCGGACCGCCGCCGTCGTGGACCAGCAGGCGCACCGGCCCGCGCGGCACCGCGCGTGCGGTGAAGCCCCCTCCTCCGTCCATCGCGAACTCACGCGCGCCGAACGGGCTGCGCACCTCCACCGCTTCTCCCAGCGGCGGAACGACCCGGCCCGCGACCCTGCGCTCGTCGCCGTGCTCGCTGATCTCCAGGCGCACCTCGACCCCGGCCCCCCGCAGCACCACATAGCGCGGCCCCGACACCGCGCTCGGGCGCACCCCGCCGGGCCGCTCCAGCGAGTCGTCCACGACTTCGGCGACCGGCGCCTCCACCGCGCGGGCCGCGAACGCGCCGTCCGCCGCCCGGCGCACCCGGTCCGACATGGGCCCCGCCTCGGGTCTGCCCCGCCGCAGTTCGGCGATCAGCAGGTCGGCCCGCTCGTCCTCGCCCCGTCCCCGCACAGCGCCTCCCGCTCACACGTCCACCGCGTCCGACCCCCGAAGCAGCCTCAGCAGCCGCCGCCGCGCCCGGCGGCGCACCGACGCCACCTCCTCCAGGGCCAGCCCGGTGCAGTCCGCCACCTCCGCCGCCGGTGCCCCCGGCCGGTGCAGGTCCAGCGCCAGCACCGTGCGCTCGGGCTCCTCGATCGCGGCGATGGCCTCCCGCACCCCGCGGTCCTCCTCGGCCCGCAGGAACTCCGATTCGGGGGTGCGGTGGTCGACCGGGTCCAGCAGCCGCGCCCCCTCCCCGGCCTCCAGCGCCCGCGCGCGCCGTGCCAGCCGCGCCTGCCGGGCCGATTCCCGGTGCGTGGTCCGGGCGATCCACGACCCGATCCGCTCCGGGGAGCGGATGTCGTCGAGGTGCTCGGCGAGCCTGCACCACACGGTCTGCCGGGCGTCCTCGGCGTCCTGCCCCGCCAGCCCGTGGCAGTGCACGACGGCGTCCACCATCAGCTCGTAGCGACGGATCAGGGCCCGCCAGGCGGCGTGGTCGCCGTCGGCGGCCCGGCCGACCAGTTCGGCGGCGGAGGTGGAGGCGTCTCGGGTCTGGTCACTCAACGGCCCCCCAAGTAGACTCACCGGACCTGCCACACCTGGGGTCACGCTAACCGCCGCGCAACCCTCCGCGGGCGGGAATGCCGGATCCGGCCACCTCCGCCCTGGTGCCATTGGTGCCCATGGGGCACAATGGCCCGAGGAGAACTCCCGAACGGACGGCTCCTCTGCGGAAGAACGAGGGCGACGGGGAAGCGCACTCGTTCGTATCAGGAGGTTCGGTGTCCGCACGTGGCGTCTTGTATGTCCACTCCGCGCCCGCGGCGCTGTGCCCACACGTCGAGTGGGCGGTCGCGGGCGTCGTCGGTGTGCCCGTGAAACTCGACTGGGACGACCAGCCGGCGGCACCCGGCACGCATCGCGCGGAGTTGAACTGGCAGGGCGCGCCCGGCATGTCCGGCGCGCTCGCCTCAGCACTGAACGGCTGGCAGCGCCTGCGCTTCGAGGTGACCGAGGAGGCCACCCCGGGGTGCGACGGCGTCCGCTACAGCTACACCCCGTCCCTGGGTGTCTTCACCGCCGTCACCAGCGCCGCGGGCGAGGTCCTGGTCTCCGAGGCGCGGCTGCGCACCGCCATGGACCGGGCCGCCGCCGAGGAGGCCGACCTGGCCGAGGAGCTGGACCGCCTCACCGGCCGGGTCTGGGACGAGGAGCTGGAACCCTTCCGCTACGCCGGCGACGGCGCCCCCGTCCGCTGGCTGCACGCCGCGGGCTGACCCGCCCGGGGGCGACCCCCGGCGGCCGCGCCCCCGACCGGCGTCAGCGCCCGTCGGGCGGAGGCCACGGGCGGTCGGACCGGCCCTGGCCGCGGTCGGGCGGGCGCTGGTACGCCCCGCTCAGCGCCCCGGCGAAGGTGAACACGAACATGAACCCGATCGGGATCAGCGGCCAGAACGGCAGCAGCCCCCCGGCGATGACGCTGGTGACGCCCCAGATGCCGATCAGCACCACCGACACCGCGGCCAGCCCCCGCCACGGCTCCAGGCGGCGGTGCCACTCCCGGGACCGGTCGGTCTCGGGCGCCTGCGCCTCGGGCCTCCGGGCCGGCGGACGCAGCACCTCCGGCGGCGGTGCGGGCAGGTCCCGGGTGAGCGGGGACAGGTCGCCCAAGGTCACCGAGGCCATGGCCCGGTCCAGCCGCTCGTGGTACTCATCCAGGGCCAGCCTGCCCTCCTGGAGGGCGTGCCCCAGGTGCCGTGCGACGGCGTCCCGGTCGGCGTCCGAGGCGCGCATCCGCTCCGGCGGCAGCCGCTCGTCGTCCATCGTCGTCACTCCCTCCGGCGCACCGGGGACCGGTCCGCGTCCGGCCGCCCCCGGCTCACCGCCGACGGCCCGAGTTCTCGTCCGGCCAGATCGCGGCCGCGACCAGGATCGCGGCCCAGATCCCCAGCGGGACCAGCGGCCAGAACGGCAACAGCGCGCCGCCCATGATGCTGGTCACGCCCCAGATTCCGGTCATGATCACGGCACCGCCGAGCCACCAGCGCCACTCGTCGACCCATTCCTTCCACGGGGAGGCCGCCTCGCCCCCGGCGGCGGCGACCAGCGGCCGCTCCTCGACCGGGGCCGGCGGCGGGGGCGGCTCGGGCAGGTCGGCGGTCAGGGCGCGCAGGTCGCCCAGGTGCACCGCCGCCATCGCCGCGTCCAGCCTGCGCTCGTACTCCTGCAGGTCCAGGCGGCCCTCCGCGAGGGCGGTCGCGAGGCGTTCGGCGGTGGCGTCCCGGTCGGCGTCCGAGGCGCGCATACGGCTCTCGGGAACGCGTTCGTCGTCCACCAACGCCCACCCCCTGCCGCATGATGATGGGAGATTTCACGATACGCGCCGCCGTGGCGGGAGAAAAGGCTCTGTGCGGGCGCGAGGACCGGGGCGGGGCGGGTGGGAGGCGTGTGGGCGCCGGTTCCGGGCGGGCGGCCGCGGGGCCGCCTCAGCGGTCGCGGTCGCGGCGGCCGTGCCGGTGGTCGTGCCGGTGGCCGCGGCGGTGGCCACCGCCGCCGATCATGCCGGCGATGACGACCAGCGCCCAGATGCCCAGCGGGATGATCGGCCAGAAGGTGGTGAACCCCCCGGCCAGGACGCTGGTCAGCCCCCAGATGCCGACCATGATGACCGCGCCCCCGGCCCAGGACCGCCAGGCCTCGGCCTGCTCCCTCCACAGCGAGGGGGCGCTGTCCGCGCCGGTCACGGCCAGGTCCACGGGCCCCTCCGCGCGGGGAGCGGGGGCGGGGGCGCCCGCGGGCGGCAGGTCGGCGGTGAGCGGTTCGAGGTCCCCGAGGGTGACCGCGCTCAGGGCGGCGTCGAGGCGCTCGCGGTACTCGTCCTCCTTGAGCCGCCCCTCCGACAGCGCGGCCGCCAGCCGCTCGGCGACGGCGTCGCGGTCGCTGTCGGCGGCCCGGTAATGGCCGGGCCGCGCTGCGGAGCTCTCCATGGCTCGCCTCCTCTTCCCCCCGTGGTCCCCGTGTCGAGGACGCCGTCGGCGGCCTCCCTTCGAGGGTAGACCCGGCGTTCCGGCGAGGGCATCGGCTCGTGGGCCGGTCCGGTGTCCTCCGAACGGAGGACACCGGACCGGCGCGACCGCCGCAAGGGCGTGTTGATCGGATCATGGCCGTAGAAGGCACCGGCGGCGCCATGTCCGTCGCAAGGCCGCTGTGTCTCCCGAGAAGCAGGGGAGTCGGCCCGGGCGTGCCGTCGACCGATGAGAACGCGGCGAGGGGTGCGCCCGGGCGTCGTGCAGCAGGTCATGATCCGATCAACACGCCCTACCCCCTCCCGGCGCGCCCGCGCCACCAGCGCGCCACCTCCGCGCAGGCGGCCGGCGACGACGCCCCGATCAGGCCCGTGCTCTCGTACCCGCCCTGGAAGTCGAACGGCGTCCCGTCGAGCCGGACCAGTCCCGCCCCGGCCTCCTCCAGGACCACCAGCGGCGCCGCCACGTCCCAGTCGCGCACCGGGACGTCCTTGATGAACAGCCCGGCCGCTCCCTCGGCCACACGGCACAGCTTCAGCGCGATGCTCCCGCACTCCCGGTAGGCCCCGAACCCGAAGTGCGCGTAGGCCTCGGCGGCGATCCCGCGCGGCTCCGGGGTGTTGTCGACCAGCGCCCCCGTCCCCACCGGGGCCGGTTCCAGGCGCGGCATCAGCACCCCGTTGCGGGTGGCGCCCAGCCCCCGCACCGCCGCGTACAGCACGTCGTTCTCCGGCGCGTAGATGGCGGCCAGCACCGGCCGACCGCCCTCCATCAGCGCCGCCTGCGTCACGTACCCGGGGAACCCGTGGACGTAGCTCGCGGTGCCGTCGATCGGGTCGATCAGCCAGTGCCGCTCCGGCCGCGCCGCCACCTGCGAGGCCGCGTCCTCCTCGCTGAGTACCGGCACGTCCGGGGCCAGCGCCGACAGCCGCCCGCTCAGCTCCCGGTGCGCCCGCGCGTCGGCCTCCGCCTTGAACTGGGAGCCCTCCCACACCCCGCGCACCGCGTCGGCGTCGGCGCGCCACTCCCGCAGCAGCACGCCGACCTCCAGCACCGCCGCCGTCAGGGGTGCCAGGAGCTCTCCCGGCGCGGCCCCGGGTCGGCTCATCTCGGCACCTGCACGGCGGGCTCGGGCTCGGGCTCGCGCATGGGCTCCGAGGCGGCGGGCCGCACGCCCGCCGCGGCGAACGCCTCCTCGTCGATGAAGTCGTCGGTCCAGCGGCGCACCATCACCACGCCCTCGCGCCACTCGTCGGCCAGCCGGGGCCCGCCGCACACCGCCTGCGTCAGCAGCCCGCCGACCTCGTCCACCCCGGCCGCCGTGGTCAGCGGGGCGGTGGAGGAGAAGCGCGGGTTGATCTCGAAGATGCGCGGCTCTCCGGCGGCGTCCAGGGCGAGCTGCACGTTGAACGGCCCGTCGGCGCGCAGCTCGCGCTGGACGTCCCGGCACACCCGGGCTACGCGTTCGGCGCGGCGGGTGACCGCGAACTTGGTGACGCCCCGCTTGAGCACCACCTCCTTGGGCACCACGGCCTGGACCCGCCCGTCCCGCCAGACCACCACGGAGACGGTGAACTCGGTCCCGGCCACCCGTTCCTGCACCAGCAGCTCCTCGGGGGCGTGCGTGCCGGAGGCCAGCAGGCGGGACAGGTCGCCGGGGGTGTGGCACACGGCCACCCCGCGGCTGCCCCGCCCCGAGCGCGGTTTGACCACCACGGGGGTCTGCGGCACGCCCTCCCACTCCGAGGCGAGCGCGGTCGCCGGGACCGGCAGCCCGGCGGCGGCCAGGCGGCGCATCAGCGCGTACTTGTCCAGGCAGGTGGCGATGAACTCGCGCCGGGGCAGCAGCACCTGAAGTCCGGAGGCGGCCAGCCCGCAGGCGGGCAGCAGCTCCTCGTCGACCAGGGGGATGAGTGCGGACGCGCCCTCCTCGGCGCATACGCCGCGCAGCTCGGCGGCGAAGTCGGGGTCGGTTCCGGGCGGGACCAGGCGGCAGGCGTCGGCGAGATAGAGGCCGGGCGCCGTGGAGTCGATGTCGGTGGCGACGACCCGGTACCCCAGACGCCGCAGGTGAAGGATGGTTCCGGAGGTCGGCGCCGAGCCCGCGGTCGTGACCACGACGGTCGGGCGCTCGGAAGGCTGTGCAACGGACACCGATGAACCTCTCCGCTCGATATGGGTGATGTGCATGGGTCGCGCACGGGACGGCAGGGGTCGGGCGGTTCCGCGGCGGTCCCGCCCTGGCGGGGCGGTGCCGGGCCCGGCGGGGGTGTCGATCCGTACATGTCGAGCGTAAGTCGCAGATCAGCGGGGCGCCCGGGGTTGGCCGATTCCGGTTCACAGGACAACCGGGAGGCCCTTTCGGGCGTGCTACCACGGGGTTCCACCGCGTCGGCGCCCGGTTCGTCCGGCCGAGCGTCCCGTGTCCAGGACGGTGACCGGGGCCGGGCCGGGGGCGGGGCTCCGGGGAGGACTCCCGGCGGGGCCCCGGGCCGCGCGGAGAGGCGGGGGGGGGGGGGGGGGGGGGCGCGCGCCNGCCGGTGACCGCAAACGGTCAGTGGTCAGGCGCCCGGGAGGGCGCCCATGCGTTCCTCCAGGAAGGCGCGCAGGTCCTCGGGGCCCACGTAGTGGTGGGCGTCGATGCCCTCGCGCTTGGCGGCGAGCACGTTCTCCTCCCGGTCGTCGATGAACGCGGTCCGGTCGGGCTCGGTGCCCAGCTCGTTCAGGACGTGCCGGTAGACGGCCGGGTCGGGCTTGCACAGCCGCAGGTCGCAGCTGAAGAAGAGGGACGCGAAGGGGGTGAGCACGGGGGAGTGGCGCAGCGCCCCGGCGATGTCGGAGGGGGCGTTGGAGAGCAGGGCCAGCCGGACCCCGCGCTCGGCGAGCGCGCCGACGAGGGCGGTCACCTGCGGGTCGGTGGGCAGCCAGGAGGCGACGTCGGAAGCCCACAGCGCCTGGATGCGCGCGGTGTCCCAGGCGGCTCCGGCGCGCTCGGCCACGCGCTCCCAGTACTGCGCGGCGGTCAGGCCGGCGTCGTAGGCGCGGCGCTCGTTCCAGTAGGCGCTCCAGAAGCGGTCCGCGGGGACGCCGGCGAGGCGCTCCATCGCGGCCCGGTGGGTCTCGTCCTGCGGTCGGGAGAGGACCTCGCCGAAGTCGAAGACGACGGCGGAGTACCCGGATCGCACAGAATTCATGTTCGCGCACACTCCATTCGAGTTCGTACGAACGCCAGAGAATCAGAGTGTATGTGCGATCAGGGTGCCGCGCCGGGGCGGGGCGGGGGCACGGGGCGTTGCCGCCGGTACGGGGGACGGCGGAGGCCCCCGGTGTGCGGGGGCCTCCGCCGTCAGGCGGGAGGACGGGTCACTTCTGCTCGTAGACCGGGGTGACGACGGCCCGCGCGATGGTCGTGAAGAACAGGTTGAACCCCAGGAACGCCGGGGTGGCCGAGGCGTCCACGTCCAGCCGGGGCGCCTCCACCGCGTGCACGGCGAACATGTACCGGTGCGGGCCGTGCCCGGCGGGCGGGGCCGCGCCGATGTACCGGTTGGCCCCGGCGTCGTTGCGCAGCGTCACCGCACCCTCGGGCAGCCCGGGGCCGCCCTCGCCGCCCGCTCCGGTCGGGAGCGAGGTGACGTCGGCGGGGATGTTGCACACCGCCCAGTGCCAGAACCCGCTGGCGGTGGGGGCGTCGGGGTCGAAGCAGGTCACGGCGAAGCTCTGGGTCCTCTCGGGGAAGCCCTCCCAGGCCAGGTGCGGGGAGACGTCCTCGCCCCCGGCCCCCATGATCCCGCTGACCTGGGCCATGGGGAGCGTCACCCCTTCGGCGACGTCCCGGCTGGTCACGGTGAAGGAGGGGACCTCCGGCAGGAACTCGTACGGGGAAGGCGGCTGGGCCACGGCGGGCCTCCTTGGTATCGGTCGGACAGGTGCTCTCCACACGTCTACCGCGTCGCGGCGGCGAGTGCATCCGCACCCGGACACGTCGACGCGATCAGCGCCCGCCGGTGCGCGGCGTCGGCGACTCCGACGCAGCCGCCGGCGCCTCCGTCGCTGGTACCTGGACGTGTGCCACCGCCGGTCGAGCATCTCGGCAGTCCCCTCCGGCCGCGTGCTCCGTCGGCGCCACAGGGTTCAGGTCCTTGAAGCCGAGGATCGGCAGTCCATCGCCCATGCCGGAGTGGAGCGTCCCGACGTGCACGAGCACGCCGACGCCCCTCCACCTATCGGGCCTATCGGAAGTGTCATCGGTGTCGAGCCGGAGCCGGAGGAGAGCCGACAATGAATTCGGTGAACGCGAACCGCCGACGTGATGTCCTCGGTGAAGGCGGCGTGGAGAAAGGAAGGCCCCCGCGACGGCTGCAGCCGCCCGGGGGCGTGGCGATCGGTTCCCCAGAAGCCGACGACGGAGGGACACGATCCGCCGAAACCGCCCGCTCGCACCCCGCTTGCGGCCCCGCCTCCTCGCGCACGAAGCGCTCGAAGCCGACCGGGCCGCCGCCGCCCGCCGCGCCCACGGACGACGGCTCGGCGGATGCCCCCCGACGGAGCGGTCACCGGGTGTCGACGACCTGGAACACCTCCGCCAAGCGCCCTTCGGGGAGGCCGCCCCGGACGGCTTCGGCCCCCAGCCACTCGCGCAGGCGGGGCTCAAGGGCGGACACGTCGGGGATCTGGCTCTCGTGGCAGGCCAGCGCCGCCACCTTGCGGTCGAACACCTCGGTGATGTCCGACCAGCGGTCGGCGTCCTTGCCGTGCGGGATCCACACCTGCGGCACCGTCCACGCCTCCAACCCCTCCTCGGCCAGCAGCTCGGGGTGGGCGTGCGGGTTGCGGGCGTCGGGGTACACGGCGTTGATGGCCGCCTCGCCGGTCGCCAGGTGGTCGGGGTGGCTCACCGCGATCCGCCGCCAGTCCCGGTCGGGGCTGGGCATGACCAGCCGCTGCGGCCGCACCTGCCGGATCACCCGGGCGATGTCGCGGCGCAGCTCCAGCGTGGGCAGCACCCGCCCGTCCGGGTATCCCAGGAACCGCACGTCGTGCACGCCGACGGCGGCGGCGGCCTTGCGCTGCTCGGCCCGGCGCAGCTCGGCCATGCCCGTCCCGTCCACGGTCCGCTCATCGCCCCCGGCGTCGCCGTCGGTGACCATCAGGTAGACGACCTCGGTCCCGGCCCGCGTCCACAGCGCCACGGTGCCCGCGCACCCGAAGTCGACGTCGTCGGGGTGGGCCATCACCACGAGGGCGCGCTCGACCGTGTCCTGCTCGTCTGCGACCGGCATCGGCACCGGCCTCCTTCCGTTCAGGGGCGACGCCCCCATCGTAGGTCCGGCCCGGCGCGCCGCCCGGGGCGCCCGGGCCGTGGGGGAGGCGGGCGGCGGTGGCAGGATGGCGGGGCCCACTCCGCGGGGAACCGCCGCGGAGTGGCGGCCGAGACGACGAGGAGGAAGCGGTGGATCTGGGCATCGAGGGCCGGTCCTACATCGTGACCGGGGCGACGAGCGGGCTGGGCCTGGCGACGGCCCGCGCGCTCCTGGAGGACGGGGCGCGGGTGCTGGTGTCCTCGCGCGGCCCCGAGCGGGTCGAGGCGGTCACCGCCGAACTGGAGGCCGACCACCCGGGCCGGGTGCGCGGGCTGGCCGCCGACAACGGCGACCCGGACGCGGCCGCACGCCTGGTCGCGGCCGCCGCCGAGGCGTGGGGCGGGCTCGACGGGCTGCTCGTGAGCGTCGGCGGGCCGCCCCCGGGCGGGGTGCTGTCGGCCACCGACGAGCAGTGGGCGGGCGCGTTCGACACCGTCTTCCTGGGCGCGCTGCGGCTGGCCCGCACCGCCGCCGAGCGGATGGGGGAGGGCGGCGCGATCGGGTTCGTGCTCTCCAGCTCGGTGCGCCAGCCCATCGCGAACCTGGCGATCTCCAACGGGCTCCGGCCGGGCCTGGCGATGGCGGCCAAGACCCTCGCCGACGAGCTGGGCCCACGCGGTATCCGGGTGAACAGCCTGCTGCCGGGGCGCATCTCCACCCCGCGCATCCAGCAGCTGGAGGCGGCCGCCCCCGAGGAGTCCCGCAAGCGGGACGCGGCGGTGCCGCTCGGGCGGGCCGGGCGCCCCGACGAGTTCGGGAAGGTGGCGGCGTTCCTGCTGTCCCCGGCGGCGTCCTACGTCACCGGCACCTGCATGGCCGTGGACGGGGGAGCGATCCGCTCGCTCTGAGCGCCCGCGCGCCCGCGCGGCCGGTCCCCTTGCGCCGTCCTCAGCGCCGCACGGGTCGGCCGCGCGCGGCCCGGCGCCGCATGTCACGGAGGTAGAGGTCCCGGGGCAGCGTGCGCACACGCAGGGGGAGGCGCGGGTAGACGGCCCTGACGACGGCGAAGAACCGGTCGAACCGGCGGCGCCGGCGCTCGTCCCACGCCAGCCCGAAGCCCTCGCGGATGTTCGGCGGCAGCATGCCCGAGGCGATGAACCGCTGGATGGCGGTGAGGGGCCGCAGCGCCCGGTTGCGCGGGGTGAACAGGTCCCGCGCGATGTCTCGGGCGGCGCCGCTCACCTCGATGCCCTCGACCGTCTCCTTCCAGTAGCGCTCGAAGGAGGGGAGATCGGCGGGCCAGCGGTCCCCGGGGCACCCGAGCGCGGTCGCGAACAGGGCGCACTGGCCCAGCAGCTCCTCCTTCTCCTGGGGGGAGAGTTCACCGAAGACGAGCCCGTGGATGCGGACGGCGCCCTCGTAGAGGGTGGCCGCCACCCACACCTGGAGGTCGGGGTCGCGCGCGTCGTAGCCGGGGCCGACGACGTGCCGGTGCACCGCCCGCACGATGCGCGCGACGCGCTCCGCCTCCTCGCGGGTGCCGAAGACGCTCCCGTAGACGAAGGTGAGGGTGCCGCGCAGCCGGTCCAGGGGGCGGGAGGCGAAGTCGCTGTGGTCGCGGACCCCCTGCCCGACGGACGGGTGGGCGACCTGGAGGAGGATGGCGTACGCCGCGGCCAGGAGTGTGGACGCCTCCCGGTTCACCCTCCTGATGACCGTGTCGTCGGTGAACATCCCCTGACCCATGTGGCTCACGGTAACCGGCTCCGTCGTGGGAGGAAAGCGGACGCTCGGTGGGCCGCCGACAGGGGGTCTCCGCCAGGCGGCCGCCCGGGGCGGAGGTCGGGTCATCCCGGCGCCCGCCATGACCCCGGGGAGCTCCTCGGCCGTGTGGCCGTCGGCCACGATCGCCGGGAGGCCCTCCGGGCACCGGCCGGTGGGGTGGGGGTGGAGGGGCGGCGACGAAGGATCGTTTCCCTTCGGGGAGCGCTGCCGGGAGGGTCGCCGATCTTTCCTCGTCGTCGCCCCTCTCCACACTCCGGTGGCCTGCTGCCTGGCCAGGGGGCGTCGGGGGTACCTGCTGTGCCGTTGCCTTCCCGGACCGTGAGGGGGTTGCCGCCTGGCGGGCGGGGCCGGGGAACGGTCCCGCTTCCGCCGTCGCTGCCCCACACGGCGACCGCACGCGCCCGACACCCGACGACGCTGCTGCGGGGGCTGCCGACGTCTCCTCGTCGCCGTCCGCCACCGGGCGCTCCCGACCGTGGCGCGAGCACGGCTCGGCCGGCGCCGCCGGGGCGGCGTTCGGCCCCGGCACCACCCGCGCCGGGTCGCCCCGGGGCCGCAGGCACGCGGACACGGCGAGGCCGACCAGGGGGAGGCCCGCGGCCAATCCCTGGAGGCGTGCAGGGCGTGGCCGGTCACGTGCTCCCGTCGCCGACCCCGCCACCCGCCCCGCCGTCGGGGAACGCGGACGGGAACACCGTGCGGTACGAGCGGGCGTGTGGACCGCCCCGTGCGGCCAGGACGGCATGGGCGATCGCGCGGGCGAACACCTCCGGGGCCGCGCCCAGCACCCGCTGGAAGTCCTCCAGATCAGCCGGGCCCGCCCCGGTGGCCAGCGCGAACACCGTGTCCCCGTCGACCATGGTGTGCGACGGGCGGACCGCCCGGCCCAGGCCGTCGTGGGCCGCCGACGCCAGCTTGGCGGCCTGCGCCTTGGTCAGCCCGAGGTCGGTGGCGACCACGCCGATGGTGGTGTTCTCAGCGGCGAGCCGCACCTCCGCAGGCCCGCCCCAGGCCGCGACCTCCTCGGCGGAGGGCGCCCGCAGGCCGCCGAACTCCCCGCCGAGGGGCTCCTGCGCCCCGTACACCTCCCCGGTGGCGGGGGCGACCGCGCTCCCGGCGCCGTTGACCGCGACCAGGGCGCCGACCACGGTGCCGTCCGGCAGCACCGCGCTGGCCGAGCCGACGCCCCCGGCCAGCCCGCCGACCACCGCGCCCGTCCCGGCTCCGACCGCGCCCGTCTCCAGGGCCCGCCCCTCCGGTGCGGCCACGGCATCGTCGTAGGCCGCCGCGCCCATCGCCGCGTCGGGAACGTTGCGGAACACCCCGCCCCGCTTCAGGTCGAACAGGACCGCCGCGGGCACGATCGGCACGCATTCGCCGGGCCCGCCCACCGGCAGCCCCACACCGGCGTCGGCGAGCCGGTGCACCACCCCGCCCGCCGCGTCCAGCCCGAACGCCGACCCGCCGCTGAGCACGACCGCGTGCACCCGCTCCACCAGGTTGCGCGGGTCGAGCAGGTCGGTCTCGCGGGTGCCCGGCGCCGCTCCGCGCACGTCCACGCCGCCCACCGCGCCCTCGGGAGGCGCGAGCACCACGGTGGTGCCGGTCCGCCACCCGTCTCCGGTGCGGTGCGCGTGCCCGACACGCAGCCCGGCCACGTCGGTGATCGCGTTGGCCGGACCGGTGCGCTGACCTCGGACCATGGCTATCCCTCTTCTTCCCGGTGCAGCGTCTTGGCGGTGGACGCGTCCCCGACCCGGTCACGCGGCAACCCGGCCGGGCCCACGCGAGCCACTGTGGGGGCGGGCACGAGGAACAGCCGGTCGGCCGCCGCGTCCCCGGACGGTCCCGGCCGCACCTGCTCGGTCCGGCACGGCTCGTCGACGCCGGGGCCGTCGGGGACTGTGGTCACCGTTCCTCCTCTGCCGCGCATGGTGTGCGCCCGGCGCGTGCGGGGGTGCGCACGCGGTCAGGGTAGGCGCCCGGGGAGAGCCGCGCGAGGTGTTCCGGCGCCCCTGTGGATCACGCCGTGGCGCCGACCCCGCACGACCTCTGGGCGCGCAGCCGGGAGCGCAGGGCGAAGGCCAGGAGGAGCAGGCCCGCCACCGCCAGGACCGGCTGCAGCGGGGCGAACCAGGTCAGTGCCCCGGACGTGCCCAGGGCCAGAAGCACCAGCTTGTTGCACACCGGGCAGCCGATCGCGAACCAGGACAGCACGGTGCCGCCCAATCCTGTGCGGCCCGGCCCCGGGGCGTCGGCGGCGGCCCGGTCCTGCGGCCCCGTGCGCACGTAGGTGGCCAGAAGCAGTCCCGACAGCACCGAGGCGGCCGCCCACACCGGATAGGACCACCACGCCGGGTCGATCTCCCGGGTGAACAGGCCGTTGGGGATCAGCACGGCCGGAACCCCCAGCACGGCCAGCGCCGCCGCGGTGCCCGCGGCGGCCGTGAGCCACTGCCTGCTCGTCCACTGGCGCATCGGGGTGCGCGCTCCTCTCCTCGGGGCCGGGATCACACGCCGGGCGCCCGGCGGAGCGGACGGTCGGCACGGTGATTCTATGTAGCATAGAGATTCTTCTATCGTGCATAGAAGAACGTTCGCCGTGCCCGCCGGAAGGAGACCCATGCCGCGCGAGAAGCCCGCCCAGCGGGAACCCGGAGCGCTCTGGCCGCTGCTGCTCAGCGCCGCCATCGTGGTGGTGATCGCGGTGGGGGTCGCGGTCCGCCTCGGAGGGGGCGGCGACGAGGCCTCCGGTGCCTCCGCCTCCGGCGGGGCGGGCGCCCCGGACACCGCCGGGGGCTCGGCCGACCTGCGCGAGATGGGCGAGTCCCTGGCCCGCCGCGACGCCGACGACCCCACGGCCCTCGGCGACCCCGACGCCCCCGTCGTCCTCATCGCCTACTCCGACTTCCAGTGCCCGTTCTGCGCCAAGTGGGTCCAGGACACCCAGCCCGAGCTGGTCGACCGCTACGTCGACCCGGGCGACCTGCGCATCGAGTGGCGCGAGTTCCCCTACAAGGGCGGGACCTCCCGCACCATGGCCGTCGGCGCCCGCGCCGCCGCCGAACAGGGGGCGTTCTGGGAGTACCACGAGGCCGTCTACGCCGCCCACGATGACCTGGAGGGCACCGCCCCCGGTGCCATCGGCGCGGAGCTGGCCGCCATCGCGGAGGACATCGGCCTGGACACGGCGACCTTCGCCGAGGACCTGGAGCGCCAGGACCTCGCGGACGAGGTCGAGGCGGACTTCGCCGAGGGGCGCGACATCGGGGTGACCGGCACACCCGCCTTCCTGGTCAACGGGCAGCCCGTCATCGGCGCCCAGCCCCTCGACGTGTTCACGCAGACCATCGACCAGGCCCTGGCCGACGCCCGGGACGGGGCGGACGCGTCGGGCGGGGAGGGCTGACCGGTGGACGTCGGCTACCTCGCCGCCCTGTTCGGCGGCCTGCTCGCGCTGCTCAGCCCGTGCAGCGCGCTGCTCCTCCCGTCCTTCTTCGCCTATGCCTTCCGCAACCCGGCCGGGCTGCTCGGGCGCACCACCGTGTTCTACGCCGGGCTGTGCACCACCCTGGTCCCGCTGGGCGCCGGATCCGCCTCCATCGCCGGGTTCTTCTACGGCAACCGGGAGCTGCTGGTGGCCGTGGCCGGATGGTCGGTCATCGCCATGGGGGCCGCGCAGCTCCTCGGGCTGGGCGTGGCCGTCGGCCCGCTGGTGCGGCTGCAGGCCCGCCTGTCCGGGCGGACCGGGGCGCCGTCGGTGTACGGGCTGGGGGCGGTCTACGGCCTGGCGGGGTTCTGCTCCGGCCCGATCCTGGGCGCGGTGCTCACCGTCGCCGCCACCGGAGGGCCCGTGCGCGGCGGGCTGCTGCTCGCCGTCTACGCGCTCGGGATGGCGCTGCCGCTGTTCCTGCTGGCGCTGCTGTGGGACCGCTTCGACCTGGGCCGCCGGACCTGGCTGCGGGGGCGGGGAGTGACCCTCGGGCGGCTGCGGCTGCACACCAACAGCCTGGTGTCCGGGCTGATATTCATCGCCATCGGGGTGCTGTTCCTGGTGTACGACGGCACGGCGTCGATGGGCGCGCTGCCGGGCGTCGGCTCCCTGGAGGACCTCGCCTACCGGATCCAGCAGCCGCTGGCGGGGCTCGGGGAGTGGAGCGACCTGCCGGCCCTCGGCGCGGCGGCCGTCGCCCTGCTGGCCCTGGCCGCCGTGCGGGCGCGGCGGAGCCGGAGGGCCCGCCGCGACGGTGGGCAGGACCGCGAGGGCGCCCGCGGCGACGCCGGGGAAGGGGAGGCGGCCCCGGCCGCCAGCCGCGGAGGAGAGGCGGACCGGTGACCCGGTCCCCTGCGCCCCGAAGGGCCGCGGCCCCCGCGGTAGGGGCGGCCGCGCTGCTGCTCCTCACCGCCTGCGCCGGGCAGGCGCAACGGGAGACGGCCGACGCCGCGGTGCGCGACGACCCGCCGAGCCCGGCCCCGGCGGTCCCGGCCGCCGACGTCCCGCCCACCCTGGAGCCCGAGGCCGTGTGGGCGGCCCCGTTCTCCGCGCCGCCCAAGGCGGTCGGCGACGGGTTCGTGGGGCTGGTCATGCCCGAGGAGACCGGCGGCGACCTGGCCTTCCTCGGTGTCGGCCCGGACGGCGGCACCCGCTGGTCGCTCGCCCGCAACCCGAGCTGCACCGCGTTCGCGGCCACCCGGGACGCCGACGGCGGCGGCCTCGTCGTGGTGCTGGACAGCGACGCCGACCCCGACGGAGGAGGACTCGCCACCCGCACCACGGCCGCCGCCTACCGCCCCGACGAGGGGACCCTGGCCTGGGGGCCGGTCGAGGTGCCCGGCACGCTCATCGGCCCCGGGCTCGTCTTCGGCGCCTCGGCCGGGTCGGTCATGGGCGGGGCGTCAGGCCCCAAGGCGGCGTTGGACCCGTCCACGGGGGCGGTGGCCGCGCACGAGTCCGATCAAGAGGTCGGCACGGTCCTGCACGAATACCAGGGGGCCCTGCTCACCGAGCGGGACGGGCGGCTGCGCGCGCTGGACACGGCCACCGGACGGGAACTGTGGGACGGACCCGGCCTGGCCCCGCCCGAGGAGGCCCCCGGAGCGGAGCCCGCCCCCGGGCCGCGTCCTGCGACCGACGCGAGCGCGGTGACGGTCGTGTCCTGGCACGAGGAGGCCGCCGACGGGGCCGAGGGCGGCGAGACCGGCGACGTCGTCGGGTACACCGTGCACGACCTGCGCACCGGGCAACAGGTGGCCGCATTCGGGCCCCAGGAGGAGCCGCGCCTGGTCGGCACCTCGGACGGAAAGGCCGTCGTCTCCGGCATGGCCCCGGAGGGCGGTGGGGCCGTGGTCGGGGTCGAAACCGGGAGCGGCGACCCGCAGCGGCTCTGGCGGCGGGAGACCGCACCCGGCGAGCGCACCGAGGCGATCGTCGACGGTGTCCTGTACCTGTCGACCGGGAACCCGGAAACCGGGGCTTCCGCGGCCACGGAGGGCGCGGAGGCATCGGGCACGCGGGCCGTGGACATGCGCGACGGCGACACCTTGGGGGAAGGGGAGTGGGCCGTCCCCGTGGCGGCGGCGCCCGACGGACCGGTGCTGTTGCCGGTGGCCTCTGAGGGCCTGGGCGACACCTTCGCCGCTCTCCCCGGCGCGAGGACGGGCGGAGGGTGAAGGCGGTCCTTCGATGTGGGGCGTCGTCGGCTGGAGTGGCGCGGCGTTGCGTTGGGGCTGTGGAGGACCCGTCAAGAGGACGGGGCCCCGGGCGTCCCTGTGGTGTCGGGGCCTGTGGGACAAGCGCCTCGGAGGCCCCGTCGCCGATCGGGCCTGTCATCGCCCGCCCCGCTCCGACGGACCCCGGCCCCTGCGGCCCCCCGCAACCTGGGCGGGCCGACCCGGATCATCGCCCCGAACCCGTCGACCCCCGTGCTCGGGGACACCGGCGCCCGAGTGAAGGGGCTGCGCCTGCCGCCCGCGCGGTGCCGGATGCGGATGGAGGCCCTCCGGTGTGAAAGGGGCCGCAGGTACGGGGGCTCCCGTGCGAGTACCGCCCAGGAGTAGACGCGGGTGTGCAGATGACCAAGGACGGGTGGGGCGACACCGGAGCCGAAGGCCGAACGCAACGGTGCTGCGCTGAAGCGGTGTCACCTCCGGCGGCCGTGGCCGCCATGGGGGGCGGCCGAAGGCCGACCGCCGACAGGCAGGGCGCCGGTCACGGCCTCGGGTGGCCCTTCCCGCGGCCACCCGAGGCCGTGACGACCGCGTCGGCCCGGGCGTCTCGACCCCGGCGGAGAATCCTCGGGCCCGGCGTCCGCCGCGGGCGCGTCTGCCGCCCCCGCCGAGGACGCACCCCGGCCCGGGATCTGTTAGGTATGTCCGTACGAGGACAGGAGGAGGTGACCGATGGAGGACACCGGACTGGGGCCGCTGGAAGCGGCCGTTCTCGACCTGCTCTGGGACGCCGGAGACGGTGAGATGAGCGTCCGCCGGGTCGTCGATGCGCTGCCCGGGCGCACGCCCGCCTACACCACCATCTCCACCGTGCTGGAGAACCTGCGCCGCAAGGGCTGGGTGGACCGGCGCCGCACCGGACGGGTCTGGTTCTACCGGCCGCTCCGCGACCGCGCCGGATACGCCGCCCGCCGCATGCACGGCGCGCTCACCGACAGCGGCGACCCCCGCGCCACCCTGCTCCGCTTCGTCGACGAGATGTCCCCCGAAGACGCCGACGTTCTGCGCTCCCTCCTCGCCCAAGCCCCCCGAGAGGACGACGCGTGACCGCCGCCGCGGCCGCCCTGTCCGCCGCGCTGCTCCTCGCCGCCGCCGGACCGTCCCTGCTCGGCCGCGCTGGGCGCGCCGGAGCCCTGGCCCCCGGGACGATGCTCGGCCTGTGGACCCTGGCCACCACCGCGTGGCTGCTCACCTGCGCGGCGATGGTGCTCCTGCTGGCCGCCGAGGTCATGGGCCCGGGGCTGAAGGGCTTCGTCACCGCCTGCGTCACCCTCCTCCAGGCGGTCCGCGCCAACGACGCCGCCACCTGGGCCGCCGTGCTCGCCCCCGCGGCCGTGCTCGCCGCCGGCCGGTTCGCCTGGGTGACGCTGCGGCGCGGCCGGGACGCGGCGCGCTGGCGGCGCGACCACCGGCGCGGGCTCACCGCGGGCGCCCGCCGCCGCACCGTCGGCGGGGGGNGGCGGGTGTGGCTGGTCGACGCCGACCGGCCGCACGCCTACTGCGTGCCGGGCACGGGGGTCGTGGTCACCAGCGGCGCCCTGGATGCCCTGTCCTCCCGGCAGATGCGCGCCGTCCTCGCCCACGAGCAGGCGCACCTGCGCGGCCGCCACCACCTGCTGGTGGCCTGGGCCCGGCTGCTCGACGCCGCGTTCCCGGGCGTACCGCTGCTGCGCGCCGCGGTCCGCGAGGTCCCGGTGCTCGTCGAGTGGGCGGCCGACGACCGCGCCGCCCGGACGGTGGGCGCGGCCTCGCTGCTGCACGCCCTCGGGGCGATGGCGCTGCCCGCGCGCCCGGCGGAGCCCGCCCCGGAGGCGCTGGGCGCCGACGGCGCCTGCCCGGTGCAGCGTGCGCGCCGCCTGCTCGGCCCGGCACGGGCGGGCGGGGCCGGGCGGCGCGCCATGGCCGCCGCGGCCGCGGCCGTCCTGCTGGTGAGTCCGCCCGCGCTCACCCTGGGCGCCGCGGCCGCCACCGTGGCGACCTCCCCGCCCTGCACCTGCACGCTCTGAGCGGGGGCGGGGCAGGGCCGCAGGGGCGCCCGCTCCTCAGCGGACCCGGCCCACACCGCCGAACAGGTACACGTCCTTCACGGTTCCGACCTCGGCCTCCTCCGGCCGCCACCGGGAGCAGGACACCACGCCCGGCTCCAGCAGCTCGGTCCCACGGAAGTAGCCTTCGATCTCCGTGCGGCCGCGTGCCGTGATCGGGGTGCCTCCGCGCTCGTTCATCTCCCGCATCACCTGGAGCATCGGTTCGCCGTGGATCTCGGCGGTGGAGTGGGTCAGCACCAGG
>NZ_ANBH01000117.1 GCF_000341185.1 Nocardiopsis chromatogenes YIM 90109
TCGAAGTCCAGCGTCGCCGCGCTCTCGGCGAGGATCGTCGCGGGGTCGCGCAGGTCGGCCTCGATGTAGTCCGTCCCGCCCTCAGGGGAGCTGTCCAGGAGCGCGCGGGCGTGCACCATCACGAGCGGATCGTTGTCGACATAGACGATCCGGGACTCGGGCGCCAGGCTCTGGGCGACCTCGTGCGTGTTGTTCATCGTCGGCAGGCCGGTGCCGACGTCCAGGAACTGCCGGATGCCCGCCTCCCGGACGAGGTGGCGGACGGCCCGCACCAGGAAGGCGCGCTCGGCGCGGGCCCCGTCCGGAATGTCGGGGATACGGGCGAGCACGTCGTCGCCCGCGGCGCGGTCGGCCGGGTAGTTGTCCTTGCCGCCCAGCCAGTAGTTCCACACCCGGGCGGAGTGGGGGACCTGAGGATCGATGGACGGGGGAGGGGAGTCGTTCATCCGGGGCTCCACGGTGAGGGGGGCGGTGATCCGGAGCGACGATTCCGTTTCGGAGGGCGCCGGTCAACCCGCGGCGGCCGGGGGACGGCGGGGCGGTCGGCGCCGCCCCGCCGTCGCGGCTCACGGTGCCGTCGGGGGTGCCGTCACGGCGCCGCGTCGATGACGCCGTTCCCGGCGTTCCGCTCGACCTGCGCCCTGGCGTCCTCGGGGCTGAGCGCGTTGTAGGAGTAGGGGACGGTGAAGTCGGTCGTCGACTCCAGGTGCGCGTTCGGGGTCTCCTCGAAGGCGTTGTCCACCAGGTTCCAGTAGCCCGTCTCGTCGCTGCCGTACCACCAGCCGACCGGGCCCTCGATCTGCCCGGCGTGGCCGTCGGTCTCGCCCGAACCGGTGCGCTGGAAGTAGTTGCCCTCGACGAGCACCTGCGCGCCCATCCGGCAGTTGATCGCCGAGGCGGCGATGTCCTCGAAGTAGTTGTTCAGCATGTGCACCTCGGAACGCCGGATGAGCGGGACCCGCGAGTTGACGTTCTCGAAGTGGTTGAACATGTACGTGATCTTGTCGGAGGCGGCGCTCTCGCCATCACTGCTCGCGGTCAGCATCGTCTTCCAGGAGTCGTGCAGGTGGTTCCAGGAGACGGTGATGTACTCCGAGCCGTTCTTGATGTCGATCAGGCCGTCGTAGTGGTCCTTGTCGGCGCCCTGGAACTCGTTGTAGATCTCGTTGTGGTCGATCCAGACGTTGCTGCTGTCCGCCTGGACGCCGATGCCGTCCTTCTCGCCCTGGTCGACGTGGTGGATCTCCAGGTTGCGGACGACGACGTTGTGGGCGTTGCGGATGTTGATGCCGACGCCGTCGAACTCGCCCTGCTCGCCGACGCCCAGGAGGGAGACGTTCTCCAGGTCCTTGACGTCCAGCTTGCTCTCGGAGAAGGCGTCGGCGGAGACGGTCTCGTCGATGTGGACGACGAGTCCCTCACCGCTCTTGCCGCGGTGCTCCTTGAGCAGCGCGTACAGGGCGTCGCCGGGGCTGCCGTGCCCGCTGCCGGGCCAGTACTCGCTGAGCACGTACTCGTGGACGGTCCCGGCGCCGAAGCCGCCCGTGGTGCCGCCGTTCATCGAGGCGTACCCGACGGGGGAGTCGGCGGCAGCGGGCGCTGCGGAGACCGGCGAGACGGCACCGAGCAGCCCGCCCGCGAGGGCCCCGGCCGCCGACACGGCCAGGGCGGCGTGCCGGGGACGTTGTTGAATGCGGTTTCCTTCCATGGGGCCGGCCATGGGGGATGCCTCCTGGGGTCGCTTGGAATCGTGCGGGGAGGTCGGCGGCGGGAACGCGCCGGACCGGTGCGGGGTGTGGGCCCGGAGCGGTTCCCGTGTGCGTGCCGTCGGCTCTGGTCGACGTGCGGGGAAGGGGCGCCCGTAGGGGGATTCGTCTCGCGGGTACAGAAAGCGCTTTCCGAGAACCTAGGCGCTCCGCGGGAGTGAGTCAACGGGGGTCCGGGGGCCCACGTGAGGCGCGGCGGACGCCCGGGTTGTCGGCGGCGCGGGGCGGAGGCCGGGAGGTGGCAGCGGTCCTCCCGCTACCGGGTGATCCCCGGTGACCTCGCCTGCGGGTAGGGGGTTGTAGGGGGCGTCAGGGGGTGATCGACGAAAGTACTTCTTTGTACGGTTTATTCCGCCTGCTCGAGGCGCGGTGAAGTCGGGAGGTGGAAGGGGGCGTGGGGTGATCCAACCGGTTCCCCTCTGCCGGGACGGGGTCTGGGAACGCCATTGGGAATCGCGGTCCATGCGGGGTCGAGGAATCTGATTGCTGTTTGCGGGCCCGACCTGAAGTCCATCGCCAAAATGGCTGCCAGCGCCGCGCTACGGGTCTCTTCCTCGTGTCGGAAGAGGTGGTCCTCCCTCTGATTGTTAGCGCTCTCATTCGTACGCTCCGTCGTAAGTTCAAGGTTTGCATGCGTTCCATTTGCCGTGTCCCGGCCGTCGTGGTCGGCGCCGTGGATGCGGGCGAATTCCCGCCACCAGCACAGGAGTCCAGGAGGTCGCCGTATGCCGATAGGAATTCTCGCGCTAGGGTCCCATGTTCCCGAGGAGGCGGTGGACAATGCGCAGGTGGGAGAGTGGGCGGGTGTGCCGGAGGAATGGCTCGAGGAGCGCACCGGAATCAGGCGCCGGCGCTACGCGCCGGCCGGAGAGGCCACCTCCGACCTCGCCCTGCACGCCGCCCGCGACCTCTTGGAGCGGGCCCAGGCGACCGAGCGGGAGATCGGCCCGCTGGTCGTCGCAACCGCCACCCCGGACCGGCCCCAGCCGGCGACGGCGGCGGTGGTCCAGGCCGGGCTGGGGACCGAGCCGGGTGCCGCGTTCGACGTCAACGCCGTCTGCTCCGGTTTCGTGTACGCACTGGAGTCCGCCGCGGGGCTGCTCGAAGTCCGTCCCTCCCACGGCTCCTACGCCCTGGTCATCGGGGCGGACAAGTACTCCTCCGTCATGGACCGCGGCGACCGCCGCACGGTCGGCCTCTTCGGCGACGGCGCCGGTGCCGCGCTGCTCGGCGCCGTCCCGGAGGGGTACGGGATCCGCGCGACGCGGCTGGTCTCGCACGGGAGCCTGCACGCGCTCGTGGAGGTTCCGGCGGGAGGGACCCGCCGGCCGCTGACGCCCGAGGCGCGCCGGCGGGGCGAGCACTTTTTCCGAATGGAAGGGAGACAGGTCCGGGAATACGTGCTCAGGGTTCTTCCGGAAATCGTCGAGGGGACGGTGCAGGACGCCGGACTCTCGATCGGTGACATCGACCGCTTCATATTCCACCAGGCGAACGCGCGCCTCATCGAGAAAGTCGCGGCCGAGCTCGGGGCCGATCCTGCGCGTGTCCCGATGACCGCCCCGGAGTTCGGGAACACCGGGGCCGCCTCCATTCCCGTCACCATGCGGTACTCGCAGCGGCGGCAGCCTTTCCGGCGCGGCGAGCGGATCCTGCTGGCAGCGGTGGGAGGCGGGATGTCGGCCGCAGGGGCGGTTCTGCTCTGGTACTAGGGGGTTCTTCCGGCCCTTCGCCGGATGGCGGCCGTTCCCGTCGGCCGAGAAGGGACCGGGAGACGGGTCCGACCCGGCTCCGACAATTCGTTACGTGAAATGAGGATGGAAAATTGTCTGTCCCTGCGACCGAGCCCGTGGCGGCCGGCGCCCGTGTCCGTGACGCCGATCTGTTCGAGGTGATCGACGGCCGGATGTCCCCTGCGGAGGTCGGACGTGCCGTGCGGGCCGTCCTGCGCGGTACCGGCGCCGACATCGAGGACCGCCGTTCGGGGCACACCACCGCCCGCATCGGCGACCTGCGCCTGGATGTGCGCACCGTCCCCCTGGCCGATTCCGGGCCCGACACCCTGGACCCCGTTCTCCCGGCCCCAGAACGGCGGCGGGTGCTCCTCACCGCGTCCGGCCCCGTGTCCGAGGAGGGGCGGTCCGTCTTCGACCGCGTCGCCGAGAGACTGGTCCGGCAGGGGCTGTGCTACACCGGTGCCGAGATCGACTCCATCGTCCGGGCCATGCCCCTGGTCGCGCGGTACTCCGGTCCCGAGCCCGCGCTGTCCGACTGGGCACTGGTCTTCCGCGACCACTACGTCGAGAACAGCATCGGCTTCCTGCTCGGCATGGAACGCGCCGGAATCGACCGGGAATGGGTTTTCGCCCTCTCCAAGGGCGACCGCACCCTGCACCGCGATCGCGTCCACGCCTGGTTCCTGGAGCACGGCTACCAGAGCGACGTCCTCGACAACTCCGTCATCAACGGCACGGCCGACGAGGCGGCCCGTGCCCACGCCCTCGACGTCGGCGAGCGTGTCGACGCGTTCATCCGCCGCGCGCACGCGGCCGGCCGCAAGGTCCTCGTGGTCGACGACGGCGGGCTGCTGGCCCAGGGGAGCGGGGCCCGGGAACGGGGCGAGTCCCGCATCGACGCCGCCATCGAACTCACCGTGAGCGGCCTGAAGCGCATCGCCGAGGCCCCGGGCGAGCTGGCCGTCCCCGTCCTCAATGTCGCCCGGTCGCGACTGAAGACCATGCTGGGCTATAACGAGATCGCGGACTCCTGCGTCCGCAGGCTCCGCGCCATCCTCCCGGGGGAGAAGTTCATCGGGCGCCGCGTCCTGGTCCTGGGCTTCGGCACGCTGGGGGCCCGCGTCGCGCACGCCCTCCGCTCCCTGGGCTGCCGCGTCGGTGTGGTGGACACCGACGTCCTCGCGCTCATCACCGCCGCCGAGCACGGCTTCGAGGCCTTCCGCACCGCCGCCGAAGGGCTGAGCGCCCACACGCCGTTCCTGGTCGTCGGAGACACCGGGGAATCCGCACTCACCGAGGACGACCTGCCGCTGCTGCCCGACGGCGTCCACCTCGCCGGGTTCGCGACCAAGGACTTCAGCCTCCTGAGCGAGGGACTGTCGGGGCTCGAATCCGTGGCCGTGCCCTCCGTCGGAGTGCGCTACACCCTTCCCACGGGTGGGACGGCCACGCTCCTGGGCGACGGCCGGTCGCTCAACCTGTTCGAGTACGAGGGGATCCCCAACCGCGGCTACGACGCCTACCGGGCGGGGACCCTCATCGCCGCCAAGGAGGTGTGCAGGAACGCCGACGGCTTCGCCCCCGGCGTCCACCTGGACCCGGTCGACCGGGCGATCGACGATGCGGGGCTGTTCAGCGCCTACTACGACGAGTACCTCTCCGCGGACCGCCGCCGTCCGGCGGCGCCGACGCCCTCCGGTCCGGCCGGCGCGGCGGGGCGGTGAGGCTCCGTGGCCTCCGACGCGAAGACGCACGTGTGCGTGGTCGGCCACGGAGTGGCCGGGCGCCTGCACGAACGGCTGCTCACGGGCCTCGGATACGCCGTGAGCGTGGTGGATCCCGCCCTCGGCCCGCAGGACACCGGGGCCTGCGCCCACCGCCGGGTCGCCGACGCGGTCGGCGGGAGGGCGGTCGACGCGTGGTCGATCTGCACACCGACCTCCACCCATGTGCACGTGCTCTCCGAGGTGCTCGACGCCGATCCCCGCGCGCGGATCGTGGTGGAGAAGCCCGTCTGCCGACCGCGCGAGCTCCCCCGGTTCAGGGCGCTGCTCGCCGACCACCCCGGGGCCCGCGCCGTGGTCATGAACCAGTACCGGCACGCCCACGCGATGGCCGTCCTTCGCTCCGTTCTGAAGGGGCCCGCCGCCGAGTACCCCTTGCAGGCCCTGCGCGTGGGGTTCGGAAAGGACCGGAGGGAGGACATCGCCGCGGGACGGTTCGTGGACCGGGACCACGGGATCTTCGGGTACGAGTGGCTGCACATGCTCGCCCTGGTCGGCGGCGTCCTCCCGGAGGAGGCCTTCGGCCGGTACCTGTGCACCGACCCGCGCGAGCACGCGCTGAGGGTGGCGGCCGACCCCGAGCTCACCAGCACCGCCGCCCACGAGGCGACCGACATCGACGGAACCGCCGTGGAGCTGTACTCCACGATCGCGGGGCCCGACGTGCCGGGCCTGCCCGCACCCGGGTGGCTCCACCGGCCCCGGGGGGCGGGCGAGAGCCGGCACCGGCAGGTCGACGCCGTCGCCGGCCCTGTGCGGATCAGCCTGGAACTGGCCCCCGCGACACTCCCGGACGGCACACCGCTGCCGAGCAACACCCACCGGATGAGCGTCGACGGACCGGGCACCCGGAACGAGTGGCTGATCCACGACTCCCCCCTGGACAACGCGCTGAGGTGGTCGATGTCCGCCCTGTTCGGCGAGTCCGAGCCGCCGGGGATCGACCTGCGCCCCACCGCGCGTATCGGCCGCCTGGCCGACACCGCGCACCGTGCCCCTTCCCCGGCCCTGTCCGCCGGTCCCACCGCCCGATAGCGAGGTCACCCGCTCATGCACCGAATCTGCCTGGTCATCCCCGCGAACCCGTTCGATCAGTACTTCGTCCAGGTCCCGCTGGACGTCCTCACCGCCGCCGGCCGGCTCCGCGCCGACGGCCACGAGGTCGCAGTGTGGGACCAGCGGCTCGACGCCTCGGCCCCGGAGGGGCCCACACCCGACACCGTCCTGGTCTGGTCCGCCATCGCCGACCGCGCCCAGTGCTACCCGCTGGACCTGCGTCCGATCAGGCGGGCCGCGGACCGGGCCCGGGAGTGCTTCCCCGGTGCCCGCACCGTCGCCGTGGGCCCGCACGGCACCCACATGCCCCGGGCCACCCTGCGATCCCTCGGAACGGACCACGTCGCCCTCGGCGAGGCCGACTCGGCCGCCGTGCACGCGGTGCGCAGCCTGGCCGAGGGTGCCGCCGACCCGGTCCTGTCCGGCGACACCGCGCCCTCCTCCCCCCTCTCCCTGGTCTCCGAGCGGCCCGCGCCCTACCCGAACATCCCCTTGGAGGACTTTGGGCCCCCGGCCTACGACATGGTGCCCGTGTCCCGCTACACCGCCGAGGTCATCGCCGACGACCTGCCCCAGCCCGGCCCCTGCGGGATGGTGATGGCGGCCCGCGGCTGCGCCTACGGCTGCACCTTCTGCCACCTNAATGCGCACCCGCCCGGTCGACGACGTGATCGCCGAGGTCGAGGCCCAGCGGGAGGCGGGGCTGGAGTTCCAGTTCTTCCTCGACTACGTCTTCGGGATCAACCGCCCCTTCTATACCGAGGTGTGCGCGCGGATGCGCGGCCGGGGCATCGGATGGGTCGGCCAGACGCGCGCCGAGATCGTGTTGAAGAACGACGTCACCGCCTGGGCCGAGGCCGGCTGCCAGGGCATGTGGCTCGGGGCGGAGTCTCCGGCGGTGGCCGGAACGGGCGTGCACAAGCGCGTCTCGGAGAAGCAGGTCCGCGACGCCGTCCTCAAGCTGCGCGACGCCGGGATCACCCCGTTCGCCTTCATCCTCCTGGGCCTGCCCGACGACGAGGCGTGCATGTCGGACTGGCTGGTCGACTGGGCCGCCGGCATCCCCGCCTGGTTCGGCATCAACCAGCTCTTCCTGCGGCCGGGGACGAGCCTGTACGACGGGCTCGCGGCGCGCTACAACGGCGGCGCCGTGCCCGAGACCTGGGAGGCGGTCGAAGAGGTGACCCGGCGCTACCGCCAGGGGTACCCCGCCGACCTCGACGACCAGGAGCGCCGCCTCACCAGGCTGCCGAACTACCTGGGCAACGCGATCCTGCCGGTCGGGTGAGGCGCTGATGCTCGGTATCGGAATCATCGGCTGCGGGTCCGTCGGCGGCTTCCTCGGGAGGCTGATGACCCGCGGGGACCCCGGGCTCAGCGCCCGGGCGCGGCTGGTCGGCGTCGCCGGGCGCGACGCGCAGAGCGCCGAGGCCCTGGCAGCCGACCTGGGGTGCGCCCCCCACAGCACGGCGGGGCTGCTCGCCCGGGCGGATGTGGACGCGGTCGTGGTGTGCACCCCCAGCGGGACGCACGCCGAGATCGGGGAGGCCGCCCTGGAGGCGGGCAAGCACGTCCTCGTCGAGAAGCCCCTCGACGTCGCCCCCGAAGCGGCGGAACGGCTGGGCACGGCCGCCCCCCNCTCGGAACCGTCTCCCAGCACCGCTTCGATCCGGCGGTCCGCCTCGCCCGGGCGGCGGTCGGGGCCGGGGAGCTGGGGCGCCTGACCTCGGTGCTGATCGACGTCCCTTGGTGGCGGTCGCAGTCCTACTACGACTCCGGCACCTGGCGCGGCACGTGGGACCTCGATGGCGGCGGCGCCCTGATGAACCAGGCGGTGCACGCCGTGGACGTGGCCCAGTGGCTCGCCGGGCCGGTGGTCGAGGCGGCGGCGCACACGGGTCTGCTGGCCCACCGGGACATCGAGGTGGAGGACACGGCGGCAGCGAGCCTGCGCTTCGCCTCCGGAGCGGTCGGCACGCTGCTGGCCACGACCGCGGCCTACCCCGGCCGGACCGCCCGGATCGCGGTGAACGGCGACCGGGGCTCGGTCGTGGTGGACGACGACGAGCTGGCCTGGTTCCACACCGCCCGGGAGGGTGAACAGGCCCGTGACCACGGGGCTTTCGGGGCCGGGGACCGGTCGGCCGAGTACGCCGCGGAACTGGAGCGGGACCGCACCCGGGACCGTAGCGGCCTGCTCTACCAGCCCCACCGGGACCAGTTGGCGGACTTCTGCGACGCGGTGCGCGACGGCCGGCGCCCGCTCGTGGACGGAGAGGACGGGCGACGGGCCGTGGACGCGGTCGCGGCCGTCTACGCGTCGGCGCGCACCGGGACGGTCGGCCGCCCCGGCGCCCCGGCGCACAACGGCGGTGCGGGCCACCGGGAAGGCGAACGAGGAGAGGCGGGAGCATCATGAGCAGCGTCGCGCACGGCGGTGCCGCGGACACGGGGGCCGAGCTGAAGGCCGAGATCGCCGGGCTCTTCGACCGGAGCGCCCCGACCTACGAACGCGTGGGTGTCGAGCACTTCGCCGACCTCGGCCGACGGCTGGTCGCGCGCTCCGGGACGTCCGCGGGGCAGCGCGTCCTGGACGCCGGGTGCGGAACCGGAGCCGTGCTGGTGCCCGCGGCACTGGCGGTCGGAGCCGAGGGCGAGGCCGTCGGGGTGGACATCTCCGCGGGCATGGTCGCCCGCGCCCGCGCCGAGATCGACCGCCTGGGGCTGACCCAGGCGCGGGCCGTTACCGGCGACGCCGAGACCGTCACCGGGCTGGACGGCGTATCGACCGCCCCAGGCTCCTTCGACGCCGTCCTCGCGGGCATCTCCCTGTTCTTCTTCCCCCGGCCGCAGGCAGCGGTGTCCCGGTACCGCGAGCTCCTCAGGCCCGGCGGCCGGTTCGCCGTGTCCTGGTGGGGGCGGCAGGACCCGCGGTGGGAGCCGGTCTTCGCGGCCGGCGCCCCCTACGGCACTGCGGGCTCCTCCCACCGGCTGCCCGAGGACAGCCCGTTCCGCTCCGTGGATGCGCTGCACGCCGTGCTCACCGAGGCCGGTTTCGCCGGGGCCGAAACGGTCGAGGAGGACTGCGTCACCCGGTTCGAGGACGCCGATCACTGGTGGCGCTGGGTGTGGTCGACGGCGGGGCGCAGGTTCTGGGAGAGCGTGCCCGCGTCCCGGCGGCAGGAGGCCGAGGCCGCCGTGAACAGGGAGCTGACCCGCCTGCAGGCCCCTGACGGGAGCCTGTCCAGCTCCGTCCGGGTGCGGTTCACCGTGGCCGGGAGGCCGTGATGGAGCCCGTGTCCCCCGCGGCGGAGGCGGCGGGCGCAGGGGAGGCCCCGTGCGCGGGGCCCGCCCCGGACCGGTACCCGGTGTTTTCCACCGGATGGCTCGCCTGCGCCTCGGCCCTGTTCGCCGCCCTCCCGGTCGACCAGGACTCGGCGGTGCGGGTCCGCCTGCGCCTCACCGACGCGCCCCGGGGGACGGCGGACACCGTGGAGATCGCGGCCGACCTGGCGACGGGCGGGCTCCGATTCCGCGCGGGGGCCGGAGCCGAGCGGCCCGGGCTCGCCTTCACCCTCACCCGCGCCGACGCACGGACCCTGCTGCTGGGAGGCCAGGAGGAGCGGACGCGTCTGTTCGAGCACGGAGGGCTTCGCCTGGAAGGGGCCTTCCTCTTCCTGTTCTTCCTCGACCGCGTCCTGGAACAGGACGTGTCCGGGGCGCTGGCGGAACTGCGCCTCCGGACGGCCGATCCGCCCCCGTCCCGGCCCCCGCATCGGGACCGGGGAGGCACGGACGGGGACGGCGAGGAGGCCGCCGCCGTCCGGGCGGCGGCCGAAGCCCTGCCGCGGACCGTCGCGGCGCTGCGTGCCGAGCTCGGCCGCACCACGCCGGGGGCGCAGCTCTACGTCGGCCACGCACCGTCCGGGACCGCGGTCTCCGCCGCCTTCGGCGACGCCCGGCCGGGCGTGCCCTTCACCCGCCGGTCGCGGCCGATCTGGTACTGCTGCTCCAAGACGGTCGGGGCCGTGGCCATCGGACGGCTGTGGGAGCGCGGGCTCGTGGACCCGACGCGCCCGGTCGCCGAGTACCTCCCCTGGTTTGCGGGGGAGGGCCGTGAGCGCATCACCCTCTACCATCTGCTCACGCACACCACACCGGTCCCCATGGCCCTGGACCCGCTGCACGGGGTGTTCGCCGCGCCGGTCGGCATCCGCCGCGAGCAGGTGCGGACGATGCGGATCCCCCCGGGAGAGCCGGGGCAGAGGATCAATTACGCGCCGTGGTGGGCCTGGTTCCTGCTGGCGGAGGTCGTCCGGGCCGTCGACGGCCGTGACTACGAGCGCTTCGCGGCCGAGGAGGTCCTGGCCCCCTGCGCGATGTCCGACACCCGGATGGTGCTCACGTCCGGGGAGTACCGGGCGGAGAAGGACCGGCTTCCGCTGATCCATATCACCGGCGGCGCGTTCCCGGCCCAGGCGACGCATTGGTACGCGACGGAGGCGGCGTGCACCCGCCCCATCCACGGACTGAACATGCGGGGTCCGGTGCGCGACCTCGGGCGCCTCTTCGAGGCGCTGTCGCGGGGCGGGGCCGGCTCCGCGGGCCGAATCCTGCGTCCCCAGACCGCCGCGGCGATGACGGCCCGCCACAGGGTCGGCCTGACCGACCCCTTCGGCAACGCCGACTGGGGGCTGGGGTTCCGGGTGGAGTCCCGCCACCTGGGGGATGCCTACACCGCGTTCAGCCGCCACGCCTCCGTCCGGGCCTTCGGGCACTACGGGTTGTGGACCTCCCTCGCATTCGCCGACCCGGACGCCGGGCTCGTGGTCGCACTGCACCTCAACGGGAAGACGATGCAGGACGAGCACCGGGAAAGGACTCTGTCCATCTGCGACGCCGTTTACACCGACCTGGGGCTCGCCTGATCCAGGGCGTGCCCGCCTTCTCCGATCCCCGCTCCGTCTCTCAGAAGGAGAATTCGATGACCGTTCCGGAAGGCGGCCTCCGTTCGCCTCATGACATCATCGCCGTCGCCACTGCGTTCTGGCGCTCGAAAGTGCTGTTGAGCGCGGTCGAGCTGGGGGTCTTCGCCGAGCTGGCGCGACGACCCCGGAACGGCGAGGAGTTGTGCGCGGCGCTCGGGGTGAAAGGCCGCGGAGCGGGCGACTTCCTGGACGCGCTGGTCTCCATGGGGGTCGTGGAACGCGAAGAGGGGGTCTACCGGAACGCTCCCGTGGCCGATGAGTACCTCGACCCGGCCAAGCCCGTCACGGACATCAGCGGCTACCTCTCCTTCCTGAACGCCGGGTTCGGCTGGTGGTCCCGGCTCACCGAGGGGCTGCGCAGCGGGGACCGGCTCGACTTCGCCCCCGCCCTCGCGGCCTCGGGGGGCGGGGACGGCGGCGCGGCGGGCGACGGCGTCCTGCGCCGGGCCGACCCCGCCGGCGACACCTTCGGCGAAGCGTTCGCCACCGCCGACCAGGTGGTCGGCTTCGTCCGGGCCATGACCGGCTACAGCATGGGCGCCAACCGCGCCATCGCCGAGGCGTTCGACTGGTCCCGGGTGCGGACGGTCGTGGACGTGGGCTGTTCCGAGGGCGCGTTCCTCGCCCAGGTGCTCGGCGCCCACCCCCACGTGAGCGGCGTCGGATTCGACCTTCCGGAGGTGGCCGCCCGGTTCGCCGAGCACCTCGGCCGGGCGGGCGCGGCCGGCCGCGCCCGGTTCGTCGGCGGGGACTTCTTCACCGATCCGCTCCCGGAGGGGGACGTCGTCGTGATGGGGCACGTGCTGCACGACTGGGACGAGGAGGTCAAGCGGATGCTCATCCGCAAGGCCCACCAGGCCCTGGAGCCCGGGGGGAGGCTCCTGGTCTACGAATCGCTCATCGACGATGACCGCCGGACCAACACCATGGGGATGCTGACCAGCCTCAACGTATCGCTGGTCTCCGTCGGAGGGCGGGGGTACACCGGTGCGCAGTGCCGGGGATGGATGGCCGAAGCGGGCTTCGGCGACATCGCCGTCAGCCATCTGGACGGCCCCGAGTACATGGTCGTCGCCGTGAAGTGAGGGCACCGGGCGGGGACCACGTGGCCGGGCGGGCCCCGCCCCCGCCGTCAAGGAACCGTCAGAAACGGTCGCCGCGGCCCCCGGACCGGCCACTCGCGGTCAGTGATCCGATACGGTTCCGAATGCTGCTGGATCGTTCTTCTTGTTCATCCCCCAGTTCGAAGAGCCTGTGTCTGGATATTTGAGGCGGTCGGATGAGGACGGGAACCCCTGACGCGTGCCTGAGGACATTCGAGGAAATGCTGGGGACGGGCCAGTGGAATCGAGGCGGCAGCCTCGTGGTGTACGGGGGGCCGGGGACCGGGAAAACGGCGCTGATGAGGGGTTTTCGGAATTCGGCTGAGGCGGCTGGGGTCCCGTTCCTGTCCGCCGCGGGATTTCACGCCGAACGCGACTTCCCCTACGCCGTCCTCGAGCAGCTCGCCTCCTCCCCCGACCTCCCCCGGGGCGGCCGCACCGCTCTGACGCGGCTGATCGCGACCGGTGCGTCGGCCGCGCACAGGGGAAAGGTGCCCGCCGACCTCCTGCGGGACCTGTCCGCCGCGCTGGGCGGGCACGCCCGGGACACCCCGCTGGTGGTCGCGGTCGACGACGCCCACCACGCCGATCCGGCCTCCTGGCGATGCCTGCTCCACCTCGCCCGGCGCGCGCAGTCCACGGGGGTCGTCGTCGTCCTGACCTCCGTCGGCGTGCGGGGGGAGGAGGGTGCCGGGCAGCTGGACCTCCTGGACGTCCCGGGTGTCCGTATGGTCGAGCTCCGTCCCCTGACGGCCTTCGAGGTCCGGCGCCTCCTGGAGGGAAGGGCCGGTGCCGCGTCGGCGGAACGGCTGTACACCCACCTGCACGGCGTCAGCGGCGGGAACCGCGCGCTCGTCCACGCCCTGCTCCGCGACGACCCCGGGCTCCACGGCGCCGAGGCGCACGGCTCGGAGGAACCGGCGGCCCCCGTCCGGGTGGGCAGGGAGTTCGCCGCGGCCTACCTCAGTCTGCTCCACCGCCATCCGGCCCTGCTGGAGTGCGCACGCGTGCTCGCCGTGCTCGACGGCTGCGCCACCCCCGAACGGGCCGCACGCCTCCTGGGCGACGGGAGCGCCGTCACCGGCCGCCGGGTCCGGGCCCTGGGACGGGCCGGGCTGCTGGACGGCGTCCGGTTCCGGCACCCCGCCGCGGTGTCCGCCGTTCTGGATTCGATGGACCGTGTCGAGCGCGCCCGCCTCCACCGCCTGTGCGCCGAGCTGCTGACGGAGGAGGGCGCCCAGGCGGAGACCATCGCGGGCCACTTGGTCGCCGCGGACGAGCGTCCGACGCCGACGCAGGTGAAGATCCTGCGCACCGCTGCCAAACGGCTGCCCGGCCAGGGGCGCACCGAGGAGGCGGTGCGGTGTCTGCGGCTGGCCGACCGGGCCGACCTCGATCCCCGGCAACAGTGCGCCGTGGTGCTGGAACTGGTCGCCACCCTGTGGCACATCAATCCCGCCGCCGCGTCCCTGGAATTCCCCCGCCTCCTGGCCGCCATGCGGTCCGGGCTGCTCGACGGCCAGGGGTTGTCCCTCCTCCTTACGTGGCTGCTCTGGTTCGGTCGGCAGGACGAGGCGCACGAGGTCGGTGTGCGCATCGCCGGGCTCGACGCCCAGGCCCCCTCCGGCCATGAGCGGATCCGGGCCGCACGGATGGTGTTCGCGCTCTTCCACACCGACCCGCCCAGAGAACTCGGGGCGCCGGGCGGCTCCGGGGATGCCGCCCCGGAGATCGCGGCCACCATGGCCGCCTCCATCGAGCGGATCTTGGGCCTGCCGGTCGATCCCGCCGACCTTCCGGCCGATCCGGCGCACGTGCACACCGCGCCCCACCGGGGCGACCCCGCGACGGCCCCGGTCCCGCTGGCCGGACCGGAAGGGGAGCGCTCCCAGGAGTGCAGCGCGGCGGGCCTGGTGGGAACGGCGCTCTTCCTCTACGGCGCGCTCCCGCTCACGGAGCGGATGGGAGAGGAGCTGATGGCCCGGTACCCGGCCGACTCCTTCCCCGCCTCCCACGCGGCCTCCGCCAGCCTGCGCGCGGCCGCCGCACTGGCCCGCGGCGACCTGCGCAGGGCCGCCGAACTCGCCGACTCCGCGCTCGAACTCCTCCCCGACGAGGGGTGGGGGGTGTTCCTCAGTGCGCCGTTGAGCACGGCGGTGGTCGCGCACACGCTCCTGGGCCGACCCGAAACGGCCGCCCGCTACCTTGAGCGCCCGGTTCCGGACATCCTCTTCCGGACGCGGTTCGGCTCGTGGTACCTCCTGGCGCGCGGGGGCCACTATCTGGCCACGGGGCGTCCGAACGCGGCCCTGAGCGACTTCACCGCATGCGAGGCGGCATCGGGGTGGTGTCTGGACCGGCTGAACCGGGTCGCGCGCTGGCGGACGAGTGCCGCCGAGGCGTACCTGGCCATCGGTCGGCGGGAGCGGGCCCGGCAGCTGGCCGAAGGCGAACTGGCGGAACTGGACGGCGGTCCGGCCCGGGGCCGGGCCCTGCGTGTCATGGCGGCCGTCGGCGACCCCGATCGGCGGGAGCGGTACCTGGAGGAGGCCGTATCCGTCCTGCGGGAGTGCCACGCCCGTCTCGACCTGGCCTACGCGCTCGTCGACCTCGGCCGGGTGCGCATGGAGGACCGCGCCCACCAGGAGGCGCGTTCCCTATTGCAGGAGGCCAAGTGGCTCGCCGACGAGTGCGGTGTGCCCTACGAGAGGCTCACGGCCGGCGCGGGACCGGAGGCTTCGGCAGCCCTANGACGTCGCGACGCCCGGCGCGGGCCCGGACGCCGGCGCGACCCACGCGCGGTCCGCCCTCACGGAAGCGGAGTGGCGGGTCGCCCTCCTGGCCGCTGAGGGCCGCTCCAACCGCCAGATCGCCAAACGCTTCTACATCACGGTCAGCACGGTCGAACAGCACCTGACCCGCGTGTACCGCAAGCTCTCGGTCGAGGGGCGCTCGGAACTGGCGCGACTGCTCGGCCCCTTCGCCCGACACGAAGAGCGCCGATCGGCCTGACTCGGCGATCGCATGGGAAGAGGGCCTTTCGGTCCCAGTGCGGGCTGCGGCATCTGCACCGGGGCACCGGGAGGCCCCGTGCCCCACCGTCGACGGGCCGTCGGCCCCGACCGGGCACCACCTCCGTCCCGGGTGTGACTCGTTACACTCAGTGCGTCGTTGCACTCAGTGCATCGACGCTCGTAGATTGGGTCCCATGCAGCACGACCGTCCGGGAACCGCGCGCGCCGATCGGCGGGAGGCGCTCAAGGCGCGGCACCGGCAGGCCATCGTCGGGGCCGCCTCGGCCCTCATGCACGAGACCGACGGCGCGCACTTCACCGTCGACCGGCTCGCCGAGCGGGCCGACGTCTCCCGGCGCACCGTCTTCAACCACTTCGGCTCCCTCGACGAGGTCGTCCTCGAAGTGCTCAGCGGCGAGCTGGAGGCCGTCGTCGACGGGATCGACGCCTCCCTCGCCGGGGCCCCGGTGGGTCCCGGCGAGCAGGTCCGGCTCGTCGACCGCCTCGTCGACGCCGTGCGCGACGGCGGCATGGTGGAGCTCGTCCCCCGGCTCAAGCGCATCCTCGGCGGCGACCGCCCCGAACCCGGACCGCGCCAGGCCATGCTGTTCGAGCGCGCCTTCACCGACCTCAACACACGGCTCGCGGCGACCCTGCGCCGCCACCACCCCGGCGTCGACCCCTTCGAGGTGGACCTGGCCTGCGGCGCCTTCGTGAGCGGCTGCCTCGTGGTCGTCGGCCACTGGGAGGCTGCCACCGGAGGCGCGGTCACCGAGGAGTCCCGGCGGGTCTGGGACGGCCTCCTCGACCGCATGGCCGCCCTCGCCCGCGCCGGTTACGCCCCCGTGCCCGGCGGCGCCTCTTGACGCACCCCTTGCCCACACCACTCCACCGTCCTGCAGGTGACCATGGCTGAGTTCCTCTACAGAGTCGGGCGCGCCGCGGCGCGCCTCCCCAAGACCGTCATCGCGGTCTGGCTCGCCCTCCTCCTGGCCGCCGGGGGCGCGTTCGCCCTGTTCTCCGGCGAGCTCAAGGACGGCTTCTCCATCCCGGGGACGCCCACCGACGAGGTGAACGGGCTCCTGTCCCAGGAGTTCGACGGCATGGGCGGCGGCGCGGGCACCGTCGTCTACCGGACCGACGACGGCTCGCCCTTCACCGACGCCCAGAAGGAGGCCATCGCCGAACGCGTCGACGAGGCCGCCGGGGTCTCCGGGGTCGAGGACGCCGTCGACCCGTTCGCCACCGAGCAGGAGCGGGCCGACGGAGCGGCCGAACTGGCCGACGGCCGCGAGCAGCTGGAGGAGGGCCGTGCCGAGCTGGAGTCGGGCCAGGAGGAGCTCGACGAGGGCCGTGAACAGGCCGAGGCCTCCGGCATGATCGACCGGTTGGAGGAGGGCCTCGACGCCCGCCAGGCCGAGATCGACGCCGGGCGGGAACAGCTGGACGCCGAGGCCGAGAAGCTCGAACAGGGCGAGGCCCTGATGGAGATGTCCTCCGACATCCGCATGGTCTCCGAGGACGGCGCGACCGCCCTGGTCAACGTCTCCTTCACCCAGGCCCAGGAGGAGGTGCCGCAGGAGACCAAGGACGCCGTGATGGCGGTCTTCGAGGACGACCCCGTCGACGGCGCCACCGTGGACTTCGCCAACGACATCGCGATGAGCCTGCCCGAGCTGTTCGGCCCCGCCGAGGCGGTCGGGCTGGTCGTCGCGGCGGTCGTGCTGGTGGTCATGCTGGGCACCCTGGTCGGGGCGGGGCTGCCGATCCTGACGGCGCTGGTCGGCGTCGGGGTGGCCACCATGGTCGCAATGTCGCTGTCCGGGGTCCTGGAGATGGCCTCCATCACCCCGATCCTGGGCCTGATGCTCGGCCTTGCGGTCGGCATCGACTACGCGCTGTTCATCGTCAACCGGCACCGCCGCCAGCTCAAGGAGGGCCTGCCGGTCGCCGAGTCCATCGGCCTGGCCAACGGGACCGCGGGCAACGCGGTGGTCTTCGCCGGTGCCACGGTGCTGATCGCGCTGCTCGGCCTGAACATGACCGGGATCGGGTTCCTCGGCCTGATGGGCAGTGTGGGCGCGATCGCGATCGTGGTCGCCGTGCTGATCGCGGTCAGCCTGGTCCCGGCGCTGCTGGCGCTGATCGGCCCGCGCATCCTGTCCCGGCGCGAGCGCGCCCGCCACGGCGGGGACGGCGCGGCCGACGGTGCTGCGGCGGGCGGGGCCGACGGTGCGCCGGGCCCGCGCGGTCGCGCGTCGGCGCCGCGCCCGATGACGGCCTGGGGGGCGATCGGGCGGGTCGCGGCCGCGGTGGCCGTCCTCGGCGTCATCGCCCTGCCCGCCCTCGACCTGCGCCTGGGCATGCCGGACGGCTCATCCGAGCCCGCCGAGTCCACCCAGCACCGGGCCTACACCGCCATCGCCGAGGAGTTCGGCGAGGGGCAGAACGGGCCGCTGCTGGTCGCGGCGGAGCTGCCGGGCGGCCCGGACACCGACGCCGCCGAGGCGAAGGCGCCGGACTACCAGTTCGAGGTCGCCGAGGAGATCGCGGCCCAGGACGGTGTCGCCGCGGTGGCGCCGATCGGGATGAACGACGACTTCACGCTGGCGATCTTCCAGGTCGTCCCGGAGGAGGGCCCCTCCAGTGCCTCGACCGAGGAGCTGGTGCACACGCTGCGCGACACCGAGCCGCTGCGCGGCCTGGGCCCGCTCGGAGTGGCGGGCATGGCCAGCGGCAACATCGACATCTCCGAGACGCTGAGCGGTGCACTGCCGGGCTACCTGACCGTGGTCATCGGCCTGTCGCTGGTCATCCTGCTGCTGGTGTTCCGCTCGCTCTTCGTCCCGGTCGTGGCGACGCTGGGGTTCATCCTCTCCTTCTTCGCCGCCCTCGGCGGCGTGGTCGCCGCCTACCAGTGGGGCTGGCTCGGCGGGCTGATCGGCCTGGAGAACCAGGGGCCGGTGCTGAACTTCCTGCCGACGCTCCTGGTGGGCATCCTGTTCGGCCTGGCCATGGACTACATGCTGTTCATCGGCACGGGCATGCGCGAGGCCTACGTGCACAAGGCGCCGGCGCGGTTCGCCGTGGTGCAGGGGCTGCGGGCCGGGCGCGCGGTGGTCACCGCCGCGGCGATCATCATGATCTCGGTCTTCGGGGGGTTCATCTTCTCCGAGACGGCGATGATCAGCTCGATCGGGTTCGCCCTGGCGTTCGGGGTGCTGCTGGACGCGTTCGTGGTGCGGATGGTGCTGATCCCGGCGCTCATGCACCTGGCCGGGGACGCGGCGTGGTGGCTGCCCCGCTGGCTCGACCGGCTCCTGCCCGACATCGACGTGGAGGGCTCGGCGCTTGAGCGCCGCCACACCGGCGGGCGGCAGGAGGACTCCGCCGGGGACGGCTCCGCCGCTGTGGCGGAACCCTCCGCCGATGCCGGTCAGCAGGGCACGACCGTGGGTACCGAACGGCGCTGAGCCGGCCTCGGGCACCGGGGACGCGCGGCCCCCTGCCGGAGCATCGGGTCCCGGCAGGGGGCCGCCGCGTGTGTACCTGGCGGGGAGGCGCCGGGGCTAAGCGTCGGTGGGGACGGTGATGGACTCCGAGCAGCCCAGGGACGGGGTCAGCAGGAGGCTGACGGTGGCGCTCGGTTCGTCGCCGGGCCGATTGGACAGGGCGAGGTCGCAGACGGCCCCCTTTCCGGTGAGGGGGTACCAGAACCAGGTGTCTCCGACGGGGGCGCGGTCGACCGGCCTCCATCCGCTCTTCCCGTGGCGGAAGGCGACGAGTTCGACGATCGCCTCGTACTCACCGGAACGGTGCGCGGTCAGGGCGATCTTCAGGTCCGAGCCGAATGTCGTGGTGGCGATGCGATGGGTCTCGGGGCCGGATGCGGCATCCGCGGCCGCCTCGGCCCGTTCGGTCTGGGCGGTCGACTCGGCCGTCGCCGACGTGGCGGTAGTCGCGGTGAGCAGCAGCGCGGGCACGGCCGCGGCGGCGAGCAAGGCGCGCCCGGCGCGGGGCCGGGCCATGGACGGGAGCGGCATGGCGTCTCCTGGGGTCCGATCGGCGGCTTCCTGAGAAGCCGCTGGCTCTTACCCGCATGACGTCCTGCAAGGGCCGCGGGTTGACCGCCTGGGTCCGCGCCGATGGTCTCGTCGGTGGGCCGGTCGTCCGTGCCGCCGGTGCGCCTCCCTGCATGTGACCCCAGCGGCCCCATCGGCCACGGCCCGCACCTCAGGAGGACCGTCGCCCCCCCGTCCGGGGCCAGGCTCGACTCCCTGCGGTCGTGCTGGGACTGTCGGTGCCGAGAGGTTGGATCGGTACCGCCCTTCTGGACCGACCGCGGAGAGGTGAGCGTGTGACCGCGTCCGATGACGACCTGCTGTTGATGCCTTGGGCGAAGCACAGCCCCAATGGGGGAGCTCATCCGCTCATCTGCCATCTGATCGACACCATGGAAGTCGCCGTCTGGCCTGTTCCCGAAGAGCGGTGAGTGACCAATGAGGGCGGAGAGTGATTGTTTCGTTACGGGGATCCTCGATAGAGGGCAGTTTTTGATAAAAAATGATAACGCCCTGCATTTCTGCAGGTGGGCAAGTGCAAGCCCCACGCCCGTGGGGGGTCCGGGCCCACACAGGCGGCGGCCGTCTGTCGCCTCCGTGTCGGCCTGTCGTGTTGGTGCGGGTGTTCTCACCCTTCAGGATCCGGGGCCCCTGCCCAGATTCCGCGGCTGTGGGCCAGGTGGCGCCGGGTGAGTTCGGCCGTCAGGTCCGCGTCGCGTGCAGCGACCGCCTCCACGATGGCCTCGTGCTCCTGGGCGGAGTCGGTCAGCTCGCCCTGGTCCGCGAGCTTCTGGAGTCCCCGCATGCGCGCCTGGTCGCGGAGTTGGCCGACCATGGACACCAGGCGGCGGTTTCCGGTCATCGCCAGCAGGCCCATGTGGAACCGGCGGTCGCGGTCGAGGAAGGCCTCCAAGTCGCCCTCGCGCGCGGCCTCGGTGATCTGTGCGGCCAGCGCGCGGTAGGGCACCAGGGCGCCGGCGTCGTGGCTCCGGGCGACCTCCGCCATGGCGGGGGCCTCCAGCATCGTCCGCAGGGTGAAGATCTCGTCCAGGTCGTGCTCGGACAGCGGCGGGACGCGAAAGCCACGGTTGCGGATGATCTCCACCATCCCCAGGTGGGCCAGGTCCATGACCGCCTCGCGGACGGGTGTCACCGAGACCCCGAGTTCGGCGGCGACGGTGGCCACGCTGACCACCTCTCCCGGTTCGATCCGGCCCAGGACGATCCGCGTGCGCACGGCCTCGCGGGCCTGTTCGCGCAGGCTGACCGGCCTCAGGGGAGG
This sequence comes from Nocardiopsis chromatogenes YIM 90109, assembly GCF_000341185.1. Classification (GTDB taxonomy): domain Bacteria; phylum Actinomycetota; class Actinomycetes; order Streptosporangiales; family Streptosporangiaceae; genus Nocardiopsis_A; species Nocardiopsis_A chromatogenes. The sequence continues at coordinate 20,791 of NZ_ANBH01000117.1, forward strand.
GGAGCTCGGCGTCATCATGCCCTATGCATAACACGGCGCGGCCGGGAGCGGCCTCAGGCGAGGGATATAAGGTGTGAGGTATCACCCCCCACTTCCGGGAGAACCGATGACGGCGATCATGCTCGACGAGCGGGACGTCCGCGCCGCGGTGACGATGCCCGAGGCCGTCGCGGCCGTCCGCCAGGCCTTCACCGACCTGGCCGCCGGTGCCTTCGAGATGCCCGTGCGCACCGTCCTCGACGACGGGCGGTTCCTCGTCATGCCGGTCCACCACCGGCCCACGTCCTCGGCGATGATCAAGACGCTGAGCCTGAACTTCGACCGCACGCCCGCGATCGGCGGCACGGTGGTGTGGAGCGAGCTGCACAGCCTCGACCGGGTCGTCGCCGACGCCGGGGCCGTGACCGCGCTGCGCACCGGTGCGGTGGTGGGCGCCGCCACCGACCTGCTCGCCGACCCCGGCGCCGACGAACTGGTGCTCATCGGCGCCGGAGGGCAGGCGGCCGACCAGGTCCGCGCGGTCCACGCGGTCCGGCCGCTGCGCCGCCTGACCGTGGTCGCCACCGCCTCCGAGAGCGCCCGCGCCCTGGTCGACCGGCTCCGGCCCGAACTCGACGGGGTGCGCCTGGACACCGCGTCCGACGCCCGCGCGGCCGTCGGCGGTGCCCCGATGGTCTGCTGCGCCACGACCTCCACCGCCCCGCTGTTCGCCGCGGACGACCTGCCCGAGCGGGTGCACGTCAACGCCATCGGCGCTTTCCGGCCCACGATGCGCGAACTTCCCGACGGCCTGCTGGGCGGCGCCGACGTCGTGATCGACGAGCGCGAGGCCGTCCTGGAGGAGTCCGGGGAGGTCATCCACGCTCTGGAGTCCGGTGCGATCACCGAGGCGGACCTGCGTGAGCTGGGCCCCGCGCTCGCCAAGGGCGAGGGCGGCCGCGGGCCCAGGACCGTGTTCAAGTCCGTCGGGGTCGCCGTCCAGGACTGGGCGATCGCGCACCTGCTGGCCGAGCGGGTCCTCCGTTAGGGCGTGTTCCTCGGATGCACGTGCTCCTCGGACGCACGCCGGTCGGCGGGGGTCCNGTCGCGTGAGCATCGCGAAGCGGCGCAGACGGCGCCGTAGAGGTGGAGCCGGGCCCCGAAGCGATCGGCGAGCCACACCCCAGCGGACCGCGCACCGCTCCGTGCCGCCCGGCCGCTCGTGCCGCTCGGGCGGGCCCCGCGCCGCGCCCGGGTTCCGGCGCGTCGGTGCCATCGGCGGCCGGGGCGGCGGATCACCACCCCGAGCAGGCCCTCCCGCCGTCGTCGGACCGGCTGATGTGGTCGTCGGCCACCACGGACAGCCGCCCCCGGTGTGGACCGCCGAGGGCCGTTCGCCGACACGGCCGGTCCGCCTACTGCGCGCGCAGCGCGGCCGGGCAGGCGCCGAGGAGCCTGGCTACGGTGCCGTCCAGCCGCACGTCCGGGACGCTCAGGGCGAGCCCGCCGAGGACGGGCGAGGCGACGGCGGCGAGGCTGAGGCTCTGCCAGGCGGCGATACCCAGGCGCGGCGCCCGCGCCACCCACCGGGACCGGCGGACCACGGCCGGACCCGCGGCGGCGACCGCCACCCCGTAGCCCAGCAGGACGAGCGCGAGGGTCACGGCAGCTTCTCTCGGCGTCCTGCGTCGTCCAGGGCCGCGCGCAGCTCGGCGATCTCGTCCCGGGGCAGGCGGGTGATCAGCCGGGAGAGGACGGCGGCCTGGTCGGGGGCCGACTCCAGGGCCTCCTCCACCAGCCCCGCCGCGTAGTCCTCCTGGGAGGCGGCGGCCCAGTAGCGGTAGGCGCGGCCCTCCTTGGCCCGCTTCAGCCAGCCCTTGTGGAACAGGTTGTCCATGACAGTCTGCACGGTGTTGAAGGCGATGTCGCGCCCTTTGCGGAGTTCGGCGACGACATCGCGCACGCGGAGCGGCTCCTGGGCGGACCACACGGCGCGCATGATCGTGGCCTCCAGGTCGCCGAATCTGGACATCCCCCATCGGTCCTTCCCGATCAGCGGGCGGCGGGGCGCCTCCCGCCGCGTGACTCAACAAGCTTAGGTGAGGGCGCCGGGGCGGGGCGCCGATGCGCGCGGACACTCTCCGTACCCGCCCGCACCCCTTACACCTCAACACCTAAGGTAAATAGGTGGAGCGGTATCCGCTGATCGGTGATGACCGGGCCGGGGCGCCCGCACCCTCCCGGACGCGCCCCCGATCCCACGAGAAGGATCCACGCGAGCGATGGACATCGAGAGCGTCATCATGAGCGGCCCGCTGCCGCCTCGAGCCAGGGGGCGGGGGTCTGGTGCCAGGCGGCCTTCACGTACGGGTGCATCGGTTGACATCCTCTCCCGCCTAACGGCGGGAGAATCCAGCCATTCGGCGCTGTTCTGAAACATTCGGACGGCGAGCATGACCACGTACACCTCTTGGGGCACTACCCGCCGACAGGCGCACTATCGACGTTGGCCAACAGCCTCAAGGGGGTCAGCTCTCGCTCTCGGGTGGGCCGGGCAGCGGTGCAGCCGGGCGGATTCGGGGCCGTGGTGGCGTGCCGGGAGCGGTGGTGGACGTACGACCGCCGGGGCCGTCAGGTCCGTGTCACGCCGCCTCCGAGCGGCACGGAGACGGGCCCCGTCGCGTCGGGGCCCGGCCGCTCCGTGCCGTCGGTGCGGTCGGCGCCCGACGCCCGGGCGATGATCCCCCGCAGGGCCGCAGCGGACTCCGAGCCGGGTTCGGCGTGGTAGGTGACGAGCATCTGGTCGGGGTCGTCGAGGAGGGGGAACGTCTCGAACGACACGGCGAGTTCACCCGCCTGCGGATGGTTCAGCCGCATCACCCCGTGGCCCTTGCGGCGCACCTCGTGCACGGCCCACAGGCGGCGGAAGTCCTCGCTGCCCGCCGACAACTCGTCCACCAGCGAGGCGAGCCGAGGCTCTCCGGGATGGCGGCCCGCCTGCATGCGGAGGATCCCGGCGACACCCCCGGCCTTCCTCTCCCAGTCGATGAACAGGTCGCGCATGGCGGGTGTGAGGAAGATCAGCCGTCCCCAGTTGCGCTGCTCGGGCGCCAGCTCGGCCCAGTCGCCGAACAGGGCGGTGGCCGCCCGGTTCCAGCCCAGGATGTCCATACCGAACCCGTTCACGTAGGCGGGCACGCCGGTCATCGCATCGAGAAGCTGCAGGATGTCGGGACGCAGGCGCTGGGGCCGCGACGACGGGGCGCGCGCCCCCGTCCGTTCGGGCTTCACCAGGTGCGTCAGGTGGGCGTGTTCGGTCTCGGTCAGCTGCAGGACGCGAGTGATGGCGTCCAGCACCTCTTCCGACACGTTCGCGCTGTGGCCCTGTTCGAGGTGGGTGTAGTACGAGACGGACACCCCGGCCGCCTGGGCCAGCTCCTCCCTGCGCAGCCCCGGCACCCGCCGTCTGCTGCCGTAGTCGGGAAGGCCGACGTCGGCGGGTTTGAGCCGGGCCCGGCGGCTGCGCAGGAATTCGCTGAGCTCGGCACGCCGATCGAGGCCGGCGGGCGACCGGTCGTCGGTGTCGTTGTGGCTGGGCATACAGTCCAGTGTGCCCCGCCCGCAACGGCCGTGCCTGCCACTGGCAGTGGTAGGAATGCGCGAGGTGGTGGAGCCAGCGGATGGCAGGTCCCAGGCACGGACGGCAGGCTCGGTGGTGTCCCGACCGGAAAGGGTCCGGCGCCGGTCACCTCGGCGTCCGGGGGATTCGCATTCCTTCGCACGTCCCGCGCCCGCCCGGTCTCCACTGCACTCCTCCAAGGAGCCTTCCGATGTCTCGTACCTGGTTCATCACCGGAACGTCCCGGGGATTCGGCCGCGTCTGGGCCGAGGCCGCGCTCGACCGCGGCGACAAGGTGGCCGCCACCGCCCGGAACACCGCCGCGCTCACCGACCTCGTCGACCGCTACGGCGACGCCGTCCTGCCGATCGCCCTCGACGTCACCGACAAGTCGGCCGTCGACCTGGCCGTGAAGGCGGCCCACGACCACTTCGGGCGCCTGGACGTCGTCGTCAACAACGCGGGATACGGGCTCTTCGGCATGATCGAGGAGACCACCGAACAGCAGGCCCGCGACCAGTTCGAACCCAACGTCTTCGGCGCCCTGTGGGTGACCCAGGCCGTCCTGCCGTACATGCGGGAGCAGGGCTCGGGGCACATCATCCAGGTCTCCTCGATCGGCGGGGTGAACGCCTTCCCCAGCCTCGGCATCTACAACGCGTCGAAGTGGGCGCTGGAAGGGATGAGCCAGGCTCTCGCCGCCGAGGTCTCGGGCCTGGGCATCAAGGTCACGCTCGTCGAACCGGCCGGCTACGCCACGGACTGGGCCGGGGGTTCGGCGGTGCGCTCCGAGCCCCTGCCCGTCTACGACCCGGTGCGCGAGGCCGTGGCCGCCTACTGGAGCGGGACGACGCCCGGAGATCCGCAGGCGACCGCGTCGGCCCTCCTCCAGGTCGTCGACGCCGAGGAGCCGCCGTTGCGGGTCTTCTTCGGTGCCGGCCTGCTGGACGCGATGCGCGAGGAGTACGCGCAGCGGATCGCGACCTGGGAGGAGTGGAACCAGGTCGCCGAAGCGGCCATCGGCGCTCCCTCCGCCTCCTGACACGCCCCTCGCTCGACCGCCGGAGCCCCAGGTCGGACCGGACCGGGGCCCCGGCGGCCCCAGTGACGCACACCGATCCGAGAGAGGAAGCCATGGAAGGACGCACACCGGACGAACCCTCCGACCCTGTGGACCTCCCCAACGCGCCACCGTCCGGGCCGACCCGCCGCACGTTCATCGTGACCGCCACCGCCGCCGGGGGAGCCGCGGTCGCGGTCGGCGGCGGCCTGGTCGCGAGCTCGTCGCTGCTCGGCGCGGAGGGCGAGGCGCCGCCCGGAAGCAGCGTCTCGCTGATGGTCAACGGCGAGCGGCGAACCGTCACGGTCGACAACCGCACCTCGCTGCTGGACCTGCTGCGCGAGCACCTCCAGCTGACCGGATCCAAGAAGGGATGCGACGCCGGCGCCTGCGGCGCCTGCACGGTCCTGGTCGACGACACGCGAGCACGGGGGAGTCGGGGGACGGCGGACTCTCCCAGGACATGGACTCGCTCGGCGGCAAGATCCTGCGCATGACCCCTGAGGGGGAGCCCGCGCCCTCGAACCCTGGTCCCGACTCGGTCGTGTACTCCCTTGGGCACCGCAATGTCCAGGGATTGGCCTGGGACGAAGACGGGCGGCTGCGGGCATCGGAGTTCGGCCAGGCGACCTGGGACGAGCTGAACCAGATCCGGCCGGGGGAGAACTACGGGTGGCCGGAGGCCGAGGGCGGCAGCGGCGAAGCGGGGTTCACCGACCCGGTCCGGCAGTGGAACCCGGCCGACGCCTCGCCCAGCGGCATCGCCTATGCCGGGGGCGCCATCTGGATGGCCGGACTGCGCGGTCAGACCCTGTGGCGCATCCCGCTGGACGCCTCCGGCGGGCCCCAGGCCAGTTCGGCGGCGGCGATGCGCGCGTGGCCCAGCGGGGTGGCGTGGATGCGGTCGGCACTCCACAGGCGGGGGTCGGTGGTCACGGGGTGGTGGAAGGTGTCGACGAGCACCGCGCCGTGCCGCTCGGCGAGCGTGCGGATGCGGTCGTCGAGCTCCAGCACCCGGGGGCGCAGGCGGCGCACGAGCGGGGCGATGCGGGCGATGTCGGGGAAGGTGAAGGTCACCGTGGTCGCCCCGGCGTTGGTGAAGGCGGCCAGCATCGCGTCCAGGCCGGCGGTGACGGCGTCGGCGTCGTAGCCGGGGCGGACCAGGTCGTTCACACCGGCCATGACGGTGACGAGGTCGGGGCGCAGCGCGAGCGCGGGGCGGTCTGCTCGGCGCGGATCTGCGCGGCCAGACGGCCGTGGACGGCGAGGTTGGCGTAGGCGAACCCGGGCCCGGCGGCCCCCGAGGCGGCGATGGCCGCCGCGAGCCGGTCGGCCCAGCCCCGATGGCCGGTGGCGTCGTCGCCGTTGTTGAGGCCCTCGGTCTGGCTGTCGCCGACCGCGACGTATCTGCGAAAGCCCATCGGGTCGCCCTCCGTCGGTTCCGGAACCGGCAGGGGCCGGTCGCCGCACTGAGCATAGGTTGTTGGTCAATTTCGTGACTAACAAATAATGCACATGCGGTGGGACTCCTGGTGGGACTCCTCCGCCCGGTCCTCCGTGCCGGGGCGCGGAGAGCGGGTTCATCCGTCGCGCAGCCGCGCGACCTGTTCGAGCCAGTCGTCGACCACCCGGTCGGCCATAGTCTGGTCGGAGCGCATGATGCGGGTCAGTTCGAGTCCGCGGACCAGCGCCATCAAGGACTCGAAGGCCGTCCGTGCCGCTTCGGGATCGGCGATGCCCGCATGCCGGTCGAAGATCCTCCGCAGTTCGGCGCCCAGCCTTCTCTCGGCCGGGAGCAGCTCGTTGCGCAGTTGCCGGTCCGTGCGGGCGGCGGCCCACAGTTCGATGGCGGCTTGGAAGGGGGGACCGGCCATGGCCGACCGGACGGCCCGCACCATCCGCTCCAGGGCTTCGGAGCCGTCCCCGATGTCGGCGACGAGTTCCCGGATGCGCTTCAGGCGCATGTCGGCGATGTGGTGGATCGCGGCGACGAGCAATTCGGACTTCGAGCCGAAGTGGTGCAGAAGGGCGCCGCGGGACACGCCCGCCTCGTCCTGGATCCGCTGCGTGGTCGTCCCCGAGTAACCGTGGGTCACCAGGCAGCGAACCGCCGCGTCGAGAAGCGCGGTGTGCGTTCTCGCGCGCTGCTCACTGCGTTTCAGGCCGCTCACGCCCCCACCCTAGCGGCATCCTGGAGCGCTCCCCGGTCAGAGCGACCTGAGTCCTCCGGCGGCGATGCGGTCGCGGAGCCGGAACTTCTGGACCTTGCCCATGGCGTTCACCGGGAGGTCATCGGTGACGTACCACTCCGCGGGCGTCTTGTACGGCGCGAGGCGCTCTCTCAGGAAGTCGTGCAGCTCCTCGGCTGAGGGGGCCGCCCGGTCCGGTTCCAGCCGCACCACCGCGGCCACCCGCTCGCCCCACGCCGGATCCTGCAGGCCCAGTACCACCGCGTGCGTGATGGCGGGGTGCGCCGCCAATACCTCCTCGATCTCGCGCGGGTAGATGTTCTCTCCGCCGCGGATGATCATGTCCTTGAGGCGGCCGGTGACCGTCACGTACCCGCGCGCGTCCATCCTCCCCAGGTCCCCGGTGTGCAGCCAGCCGTCGGCGTCGATGGTGCGGGCGGTCTCCTCGGGCATGTCGAGGTAGCCGATCATCCGCTGGTAGCCGCGGGCGCAGATCTCCCCCTCGACCCCGATGGGCCGGACCGCGCCGGTGGCGGGGTCGAGCACGGCCACGTCGACGTTGGGCAGCGGCTGCCCCGCGGTGAACAGGCCGTCCTCTCGGGTGTCCGTCGGCCGGGTCTGGCAGACGACGGGGCTGAGCTCCGTCTGGCCGTATACCGCGCTGGCCGCGGCCCCGGCGGCCTCCGCCCAGGCATCGACCAGGGCCGGGGGCACCGTATCGCCGCCGGACATCACCACTTCCAGGGAACCGAGGTCGAACTCCTCCCGTCCCGGGTGCGCGAGCAGGGCGTGCAGCATCGCGGGAACGGCGCCCAGGATCGCGGCCCGGTGGCGCTGGACGGCGGAGAGCAGGGACGCGGGGTCGAACACCTCGCCCAGGATGAGAGTGCCGCGGTCGTACACCGTCCCCATCCCGGCCAGGCCACAGCCCGCGGTGTGGAACAGGGGCAGGGCCGTGGCGAACGCCGAACCCTCGGGGACCCCGCAGCGCTCCCGGACATAGGCCGCGTTGGTCACCATGGCGCCGTGCCTGAGCACCGCCGCCTTCGGACGGCCGGTGGTGCCGGAGGTGAACTGGATCTGGGTGGGCCCCTGCAGGTCGACGTCCGGCAGTCCGGCCCGCTTGCCGGTGCCGCGCACCTCCTCGAGCCAGCCCGTCAGGGACACGGCCTCGCGCACGTCGGGCGCCTCCGGGAGTACGGCCCCGATCAAGGAGGCCATGTCGGTTCCGCGGAAGGCGTCCACGTAGAAGGCGCCGACCGCGTGCGAGGCGTTCAGGATGTACCGGAGCTCGGTGCCGCGCAGAGCCGGGTTGGCGGTGACGAGGACCAGCCCGCTCAGTGCCGCCCCGTACTGCAGCACGATCCACTCGGGGACGTTGGGCGCCCACACGGCCACGTGCTCCCCGGGACGGAAGCGGCCGAGCAGCCACGCGGCCGCGCGCTCCGCGTCGTCCAGCAGCTCGCGGTAGGTCCAGGTGCGGTCCGCCCGGTCAGGGGCGACCGACACCAGGGCGGCCGTTCCGGGGGCGTCGGCGGCGGCGCGGCGCAGCAGCTCGCCGACGCTCAGGCCGACGAGCGGCCGACCGGTGTCCGCCGGCCACAGGGACTCGTCGAGGCGCGTCATCGCTCGTTCTCCCGCCGCCGGTTCCGGTGGGCCTCTTTCGCGGCGAGCTCTTCCTGCATCCGGGCGATCTCGTCCTGGCCGGGAACGGCACCTCCGCCGTCGGGGATGAACCGGCCGCTGTCGCGCCACTGGACCGCGGCGCCGAAGCCGTGCTCCCGGGCGAAGTCCACGAACCAGCGGCCCTCGGGGGAGTGGCGGGTGATGCCGTCGAAGAGGACGGCGAGGTTCTGCGTGCTCTGCAGGCCCATGTTGTCGTATGCCTGGTTGACCATCATCTTCTGCATGACGAGCTGGTTGACCGGGACCCCGGCCATGCGGTCGGCCAGCTCCTCCACGGACGCGTCGAGCTCCTCCTCGGGGACGGAGTCGAGGACGAGTCCCCAGTCCCTGGCCTGGACGCCGTCGATGGTGTCGCCGGTCAGCAGCATGCGCTTGGCCCGCTCGGCACCCATGCGGTAGACCCACATGGCGGTTGTAGGGCAGCCCCAGACCCGGGCGGGCATGTAACCGATCCGGGCGTCGTCGGCCATCACCACGAGGTCGCATGAGAGCGCGATGTCGCTGCCTCCGGCCACGGCGTAGCCGTGGACCTTCGCGATCGTCGGCTTCGCCGAGCGCCAGAGCGAGAAGAAGTGGTCGGTGTTGGCCTTCATCGACCGGAAGTCCTCGACCGGGTCCCAGACGGCGCCCTGGTGCTGCTCGCCGGCCTCCGCGTACAGCTTCAGGTCGTAGCCGGCGCAGAACGCCCGTCCCGCTCCCTGGACGACGATGACGCGCACGGACCCGTCCTCGTTCGCCGCGGTGACGGCGCCGCCGATCTCCCGGGCCATCCCGGCCGTGATCGCGTTCAGCCGGTCCGGGCGGTCCAGGGTGATGTAGGCGCGGTGGTCGCGGACCTCGTAGCCCACCGTGTCGCCGCTGAAGGTCATGTGCCTCTCCGCATCCTGTGGTGATGCGCAGCACATTTTCACAGGCCGACTGGACTGTCAATGGGGCGGGATCCGGGCGCGGCCGCGGAGCCGAGCGGCAGGGGCGGGGCCGGGCCTGGCACCGGAGGCGGTGTTCGGGCCAGACTGCTGGGCATGGCCGACCACGACCTGTCAGGGTTCGAGCGCACCTCCTTCACCCACGGCGGCACCGCCCGCGACGTCCTGAGGCGCGGGGAGGGGCCGGCCGTCGTCGTCATGGCGGAGATCCCCGGCATCACGCCCAAGGTGCTGGGGTTCGCCGAACGCGTGGCCGCCATCGGCTGCACCGCGGTGCTGCCCGTGCTGTTCGGCGACCCCGGGCGCGACCCCGACCCCGCGGTGCGCGGGCGCCTGCGGGCCGGGGCCTACGTCGCATCGAGCTTCGCGAAGGTGTGCGTGAGCCGGGAGTTCACGGTGCTCGCCACCGGGCGCAGCTCCCCGGTCGTCGCCTGGCTGCGGGCGCTGGCCGCACACGAGCACGAGCGGTGCGGCGGGCCCGGCGTCGGGGCGGTCGGGATGTGCCTCACGGGCGGCTTCGCCCTGGCGATGGCCACCGACGAGCGGCTGCTCGCCCCTGTGCTGTCCCAGCCGTCGCTCCCGCTGCCGGTCACCGCGGGCCGCCGCGCCGTCACCGACATCTCCGAGGAGGAACTCGCCGTCGTCAAGGACCGCTGCGCGCGCGGCGGCCTGCGGGTGCTCGGCATGCGGTTCCGCGGGGACCGCCTCGTGCCCGGCGACCGGTTCGCCGCGCTGCGCCGGGAACTCGGTGAGGCGTTCACCGCCGTGGAGCTGGAGGACGCCGACGCCGCCCCCGACGCCTCCACCCCGCCGCACTCCGTGCTGACCGAGCACCTGATCGACGAGCCGGGCCAGCCGACCCGGGCCGCACTGGACGAGGTGCTGGAGCTGTTCCGCACCCGGCTCCTCCGCACCCCGGCGTAGCGCCGCCGGAGGCCGCCGGAGAACGGAAGGGAACCGGGCCCGCCCCCGGCGACCGACGGTTCTCCCCGGCCGCAAGGGCCGGGCGCTCGGCCACCCTCGGCATAGGGGGCGCGCGGCTCGGGCTCACTCTGACCGCCCGGCTCGGACCTCGGCCGGGGCGGCCGCCGCGCCGGGGATGCGGATGAGGCTTCCCGGATGTCGGCATCGCGAGGACGCCCTCGTCCACGAATGGGGGCGGGGATCAGACGTGGCAGGCACACGTAATGCGTGTGTGGCCGACACCGCCCGCGAAGAGCGCCGGGTGCACGAGGGCTCCGAGGCGGACGCGGAGGAGGGCCGTCTCCCCGGCATCTCCATCTACGGGGACCAACGGCCGCTGCCGGGTCCGCCGCCGGGGCTACCTCCGGTTCCCGCGCAGGTGTTCGCGGCTGGACGGCAGGAGCAACAGGGCCGCGGCGGTCAGCGGGAGGACCATCCCCACCAGGCCCATGGGTTCACCCAGGCCGATGCGGGCCATCTGGGTGAAGAAGACCAGGGCCAGCAGGACGTGCACGCCGACCGCCCCGCCGAGCGCGAAGCGGGGCAGGCGGAGCGCGCACAGGGCGCAGAGCGCCGCGATCACGGCGTAGGGCAGTGCCGTACCGAGGCCGAGGAATCCGCCCGCGATGAGGAGGATCTGCAGCGACGACGCCGAGAAGAGGGCCGCCATGACCCACAGGACGACGCGCGCCGCGGTCAAGGGGGCGGGGTTCGGGGAGCGCAACGGTCCTCGCTTTCGACCTCCTCCCCTCCCTTACCGGGGGCGGGGACGGGGAGGAGGGGGCTCATCCAGGGGTACGGGGTCAGGTGCGGAAGTCGACGGGCAGTCCCTCGATCACCGGGGTGAACCCCCCGTCGACCCCGCCGTCCCCGGTGACGGTCCCCTTCCACCGATCGACCCTGTCCGCGCGCTGCACGTAGAGGGTGACCTGGTGGCCCTTGCGGGTCTTCTTCACCGCCGGGGGCTTGACCTTCCGCTTGAGCTGCTCCTCGGCCGCGGAGGTGTCGCTCGCCAGCCGGGAGAGCAGCGCGTCCTCCGGTGACTCCAGCACGACCTGGTGCCTGCCCAGGGCGCGGGTCTTGTCCAGGAAGAACTCGGCGGTCGCCAGGGCGTCGTCGGCCGACTCCACCCGCACCCCGGCCGCTCGGGCGAACTCCTGGTAGGCGGCGGGGTCGGCGGACAGGACCATCGCCTCCCCCTCCGGGCCGACCACCGCGTACACCGCGGCCCCGTGCGCGGCCGCAGTGTCCTGGAACAGCAGCAGCCTCCAGTCCTCGGGGACGGTCTCGTCCTCCACGACCGAGGCGGCCATCGCGTCGGCGGAGGCGATGCGCACCGCCAGGTCGGCGTCGCCCGGCCCGTCGGCCTCCCAGAGCGCTTCGACGAGGAGCCGCCGCTCGTCCGCCATCGGCGCAGCCTCGGAGACGTCGGGCGGGGGCGAGGCCGAGGCGTCGGGGCTGGGCACGGCGGGGGGTCCTTCGTCGGCGGGGGGGGGGGGGGGGG
>NZ_ANBH01000118.1:0-4009 GCF_000341185.1 Nocardiopsis chromatogenes YIM 90109
AGCCTCGGAGACGTCGGGCGGGGGCGAGGCCGAGGCGTCGGGGCTGGGCACGGCGGGAGCTCCTTCGTCGGCGGTGGGGTCGGGGGTGCAGGCGGCGAGCAGCACCGCAGTGAGCAGGACGAGAATCAGGGGCGGCCCGGACCGGTGTCCGCCGGGTCGCCGGGCGGGTTCATCCACCATTGACCGAATCCCAGAAGTTTCCGTAGTAGTCCCGGTACGGGGTCCCGTCGACCGAGTTGATCATGCTACCGATCTCCTGCGCGAGGTCGTCTCGGGCCGCGGCGGCGGCGATCGTCTCCGCGGCGGCGCCCGACGCCCCGTTGTCCTCGTAGTACCCCAGCCAATGCAGGTACCGGTCGTTGTAGTACTCCTCCCTGGGGTTGAGCGGGATGTCGTGCCCTTGGGAGCGCAGCTCCTCCGCGGCCTGGAACTCGCTGATCTGTGAGTCCGCCTCGTTTTCGAGCTGGTTCTGCACGTAGTCGTCGCGGCTGTAGCCGACGGGCGGATAGTTCTCGTTCCCGTGCTCCCTGCGCGCGTGCGCGGCCTCGTGCACCAGGGTGAGCACCGAATCGGGCCGGTCGAGGAAGTTCCGCCCGATCGTGATGGTGTCGGTGGACGGGTCGTACTGGGCGGTCCCCTCCATCCTCGGGTCGGTGGAGAACTCGATCTCCGTTCCGTTCCTGTTCAGCGATCCGTTGAGCTCCCTGCCGATGGGGATCTCCAGCATCTGCTCAACCGCGCGGGCCCCGTGCACCTCCAGCGCGGCCTGGTCGGCCTCGCGGCGGTCCCGCTCCGCTTGGTCCTGAAGGTCGATGTCGTCCGGGTTCTCCCGTGCGGCGGCCTCGCTGTCCTGCGCGACCTGTTCGGCCAGTTCGGCGTTGCGCTCGGCGGAGGAGACGTCTCCCCGCCGCGCCGCCTCGGCGGCGTCGGCCCGGTAGTCGCCCGCGGGCCGGTCCGGTGTGGGCTTGCGGTCCGGGAGCAGGCGGAGCGGCCCCAGCCCGAAGATGCTGGACGCCCCCAGCATGAGGCCGCGCCCCACCGCCCTGGTCTCGTTCCCGTTGGACCAGTCCTCCTGCGGCCCGTCGGTGAACTCGTTCCAGCTCTCCTCCGCGGCTCCCAGAGGGTCGGTGAACAGCATCTCCGCCGATTCGCCGACCCCCGACCAGGTGCCCCGGAACTCCTCGTTGGAGCAGATGTGCACCAGGCAGCCGGTCCCCCGGACGCCGTCCCAGGCATCGGTCACGAGGTCGCTCGTCTCCGACGCCGCGCCCTGCCCCAGGTCGCAGGCCACCTGGAAGATCCCGCACTCGTAGGACTCCCGAGGGGCCGGGGACACCGGACCGGCCATCGGTGTTCCGGTGCCCTCCGGTTCCGGGCCCTCCGGTTCCGAGGCGCCGTTCCCGCCGCCGGTCTCCCCGCAGTCATCGGACTGCCGCTCGACGCAGTCCACGCCGGTGGAGAACAACCGGCCGACCCGGTCGCCGAGACCGACGATTCCGACGGCGGCGACCAGTGCCGCCACGAGCAGGACGATCGCGGCGTACTCGGTCAGCCCTGCGCCCTTGTCGGGGGCATGGATCCGGCGCAGCACAGGCTTCTCCGGGGGGATCAAGATGGGGCCCCGCAATGCTACCGATGGCGATCATCCCGGCGCTTGGGCCCCGGGGCCCTAAAGGACCCACTCTCCGCACAGTGGCGCCGCCCTGGATCGCGCAAAGCGGCCGGTCGGTCACCCGTGGGTCGACTCCTCCTGGAGGGGTGCGCGATGCGCCGGGACTTGCCGGAGGATCGGGCGTTCACCATCCGTCCCTCGCCGACGCACATCGTCACGTGGGACGGGGCCGGGCCCGGGGCGCTCACAGTCCCAGGATCCGCCGCAGCTCCCGGGCCTGGCGGCGGGACACCTCCACGCGGCTCCTGCGGGGGTCGTCCATCACCAGCATCAGCGTGCCGCGGAAATCGGGGGCCAGCTCGCGCACGTAGTCGAGGTTGACCAGGTAGGAGCGGTGGGCACGGAAGAAGCGGGTGCCGTGCAGCCGCCGCTCCAGCTCGTTCAGGGAGTAGCTGACCAGGACCCGCTCGTCGGCGAACTGGAGGTAGGAGTAGCCGCGCGCGGCCCCCGCGTAGACGATCGAGGACTCGTCGAGCAGCACGGTCCGGTCGCCCTTGGTGACCGGTATCCGGTGCGGGGTCTCGGCGGGGTCGGGCCGGCGCGGTGCCGGGGGCGCGGCCACCGGCTCCTCGGGGCGGCCGGTGGGGGCGCGGTCCAGCGCCCGCTCCAGGGCCCGCCCGAGCCGGTCGGCGTCGAACGGCTTGACCAGGTAGTCCGCGGCGTCCAGGTCGAAGGCCTCGACCGCGTGGTCGGGGAAGGCGGTGGTGAAGATGATCCTGGGGGGATTGGCCCCGCCGCGCAGGTGCCGCGCGATGTCCAGGCCCGTCCCGCCGGGCATGCGGATGTCCATCAGGACCAGGTCGTAGTCGAGCGACCCCAGGAGCAGCAGCGCCTCCTCGGCGTTGGAGGCCTCTCCGACGACTTGAACGTGGTCGAACCTTGACAGCAGGTAGCGGAGATCGGCCCTGGCCGGGGCCTCATCGTCGACGATGAGGCATCGGGCGCGCATAGCTCATCCAAGGGGGGTCTGCAGATCGACGACGGTTCCACCGCCCTCGCTGGACCGGATGTCAAGACGATAGCGTTCGCCGTAGAGCGATGCCAAGCGGCCGGCGATGTTGCTGAGCCCCTGGCCGTCGCCCGGGCGGCGCTCGCCGTTGGAGATCCGCTCCAGGACGTCGGCGGGGATGCCGGCCCCGTCGTCGGCGACCCGGATGGAGGTTGTGCGGGTCAGCGGGTCCACCCGGGCCTTCAGCGTCACCGTCCCGCCCTCCACCTTGTCCGTGAGGCCGTGCTTGATCGCGTTCTCCACCAAGGGCTGGATGATGAGGACCGGCACGCGCGCGGTGAGCACCTGCGGGTCGATGTCGTAGCGCACCTGCACGCGCTCCCCGTAGCGCGCCTGCTCCAGGGAGACGTACGTGCGCACGAAGAAGTACTCCTGGCCGAACTCGGCGAAATGCCCCTCCTGGCGGACCACATAGCGGAAGAAGTCGGAGAGGCGCACCAGGAGCTGGCGGGTCTCCTCCGGGTCGGTGTGCGCCTTGGAGGCGATCGTGTTCAGCGTGTTGAACAGGAAGTGCGGGTTGATCTGGGCCCGCAGCGCGTCGAGCTTGGCGTCCACCGCGAGCTGCTGCCGGCGGTTGAGCTCGGCGAGCTCCAGGTGCAGGGAGAGGATGCCCGCGAGGCCCTCCACCACCCCGCGCGGCGCCAGTGCCCCGTCGCACCGGAAGACCTGCAGTGTCCCCACGGTGCGCCCGCCGTCGGTGAGCGGGGCGATGACCGCGGTCCGCAGGGGGCACTCCGGTGCGGGGCAGTCCAGTGCCCCCCCGCGGCGCACGAGCACGGTCTTGCCCCGGCTCAGTGCGCGTGCGGTCGGCGGGGCCACGGCGTCGCCCGACCGGTGGTGCCCGGCGCCCGGACCGGCGAACGCCAGCACCCGCTCCCGGTCGGTGATGGCGACCGCGGCGCCGCTCAGCAGCGGCTGGAGCAGCTGGGCGGTGCGGCGGGCCCCGTCGGCCGTCAGGCCGGAACGCAGCGGCATGGAGCGGCCCACCGCCGCGATGGTGGTGCCGTGTCGGCCCTGCTGTAGGCGGGCGGGCGCCGACGGCGTCCGGCCCTTGCTGCGCGGGCCGCGCAGCGCCGAGGGGTAGCCGACGACGAGCGCGGTCGTCAGGCCGGCGCCGATCAGCACGGTGGTGCCGGTGCCCAGCGGAGGGGCGGCGAGCACCTGGGTCACCAGGTACATGGCCCCCCACAGCAGGGCGATGACCCCGGCGAGGGGGAGGCTCCCGTTGCTCATCGGCGCCCCCCGTCCCGGTGCTCCCTGCTCCGGCGGCCCAGCCCGGCCACGGTCAGCCGGGCCAGCCGTACGGCGCGGCGGGCGGGCGCCCCGCC